>CAYJPZ010000058.1:0-20814 GCA_964372185.1 uncultured candidatus Brocadiaceae bacterium
TTATGCCTAAAATAAACCCTGGGGTCTGGGGCAAAGCCCCAGCTTTAGTAGCTTAGTTTTGATTTGAAAATTCCAATTCACGGTGAACCAGCACACTTTGAGATGTATCCGGAAATTCAACCGTCGATGGAGAGGGTATTGTATTTCCTTGGTGTTCAATAAGGCTGATAAAATAAAAATACTTGTAATATTTCTTTGTTTTTGCTAAATTTACTCCCTAATGGAAAGAAGCAATTTTCTATTTTCTTAATGAGTCAAAGATAGTGCCGAACGTGAGAAGGGTGTTGATCCTGAACAAGGCGCGCAGTTGTCTGATTGGTCGGACTCCGGTGAATCGAAGTATTCTCATGTCTGGCGTACTTTATTTGAGTTCTTTTTTGCCAATAGGAGTATTGTATAAATGCGGAGCAAAAAAGCCACTATATTCTTATTCTATATTTACTTATAAATGTCATTAACGTAGTCTTGGAGCGAACCAATGAACATTGTACGATATAGAGGCATTTTCTTAGCGTTTACTATCATTGCCATATATGCCAATCCCACATGGAGCAAAACTTTTTCGGATGATTTCATCTCGTTGACCATCGATCAAAACACAGTGACGAGTTCGTCGATTCTTACGTGTATGTCTGGTAGTGATCCGGAAGATATCACCATGACGGTGCCTCCGGGGGAGGGAAATTGGGCAATGGTTGTAAGTCCAAACTATCCCTACACTTGGGCTGGGACTGACGCGACCCAGTCATGGGCAATCGTAGGGGGCGTTATGTACACCCATGCTGAAAAAACCAACAATGACGATGGACTCGCATGGATAAGTAGAGAGACATTCAATCGTTCAAAGTACCTAAGTGCCACGAGTAGTTTCTCCATGGATACCTGTCTCAATTGGGTGGCGGGATGTATGGCTGGCCTCACATTGATTGTTTCTGAGGCGGATTATCGAGAAATTGGAATGCGCTCTACGGGAGACTACGGAATGGTAAAACTATCAAGGCTCGCTCCTTGCGATGAGCGAGATATGCTCGATGCCAGCGGGAACACCGTAACGATGGCCGCAAATCAACTCCACAACATTCGGATTGACTACCTTGGTCCCGATGGCGGCGGATGGCGGTATTGGTTGGATGGAACGCAACTGTACCTCGATGCGGGAGGCATTTCTAATGTTGAACCGCCAACTTTCCTTGGTGCTCCGTTGGGAAAAAGACTTCATGTCGGGATATTCTACACTGGTACCCGCGATGGGACAGGCAACAAGTATGTCGAGGGACGCGTTGATCGTGTGAATGTCTATGCGCTTACCAAAGTTGTGGTGTCTTCGGCGACTGCCTCCAACTCGTATCTGGGTTATCCTGCGTCGCAGGCGGTTGACAATAATGTAATCACTTCGTGGTCTGCGGGTGGATTTCCATCGCAATGGATCGAGCTAGATATCGGTTCTATACAACCGATAAGAAAGGTTCGTTTGCTCACCAGTCAAAATGGCCGAATGGAAGCACGACGCACACGATTTATGTGGGAACGAGTCCAAATCCAAACACTGTTGCAAAGACCTTATCGGGAAGTACCGCCGACAGCCAGTGGCTCGATGTCGATCTCTTGGAGCAAGGCGTAACAGGTCGCTATATTCGTGTCGAAACGACCGCCAGCCCGAGTTGGGTCGCGTGGTGCGAGATAGAGGTATATAAGTAATGTGAGTGTTCTCAGCGTATTTTAAAATACTACCACTGTTAGCCAACAAAATTAAGCATTTCACCTCGAAATAAGATTTCTAAAGCCCGGCACGAACTTACACCTTGTTTTTTTTGCAGCACTACAGACAAAATTAGTGCCATCCTTAGAACGGAAACAGCCCGATATTTTCTGCTGAACCTTTTCCATACTGATATTGTTTTCGCCTAATTATTCGTAAAGGGAACGATTTTATTGTCCATGAATTTCTGTGCTTCACCCTCGTACTCTATTAATCGCTCCATAAGATTCCGGGCTTTTGTCCTTCAAAACTACAACAGTCCACCGCTCGTGTTCCTTTGAGTTTTGTCATGATTTCCGACCTTTTCAGGCTGTCCGAGAATTGGTATTTTAGCAAATTTCGTGTCATAAGTCCTTTAATATAAACACCTGTTTTTTTGAATTTTACATTCTCGGACAACCTGTTTTGATATGACCCCTTGTATTTACTGGCTTGGCGGCTGGTCTACCCCTCGAACTGCGAAGGTCGGGTTCGCTCAGATAATTGTGTGCAATGGAGAAAGAAATTGGCACCTGTAAGCGTACTTATAGTAACTTATAATATTCAAGAAACAATTGTGGATTGCCTTGCGTCCTTAAACGATCAGAGTTTTAAGGATATTGAAGCTATTTTGATCGACAATAATTCACATGATAATACAAAAATGCTTGTCGAATCATTTAAAAGCAAAGCATCTTATCCTCTAAAAACCATATATTTAGATACCAACACGGGCTTTTGTCTTGGAAATAATACTGCATTAAAACATGCTGGCGGGAAATATATTGCATTGTTAAATCCAGATGCCAGGGCAGATAGCAGATGGCTAGAGGAGTTAGTTACGGCTATGGATGGTAACAGGGCTGTTGGTATATGCGCATCAAAGGTGCTTACCTGGGATTCTAAATCGATAGACAGCGCCGGAGATATGATGTTGTCAACCTTTCGATGCTTTAAACGGGAGGCTGAGAATCCCGCTCTGTACCATCAGCCGGAACTCATTTTTGGCGCTTGCGCTGCCGGCGCTTTATACAGAAAAGAAATGATAGAGCAAATAGGCTTCTTAGACGAAGACTTTTTCCTTCAGTGCGAGGATACGGATTTAAATTTCAGATCACAACTTGCTGGTTGGAAGGTTGCTTACGTACCCACTGCCGTAATATATCACAAGGTCAGTAATTCGATAGGCAAGGCGTCTGACGTAGGGGTCTATTATAGTCAACGAAACATGGAATTCGTCAGGATAAAGAACGTCCCGGCTTCGATATTGATTATGTATGCCCCTCACATCGCGCTAGGTTTTATCATCGATTTTGTATACTTTGGTTTAGTCCTCTCAAAATGGAAGTTGTTCATCAAGGCAAAGATTGACGCCCTAAAGATGTTCTCCACCATGCTCAGGAAGAGGAAACAAATAACAAAAGAGATTAAAAAGGTGGACAATGCCTATATAAGGTCGTTGATAAATCCGTTATTCAGTGATAGACATTTTATTAAGTTGAAATTGAAAAGAATTGTGACCAGGAAAACAATATAGTTTTTCCAGAATATAATTAGCATGAAGCTTCCCAAATGGATGAGCAAGAACATACACTGCATATAGAGGCCGGACGTACTGAACGGCATTATTGGAAAGACCTGTGGTGTTTTCGTGAGTTGTTTTATTTCCTGTCATGGCGCGACATCTTAGTACGGTACAAGCAGACGGCTGTTGGCATTGCCTGGAGCGTAATCAGGCCGCTGATGACCATGATCGTATTTACGGTTGTATTTGGAAAACTGGCCAAACTTCCGTCCGAAGGGGCGCCCTATCCGATGTTGGTCTATGTGGCGATGCTTCCCTGGCAGTTCTTTGCGAACTCGCTGACCGAAAGCAGCAATTCGTTGATTACGAATGCAAACATGCTGTCAAAGGTATATTTTCCGCGTATTATTATGCCGGCTAGTGCGGTAATTGTCAGTTTAGTGGATTTTCTGATTTCTTTTGCTATTCTTGTTGTCTTGATGATTTGGTACCAGTTCATACCCGATTGGCGGATAGTTACTTTGCCGTTTTTTCTGTTCCTTGCTTTGATTGCATCTCTAGGCTTCGGATTCTGGCTTGCTGCACTGAATGTAAAATATCGTGATTTCCGGTACATTGTGCCATTCATCGTGCAGTTCGGCCTTTACATTTCACCGGTAGGCTTTAGTACAAATGTAGTGCCGGAGAAGTGGAGGCTCGTTTATTCATTGAATCCGATGGTGGGGGTCATAGATGGTTTTAGGTGGGCAATATTAGGTGGAGACGTCAAAATCTTCTGGCATGGGTTTTTTCTTTCAACAGGTCTTGTTTTTATATTATTTATAGGTGGTGTGTCGTATTTCAGAAAAACAGAACGGTACTTTGCTGATATAATTTAAATATACCTAAACAGAAGTCGCCAGAAAAGTGAGGTCTTTCACGATACGCCATTTTACGGATTTATGAATATAGCCATCAAGGTTGAAAATTTAGGCAAAAAATATTTTCTCAGACATCAAAAAGAAGTGCGTTATACAGCGCTGCGTGATGTTATTACAAATAAGCTAAAATCTCTTGGTAAAAGAGTTTTTAATTCCGAGAGTCACGAACCAACAACAGGGAATGCTTCTGTTGAAGAATTTTGGGCGCTTAAAGATGTATCTTTTGAGATCAAACAAGGAGATCGGGTTGGAATTATCGGTCGTAACGGCGCCGGGAAATCGACAATCCTTAAGATATTAAGCCGGATTACCGAACCGACAACCGGGCGTGTTGCCATAAAAGGCAGGGTTGCGAGTCTTTTGGAAGTAGGTACCGGTTTTCACCCGGAACTTACGGGACGTGAAAATATCCTTCTTAACGGGGCTATCCTCGGTATGCGTAGGGCTGAGATAGTGCGTAAGTTTGACGAGATTGTAGCATTTGCTGAAGTAGAGAAGTTTCTTGATACGCCGGTCAAAAGGTACTCCTCCGGCATGTACGTGCGCCTTGCCTTTGCTGTAGCCGCCCATTTAGAGCCTGAGATACTGATCATTGACGAGGTGCTTGCCGTTGGAGACGTGCAGTTCCAAAAAAAATGCCTCGATAAAATGGAAGACGCTGCGAAGGGAGGCAGGACGGTACTGTTTGTGAGTCACAATATGAACGCGATTGAACAGCTTTGCACAAGTGCGTTACTGTTGGAAAGAGGGGTTGTAAAAAAATACGATGCCGACGTTTGCTCCGTAATTAAAGAGTATCTGTTTGGACCAGGCAGTGAAACCAAAAATGAATGGGTGAATCCCGGTAAGATTTTGGAAAATCCCTGGTTCAAACCCCTAAAATTATACTTAACAAATGAGCATGGTGATAAGCATGATGGTGTTTTCAAAAATGACACTGAAATTTGGCTTCAGGTAGAAGGGGAAATTAAGCAAACGGAACCCGCCCTTCAGATAGGATATGCAATATATTCCGAAGAGGGCAATCTTTTGTATTGGTCATGCCACACCGACGTAATAGAAGAAGAATGGCCGAAATTAAATAATGGTTATTATGTATTCAGGAGCCAAATTCCCAAAAGATGGTTAAATGAGGGGATGTATAGAATAGAGCTTATTGTTGCTCTTTACTTCAAACAATGGCTGAGTGAACCCGGTAAGAACGCTCCTTCTGTTTATTTGACCATTCAGGGGGGACTGAGCGACTCATCGTATTGGATGATAAGAAGGCCGGGTCTTTTAGCGCCGGTGCTGAGATGGGACACAAAGAACAAAACGACCTAAAGACAGCGTTGTATGCGAGGCATAGGAGGATATCCGGTGTTTTTCTCTGAACGTATAAAAAATATTAAATCGACCGATTGTGTGTTGGAAGTAGGTCCGGGAGGTACGCCCCATCCAAGGTCTGATGTTTTTTTAGATTTGATTCATACAAACGAAGAAAACGCGGCATTTCAACGGGGCAATGCGGACCAGTTGGTTACCAATAAGAGAACCGTTTACTATGAAGGGGGAAGGTTCCCTTTCTCTGATCTGGAATTTGATTATGTAATTTGTTCTCATGTTCTCGAACATGTTGAAGACGTGGAGTATTTCTTGTCGGAACTTTTCAGGGTTGCTTCAAAAGGTTATATAGAGTTTCCGACTATCTACTATGAGTATTTATATAACTTTTCCGTTCATTTGAATTTACTTAAGATAAAGAATAAAACTCTTTTTTATTTGGAAAAATCTGCAACTCCATTATCGGTGTTTGATCCAGTTCAGAGTTTGTTTTTGCAATCGTTAAGTAAAGGATATACAAAACTCATAGACGATTTGAAACAGATAATGTTCGAGGGTTTCGAATGGCTTGAGCCTTTTCCATGTGAGAAGGCATTATGTATAGAGGAATTGACCTTTGATGACATACTGCTTCCAACTTGCAAAACGCCAAAGTATGGCAGAAGTATGCGTGAATATATTGTGCAAGTGATTAATCTGTTTTTTAAAAGGAAAAGCAAGCGGTGAAGCTTCATCTCGGCTGTGGCCAGCGGTACCTGGATGGTTATGTAAACATCGATTTTCCTCTTTCAGCCCATTCCGTTCAGGGAACTAGTGTGGCAGACCTCCACGCCGACATTTTGTCCTTGAGATACGCGCCAGAAACGATTGAAGAGGTGCGTCTTCACCATGTTTTTGAACATTTTTCACGGCCTGTTGCCTGCGCTTTGCTGGCAATCTGGTTCTCATGGCTGAAGCCGGGTGGGATTATTCATTTGGAAGTCCCTGATTTTCAAAAAACTGCGCGTGTCATGTTAAGTTCCTTTACTTCGTTTAAGAAGCGTGCCGTGGCGGAAAGGCATCTATTCGGATCACATGAAGCATTTTGGGCGATTCATTGTGAGGGATACACTCCTGGGATGTTGAAAAAGATGATTACCTGGTATGGTTTCAGGGTGACGGATATTCGGAGAAACTCCTGGCTTAGCACCTATAATTTTGAACTGTTTGCTGAAAAAGTTTCTATCGAAATTGCAAAAAAAAATTTTGAAGATATTACCGCAAAATATTTGAAAAATTACCTGTTAGATGATAGCGAATCAGAGTCAAGGCTGTTAAATATCTGGATGGAGGTTTATAAAGACCAGATTAAAAAAGGTTGGATTCAAAATGGGTAATGTTTCTGTTATCATCCCTACATGGAATAGGGATGATACCGTTGGAAAAGCCATTTACAGTGCTCTTTCTCAAACAGTATCACCAATGGAAGTACTGGTGTGCGATGACGGCTCAACAGACAAGACCTTGGAACTGGTACAATCGATCAATGACCCACGGGTTAGATGGATTCAAGGTATCCGGGGAGGCAGACCTGCAATTCCGAGAAATCGCGGCATCAAGGAAAGTAGGGGCGAATGGCTGGCTTTTTTAGACAGCGATGATAGGTGGCTACCGGAAAAGCTTGAGAGGCAACTGCAACTGGCTGAAAGATTGAACTGCTTGGCCGCCTGCTCAAATGCCGGTCGCTTTATTCCTGATAAAGGGATGGTAGGTAATCTGCTGACGGGGAATAACGACCGGGTCAATTTTGACGACCTGTTGTATGTTAATCAGGTTATTTGCAGCTCAGCCATTATTCACAAATCGGTCTTTGCAACGGTTGGTGGTTTTCCGGAGCATGTGCGGTTTACAGCTATTGAGGACTATGCCCTCTGGCTAAGGGTTGCTACTCAAACAGATTTTGCCTTTGTTGGTGAACCGCTGCTTATTTATTGTGATGACCCGGCGGCTAGCTTAAGAAGCAAAGACGCGGATGTCTTCGTACAGCGCAGAATCGTATTTGATAATTTTAAAGAGTGGGGGAAAGAACATAACATCCCTGGTGTTTATTTGCGAAAGGTGCAGAGGCAGCGTATGGTTGATTTACTGACTCTTCCTAAAACGATGTTACATGGCCTTATAATGCGTTTAAAGAAATCTTTTGCAAAATGAAGATACTCCACACGGTTGAATTTTATCACCCTTCGGTTGGTGGGATGCAGGAGGTGGTTAAGCAACTATCGGAGCGTCTGGTGCGACTCGGCCATGATGTGACCGTGTCTACGACACAGTTGTCGGATCGCAGGGACAAGGTAATTAACGGAGTTACAGTCGAAGGGTTTGCGGTAAAAGGCAAACTTGCTGTAGGAATTGACGGGGAACTTGAACGATATCAGCAATTTCTGCTTAACGGTGAATTCGATATTGTAACAAACTTTGCCGCCCAGCAGTGGGCAACCGATGGAATGATTACCATCCTTGATAAGATCAGAGGTAAAAAGGTCTTTGTCCCCACGGGTTTTTCAGGGTTTTATCTGCCGGAATATAAAACATATTTCGAATTGATGAAACTCTGGATGAAGCAGTACGATATGAACGTGTTTCTGTCGGAAGACTACCGAGACATAAATTTTGCGCGCGGATGCGGCGTAAAAAATATTACCGTTATTCCGAACGGTGCAGCGGAGGATGAATTTTTACCCGATACGAAGATAGATATTCGTGCGTTGCTGGGTATACCGGAGTACCACTTTTTGATCCTACACGTCGGTTCCCACACGGGAGTCAAGGGACACGCGGAGGCGATAAGGATATTCAGCAAAGCCCGCATACGCAAGGCGACGTTTCTGATCGTTGCAAACAGTTTTTGGAGGGGGTGTGCAAACGCTTGTAAGCTTAAGGAGTTGGTTTACAACGGCTGGTTCAAGCTCAAATCAGGAGAAAAGAGGTTGATAATAACCTCTCTTCCCCGAACGGGAACAATTGCCGCATATAAGGCAGCGGATATGTTTTTGTTTTCTTCCCATATCGAGTGCTCGCCTTTGGTGCTTTTTGAGTGTATGGCTTCAAAAACCCCTTTTTTGACGACAGATGTTGGAAATTCGGCGGAAATTGCCAAATGGTCTCATGCCGGGATGTTGTTACCCACCGTAAAAGACGCAAATGGGTTTTCGGTAGCGGATGTTAGCGGTTCCGCGAAGATGGTTGAGGACGTGTACAATGATAGCGCGTTAAGGGAAAAAATGCGGGAAAGCGGTTTTAGGGTGTGGCAGGAACGTTTTACCTGGGACAAAATAACCAGGGCTTATGAAGCTCTGTATCATAAGTTATTGTCTGATGAAAAAAGCTGAGTCTACGACCTGTTACGGACAGAATACATGTTAAGATTGTCTCTCAGAACGTTGGATTGGCTGACTTGACGCTGCTGTGGAAGCGGAATACGGGTTAATTAGTAAACATGATAATCATTAAACTCATGGGTGGGCTGGGCAACCAGATGTTTCAGTATGCGGCTGCGCGGCGGCTTGCCTATATCCTTAATACGCCTTTAAGACTGGATGTAAGCTGGTTCAATAATATTGAGAATATCGATACTCCCAGGAGATATGAACTCCATGTATTTAACATAAAGGAAGATTTTGCCTTATCTGAGGAAGTGGAGAACTTTAAAAGGATTCCAAAGGGTGTTTTTTCCCGGGCGTTTAAAAAATTGACGAACGTAGTATCCGCTTCCACCCATTCAACCTGGATACGTGAAAGGCACTTTCATTTCGACCCGGCTATTCTCAAACTGCCGGATAATGTGTATCTCGAAGGTTTTTGGCAGAGTGAAAAATACTTTCTGGATAGTGAAGGGGTTATACGAAAAGAGTTTACTGTGAAAACCGAACCAGGAGAAATGAACCGGCAAGTTGCAGAGATTATTAAGAATACAGAATCTGTTTCCGTTCATGTAAGAAGGGGGGACTATGTTACCAACCCAACTACCAGCCAGTACCACGGATGCTGTTCAATAGATTATTACCGTGAAGCGGTTGGAAAGGTTGTATCGCAAGTACAGCGTCCCCATTTTTTTATTTTTTCCGATGAGCCTGATTGGGTAAAGGAAAACCTCACACTGCCGTTTTCGGTAACGTACATTGGCCACAACGGCGCTGATAAGGCTTTTGAAGATATGCGTCTCATAAGCTTGTGTAAACACCACATTATTGCGAACAGTTCTTTTAGCTGGTGGGGTGCATGGTTATGCGCAAATCCGGATAAAACCGTATTCGCGCCTAAAAAATGGTTCAATAAGGCGGAAATGAATACGGCAGATTTGTTGCCCGGTTCCTGGCATAAAATTTAATATAAGGGTATCGGCTATGGAACGTGTTCCCAAAGTCACTGTTTTGATGCCTGTCTACAATGGCGAGAAATACTTGGAAGAAGCAATCGACAGTGTCCTCGCGCAAACACTTCCGGACTTTGAATTTCTTATTATTGATGATGGTTCAACAGATAAGACGCCACAAATTCTTAAATCATACACAGATACCAGGCTCAGGTTGTTCCATCAGAATAATAGGGGCCTGACAAGGTCTCTGAACAAGGGGATTCAGTTTTCAGGAGGCGAATATGTTGCCCGGATGGATGCGGATGATATTGCACTGCCGGAGAGACTGGAAAAGCAGGTAAAATTTCTCGACGAACATCCTGAAATTGGCGTTGTTGGTTCTTTTCATTGTGAGGTAAGCGCGTCTCTGCAGAAATCAATAGTAAAAAAATTCCCCACAGAGGATTCTGCTATAAGAAAGACGCTCATAAAAGAAAATCCTTTTTCACATCCTACGGTTATGATGAGAAAGAAGATATTTGATAGAGCCAACCTATACAATGAAGACGAGAAATACAAATACGTAGAGGATTACGAACTGTGGTTTGCCTTATTAAAGGCGTGCAGATTTGCTAATATTCCGGAATCGCTGGTAATAAAACGATTTATTCCTACCGGCGCTTCAATCATTAACGACGACGTGCAACTGAGGAACGCGTTTTACCTTCGTGTAAGAGCTATTGGTGAAGGATGTTTTCCCTGGTGGTATAGAATTTATTTAATTAAGCCGTTTATTGCCTACAAAACTTCCGTGAGGCTAAGAAGGGTAATCAGAAAATACTTGTTTTCTAATAAAATGTATGACTTGCTTTCTAAATAAGAGTAAATGAACGCTATGTACCGGCGAGAATGAATTTTATTGCATATATCAGATACTTCTCCTTTACTCTGTATGAATTACTTAAAAAGCAAAATTGGTATGAAAAAAATACTTCAAATAACATCAAGAGCCGATTATGGAGGAGGGCCTGAGCATCTTAAACACCTAATAAGCGGGCTTAACTCCTCCTTCGAATTTTTCATTGCGGCCCCTGCTGATAAGCCCTATTTTGAAATATTCAAAAAATATGGTACATGCATTGAAATTCAACACCGAAAGTTTTCTGTATGGAGCTTGATTTCTCTTTTAAAAACGGTTAACAAACACAGAATTGATATAATACACTCTCACGGTAAAGGCGCCGGGATATATTCAAGGATATTGGGTTTTATGACCGGAAAACCGGTTGCGCATACATTCCATGGTTTTCACTATACTCATTTGAATCTCTTTTATCGTTGGTTTTATCGGGGTATTGAAAAATTATTTGCCTATTCTACGGATATTTTTATTAGTGTATCCGAATCCGAAAAAAGCTCTTGCTTAAATGCCGGCATAGTCTCTCATGATAGAATAGTGGTCGTTTTAAATGGTGTTCAGATTCCCACGTTCAGGAAAAGAGCGTTAACTAAGAAAGAAACGACCTTCGTTAATATTTCAAGGCTGTCATGGGAAAAGGGTATGGACGTGCTTATTGACATAATAAAAGCGTTGTCTCAAAAGTTTCGGGATTTTCAATTGCTCATTATTGGTGATGGCCCGGAACGTGTAAACTTGGAACGCAAAGTACGTGAGAGTGGCATTGAAAAATATGTATCATTCCTGGGTTTTCGGCATGATGTGTCAAATCTATTGGAGCAGGCCGATATTTATATTACTGCTTCAAGAGGGGAGGGAATGCCTCTGACGGTTCTTGAAGCGATGGCGGCGTCACTTCCTGTTGTAGCGTCAAGCGTTGTTGGTAACGTGGACGTCGTGGTTCACGGGGAAAACGGTTTTCTCTTCAATATCAACAATCCGGACGAGGCGTCTGAATATTTATTGAAACTTATTAATGACAATGCCCTTTACGATAGTATGTCAATAAAAGCCTATAGGACTATTGCAGATAAGCATTCCCTTGCTAAAATGTGTGCGGAAATTGCCAATATATATAATAAATTTTGAAGATACACCAGAACTCTAAAAGGAGAATTTTGTTGTGAAAATACTTATAACGGGCGGCGCCGGCTTTATTGCGTCTCATCTGGTCGACCGTCTGATAACAGATGGGCATCAAGTGGTTGTGGTTGATAATCTTTCTGCAGGGCGGCGTGAGAACATCAATCCCAAAGCGGTATTTTATGAGGTTGATATCTGCAATACCGGGGCTTTGGAAGAGGTTTTTAAGAAAGAAGAACCGGAGATGGTTGACCATCATGCGGCGCACGTCAACGTCCGCAAATCGGTAGAAATGCCTGTTTATGACGCAACGATCAATATTTTAGGTTCCCTCAACCTTTGTGAACTGTCGAGAAAGTATAACGTTAAAAAAATTGTTTACATATCAACGGGTGGCGCGGTTTATGGCGAGCCGAAAGACCTGCCCGTACCGGAGACCTGCACGGTAGACCCCCTTTCCCAATATGGCGTAAGCAAGCATACGGTCGAACATTATCTGGCTATTTTTTACCGGTTATATGGGCTGAATTTTACCGTTTTAAGGTATCCGAACGTCTACGGGCCAAGACAGTCGCCGCATGGAGAAGCAGGGGTAATTGCAATCTTTAGCGAGTTAATAATTCAAAATAAACGTCCCACCATTTTTGGCGACGGCACCAAGACCAGGGATTATGTGTTTGTGAGTGACGTCGTGGCGGCCAACGTGATCGTTCTGAACGATAAGATCGGCAATGGTGAAATCTACAACCTCGGATGGGGCAGGGAAATCACAGACCTGGAGGTATTTCATACCGTAAGAAAGGCGCTGTCATCCCATGTTGAGCCCATCTTTGACCAGAAGCGTCCGGGTGAGATTGACCGTATCAGTCTGGATAGCTCGAAGGCTACAAGGGTTTTGGGATGGAGACCGAAGTTTACTTTTGAAGAGGGTGTTAAATTATCGGTACAGTATTATCAGAAATTGATGAAACCTTAGTAAGGAATAATAAAATGACAACGCAAACTAAAACAGATTTTAAAATACCAGATGAGTTGATGGATATTTATCAAGAGATGGAGATATCACCCGTAGGTTTATTAAAAAACTACGCGCTGAATATTGTTTGTGGAAAGATACATAAATATGAGATTGAAAATATTTGTTTTGAAAAAAATATGGTCAATCCCTTGAAGAATTCCGACGAAAAATTGACATTGTGGAGAATGAAGAAAATTTTGAATGGGAAGATGACTTAAAAGACTGGGAATTTGCAATTGAAAATATAAAATATTGGAAAAAAAGGGCAAAGGAACTTGAAAGAAATACTGGATAAGTATAAGGAGATTATTAAGAATCACGAAATAATAACGTGGGATAGCGAACCTGTATCGTACCGTTTTAAAGCAAACGTTTATTTGTTTTTTAAGGCATGTGAGCGGTCAAAGTGAAGCAGTTCTGGCACGGTTGGTAGATGAAGATCGGGTGTCATGCCAGCACTTTTTATTTTTTTTATCTTGGCGGGTTCACTCATTAGAAGGCTTTTGTCAAGGACAAAAGCCTTCTAATGAGTGAATCCGCGCACACCCGCGCGGGTTTATTAAATAACTACGTGCGCAACATCTCCATTAATTCTTAAAAAAAATGGAAAATATATGGTAATTCGTGTATAGTACATATTGGGTAGTTTACTCAATTGCAAAGGACATTGAGACCGCTGAGTTTCTAAAAAAATAGAGTGAAAAGTGTATTTTAAACCAACAAGGAGAATGAGATGAGCCGGAAGATGGTAACCGTTGACGGTTGTACGGCGTGTGCGCACGTGGTGCACGCCACGAATGAGATTATTACGATTTACCCCATTACGCCGTCCTCGCCCATTGCTGAGATATGTGATGCTAAAACGGCCGCAGGGCAAGTGAATATATGGGGTTCTGTGCCGAAAGTAAGCGAGATGCAATCGGAGGGGGGGGTGGCCGGGGCCGTACACGGGTCGTTGACCACGGGCGCCTTGGCGACTACGATTTCAGCATCCCAGGGGCTTTTGCTGATCATACCCAACATGTACAAGATCGCCGGTGAACTTACCCCAACGGTTTTCCATATCACCGCGCGTTCCCTTGCGTGCCAGGGTTTGTCCATCTTTGGCGACCATTCCGACGTCATGGTTGCGCGCGCCACCGGCTTTGCCATGCTCTGTTCAAAAAATGTTCAGGAAGCGATGGATTTTGCCCTGATATCACAGACGGCCACCCTTGAATCCAGAATACCGTTTATGCACTTTTTCGATGGATTCAGGACATCCCATGAGGTGCAGAAGATTGAAGAGGTTTCCTTTGATGATATGCGGACGATGATAGACGACGACCTCGTCTTTGCCCACCGCAAGCGCGGGCTTACGCCTGACAACCCTTTTATCCGCGGCACCTCTCAAAACCCGGACGTATACTTCCAGGGAAGGGAAACGGTCAACAAATACTACACGGACACCCCAGCTATCGTTCAGAAGGCAATGGATAGATTCGCAAAGATTACCGGCCGTCAGTATAAGCTTTTCGAGTACATTGGCGCGCCTAACGCAGAACGTGTTGTCATTGTTATGGGTTCGGCTGGAGAAACGATTGTCAATACTATACAGAAGCTTAACGCAAAGGGCGAAAAATTAGGGGTTATTCAGGTAAGGCTTTACCGTCCATTTGACATTGATGCCTTTGCCGGCAGCTTGCCTGCAAGCGTCAAGGCAATAGCCGTTTTGGACCGCACCAAAGAACCCGGCGCTATTGGAGAACCTTTATATCTTGACGTGAGGACGGCCATTGGCGAGGCGTTGGAGACGGGGGCGGCAAAGTTCAAGGACTATCCCAAAGTTGTGGGTGGTCGGTACGGTCTTGGTTCAAAGGACTTTACCCCGGCGATGGTAAAGGCGGTTTTTGACAACCTGGCCCAAAGCAAACCAAAGAATCACTTTACGATTGGCATTAACGACGACGTTACCGGCACCAGTCTCAATTACGACGAATCCTTTACAATCGAGGGAAAAGAGGCGTACCGCGCGTTGTTCTACGGGCTGGGTTCAGATGGCACCGTTGGCGCAAACAAGAACACGATCAAGATTATCGGTTCGGAAACAGAGAATTATGCGCAGGGATACTTTGTGTACGACTCAAAGAAGGCCGGTTCCACGACGGTATCCCACCTGCGTTTCGGGAAGGAAAAGATTCTGAATCCCTACCTTGTCTCGAAGGCGAATTTTATTGCATGCCATAATACCTCGTTCCTTGAGAAGCTCGACATGTTAGCCAATGCGGAAGAAGGCGCAACGTTCCTTCTGACCACTTCGAAGAAGAAGGACGAGGTATGGGATAGCCTGCCGGTTGAAGTCCAGGAGCATCTCATTAACAAGAAGATGCGATTTTATATTATAGACGCCACTTCTCTCGCTGAAGAGATCGGAATGGGTTCCAGAATTAACACCATCATGCAAACGGCCTTCTTTGTCATTTCCGGAATCATTCCCAAGGAAGACGCTGTTGCGGCAATCAAGACGGAACTGAAAAAGACGTACATCAAAAAGGGAGAGGACGTGGTAAATATGAACTATGCCTCCGTAGACAAGGCGCTCCAGAACATTGTTGAGGTGCCGGTACCCGGAAAGGTTACCGGCAATATCCGTATGCGTAAGCCGGTGCCGGATAATGCGCCTGATTTTGTAAAAAATGTTACGGCAAAGATGATCGCCAACAAAGGGGATTCCCTGCCGGTCTCCGCAATACCGGCGGACGGCACCTGGCCAACCGGAACGACCCAGTACGAAAAGAGAAATATCGGTGTGCATATCCCTGAGTGGGAGCCGGATGCCTGTATCCAATGCGGTCAATGCTCCTTTGTCTGCCCTCATGCAACGATCAGGATAAAGGCGTATGACCCCGCGATGCTAAAGGATGCGCCTTCAGATTTCAAGTCTGTTGACGCTATGGGCAAGGAGATGAAAGGGCTGAAGTTTACCGTCCAGGTAGCGCCCGAGGACTGCACCGGGTGTGCTTCCTGTGTGTTCAATTGTCCGGGACAAAAGAAAGACGCGCAAGGGAACAAGATACCGAACGTCAAGGCAATCAACATGAAACTCCAGGAACCGCTTCGTCAACAGGAGGCTTTGAATTACTCCTTCTTCCTTGAACTTCCGGAAACCGATCCGTCAAAATTCAACGTAAATTCAGTAAAGGGAAGTCAGTTTGTAAAGCCGCTCATTGAGTATCACAGCGCCTGTGCAGGGTGCGGTGAGACGCCTTACATAAAACTGCTGACACAGTTGTTTGGCGACCGGTTGCTCATTGCAAACGCCACAGGGTGTTCCTCTATTTACGGCGGGAATTTGCCCACAACCCCCTATACGAAAAGAGCGGATGGCAGGGGTCCGGCCTGGTCGAACTCACTCTTTGAGGACACCGCGGAATTCGGGCTTGGAATGCGGCAAAGCGTTGACAAGTTTTACTCGCAGGCGGTTGAATTGCTGGATAAACTCGCTAATACCCCTGACTATTCCGGCGCAAAGGAGCTTTTTGAATCACTGAAGAGCGCCGATCAGTCTAACCAGGAAGGCGTTGACAAGCAGCGGGCGCGTGTGGAAGAATTGAAAAAGATATTGGCAAAAGATGCCTCATCGGACGCAAAGAGGCTGCTATCCTTTGCTGATTATCTCGTGAAAAAATCGGTGTGGTCTATCGGTGGCGACGGTTGGGGTTATGATATTGGCTACGGTGGTGTTGACCACGTGCTATCCACCGGCGAGAACATAAAGCTTTTGATTATGGATACTGAGGTGTATTCCAACACCGGTGGACAGATGTCAAAGGCAACGCCGCTGGGCGCTATTGCACAGTTTGCAGCAGGGGGAAAGAGGACGCCCAAGAAGAACATTGCCCTCATGATGGCCACTTATGGCAAGATATACGTGGCACAGGTGGCATTCGGTGCAAATCCTGTGCAGACCGTCAGGGCATTCACAGAGGCCGAGGCGTACAACGGGCCGGCGCTTATTGTCGCCTATTCGGTTTGCATTGCGCACGGATTCGACATGAGCAAGGGAATTGAGCAGCAGAAGAATGCCGTTGCGAGCGGTTATTGGCCTCTCTATCGTTACAACCCGCAACTTGAGGCGCAAGGGAAGAATCCGCTGGTCATAGACAGCAAAGATCCATCTGTCCCCTTTGCGGAATACGCGTACAAAGAAAACCGTTATCGTTCACTAAAGGCAAGCAACCCGGAGGTCGCTGCCACGCTCATGAAACAGGCAGAGGCAGAAATTCAGCGGAGATGGAAATTGCTCAAACATCAGGCAGCATGGTCGCCGGTATAGGTTGTGTTTGAATGAAAACCGATAAAGAGTCTTTGTGTGTGAAGGCGAGGCAATCTTTGGATTTTATAGTTCAAGAGATTGCTTCGCCTTATTTTTGTTAAAAATGTAAAAAGATATTTTGTAAGACACTAACTTTTATTTTTCTCTGCGGCATCTGAGGTGAATGTTTCTTTCCTAAAACTAGTTCAAAAATCCTTATGCAATTCAAGGCTATCCTCTTCGATCTTGACGGAACCTTGCTTAATACCCTGGAAGACCTAAGCGTCGCCGCAAATCACGTCCTGAATAAAAATGGATTTCCCATTCATACTATGGAGGAGTACCGTTTTTTTGTAGGGGATGGAATAGCAGCGCTCATCAAACGCGCATTGCCTGAAGACCAAAGAAACGAAGACGTTATCCGTCTTTGTATCCAGGCATATCGCGAAGAGTACAGCCGTAATTGGAAGGTGAAAACCAGGCCTTACGACGGGATAACAGAGATGCTTGACGCACTGACGTATCGCCGCCTGAAAATGGCCGTTCTCTCCAACAAACCGGATGAATTTACCAAGCAGTGTGTAAAAGAATTTTTACCACACTGGACGTTCGGCGTGGTACTCGGCCAGCGCAGTTCCTTGCCTCCCAAGCCGGACCCCGCTGGCGCAATGGAGGTGTCACTGAGTCTGAACGTTCCTCCCCCGCATTTTATTTATCTTGGTGATACGGCTACTGATATGAAGACGGCCACGGCGGCCGGCATGTTCCCGGCGGGCGCTACATGGGGCTTTCGCTCTGAACAGGAATTGCGGGAAAACGGCGCGCGTGTGCTGCTCAAAACACCGCAGGAAGTTGTGGGCCTCCTTGATTTGGAGTAAGAACAATGACAACACAGGCAATAAATTAGCTAATGCTCTCTCCCGTTATCTCATAGTCTAAAGCCCGGTAGCCTCGAAGCCTTTTCTTGAACATAGTCATTAACATGGGCACATTGCTGTCCACATAGTCGTATATTCTCACATCCTTCTTTCCTTCGTATAAACGATGAATACGGCCTGCATACTGGACAAGGGTTCCTTTCCAGGAAACCGGCATGGCGAGAAAAAGGGTGTCAAGGCGGGCGTCGTCAAATCCTTCGCCTGCATACCTGCCCGTAGCAAGGATGAGGCGTGTTTTTCCATCAGGGATTGCAGAAAGATCTTCCATAAGGGTATTACGTTTCTTATTCCGCACGCCACCCTTCAGAATAATAATGTTTTTCACAAAAGGACGCAACTTCTCAGCAAGGAGTTCCAGATGTGCTTTTCTTTCAGTAAGCAGGATCGGAGAACGGCCTTCTTCAAGTACGTGCAGCACGTCATTCAAGATCATCTGATTGCGTTCTTCATCTGCAATGAGACTTTCATAGATATTGTGGATATTCAGCTCCGCTTCGAGTACAGGCATGGTAAAATTGGTATGCTGACAAATAAGTCTCCGTTGGAAAGGATGTTTGGCAGATTCCTCCGAGTGGCTTCATTAACAATTGCATCTACCTCTGATGACTGCATTCTTGAAATGCTGGAAAGAAAAGCCCACTGGTCTCTATATGGTTGAAGATTTTGGTCAAGGAAAAGGGTGTTGCCTTTTTTACAAGCCTCCTTTTGAAGAGGAAGGGCTATCAGGTTGCCAAACCCTCCCTTTGGCATAGTATCCTGGTTCGGAAAGATCCGGTCGTAAGAATCCATCCCTAATTGATGATGGTGCGACATGGTTTCAGTCAGGAGGTAACTGCCGAGTTTTCTTGCTTTAGAAGCCAATATAGGCGCAGAAAAAAATCCAAACATGTGCGCCTTTACCCGAACGTGACCTTTCGAGCGCTGCTGGAATCTTTACATTTCTGCCTGTTTCCATAAAGGCGGTAACGTCATCAGTCCACGACTCCTTATCAAAATCTATAGCAAGAAACCAGCAGGTCTCATCGGTAAGTAACGGGTAAATACCCATGGTATGTTTGCCTTCAAGATGTTCCCTGATAACGCTATCTGGTATAGGAGCAAAAGACCGGTGGGAGCATTCACTGCATTTTACCTTGGGTTTTTCTCATACGCCATTGACCCACTCATTATTACAGACCGGGCTAAAACCTTTTTTGCCGGTCTTTCTGCTTATCCACAAACGTGGATAAACGTCAACACGCCCCCGAAAGAGGCTTTTAAACAAGGCAATCTTTTCTTCAGGGCTTGATATTTTAGAGATAATCCCATCAGAAGAAATAGGTGTGTCATCAGTATTATCAAGGGGAGAATTGGTAGGTATTAAAAGTTCGGCTTTAAAGGATTTTAATTCGACAAGGATTTTTTGCCGCTCTTTGTCGAGTTCGGCAAGACGAGACTCTCCATCGGAAATGGCCAATATTATGGTGTTGCGCCTATCGTTATCATTCATTGGATATGCCTTCCTTTGATACGCTTACTTTTTCACATTGATTACGAAAATTTATTCTACTATAATACATCATAATCATCAAAGGGTTAACAGAGATAGGTTTGTCTAATAAGGTATTTCTTTGTTTAAATATGGGGTGCACCAGTATTAATTAATGGGTAAAATGGAAAAATTATTAAGACGAATTTCGTCAAGGCAATTAAGGAAAATATTAACAACACGTGAAGAAATATCAGATATTTCAAGTGCGAAAGGAGAATATTATGGTTATTGCGAAACGACAGGTTCTTGAACTGGTAAAAGACTTACCGGACGAGATTGACATTGATGAGCTTATGTATCGCCTTTATCTTAGACAAAAACTTGAGACTGCTGAGAAGGATGCACGGGAAGGTCTACTTGTTTCCCATGAGGAAGTTATCAAGGAGACCTCTGCGTGGTTCAAAAAATAAAATGGACGAACCAGGCGAAAAGTGATCTGTATGATATTTATAGGTTTATAGCCAGAGATTCAACCCGATACGCTCAGATACAGATAGAAAACATTCAAAATGCCGTCTCAAATCTTGCCATTTTCCCGTTAATGGGTCGTATTGTGCCAGAGTTCCCGCATTTGCCATACCGGGAGATTTTAGTCGGAAATTATCGTGTTCTTTGCCGATTGGAAGAGGAAAAAGGTCAGGTAATTGTGATGTCTGTAGTGCATGGCCGGCGGTTGCTTAAAGAGCCACCTGATTGAGACCATAAGTCGGGAATGCGGTGCCTTTTTATCTGTTATAAAAACAAAATTATGGGATGGAAGTAAAGCTTTAATAAAAAAGACTTGACAGGTGATTTTGTTTTTGATACAAAGCAGCAAATAATTTACCGCAGAGAACCTGAGAACATAGAGGAAAAGAACGGAATGTGAGAAATGGTGAAGATGGGAAGTTGAGAAATGCACCTTCATAGCCTCTCAGCTTCATAACATTTTTTTCTCTGCGCTCTCTGCGGTAAGCCGAACTGTCACAAAATTGCAGAATTTCGATCTGCTCAAATAAATTGTGGAGGGGGTAGGTAAATGGTACACATGTTGCAAGCCAAGCCAAGCCAAGCCAAGCCAAGCCAAGCCAAATAACACCCTCTCTATTATTATTTTCAATAGTTCAGAAAACGCCTTTTCCCTGAGAAATCAGGGGAAAGGCGTTTTTTGTTT
>CAYJPZ010000059.1:0-20793 GCA_964372185.1 uncultured candidatus Brocadiaceae bacterium
GCTCTATCCAGCTGAGCTACTGGCGCCTGATGCGATTGGCAAATTATAGCATTATGTTAAACCAAATTTCAACATATTTTCAGATTATTTGGCGACCGGTTTAAATGCCGTATAAATAGTGCTATGGAACTTCGGATATGGTTAGATTTGTGTCGGTATCAGTGATGCAACTGATTCAATGGTCTTTCTGAAGGGCGTATTTCGCACATATTTCCAGTTTTCGTCCTTTTTCTCTCCCTCTGACGCTACTTTTTTCTCCGGCTCTGTTAAATTATGCACAAGGGGCAGGCCTCTGATGCCTTTCTTGAAGCTAAAGGCACGCGTCCTGGAGCTTGCCTCACCAGTGGGTATTACATCCGTAACGAAGTCTACTAATACCTGAGCGTCATCAAAAACTTCGGTTGTTATTTTCTGTCCGGTCTTGAAGTTGCCAATGGTGGCGTCAGGAATGGTCTCTGCCAGATTAATGGCTGCAAACGCTGTATCCTCTCCAATGTGTACAGCGCTCCTGGGTATCCCGACAATCACGTCTTTTAACAGCGCATCAACAAATACCTTTTTAAAAAAATGTTTTGTAGTGTCTAATGCGGTATCAGGCTCCTTTTCGCCGTTAGGTGTGTACTTTCCTAATGTAATGCCACTTGCCGCATCCTTGAAAAAATTGACCAGCGTGCCAACAAAGCCCACCTTTTTGGTCTCCTGGATGCGTCCATCTTTATCAACATATTTCATCGTTGCGCCCATGCCAACGTCTTTCAGGATATTTACCACGTTATCCGCTGCGTCCTTTAGGTCTTTCCCGACCCTGGGTATGAATTCTGACTGGTCTGCTTGATAATCGATAATGCTGGTATCCTTATCGAGGTAGAAGTAGTCACCGCCGGGTTTGGATAGCAGTTGGTCCTCTTTGTATTTTTTGAGTTGTTCCGTTATTGGTATCGATGTTGTGCTGCTTTTCGTATTCGAACAAGCCGATCGGGTTTTAAATGCATCACGCTCAATCTGTGATATTGTACCGCCATCAACCCGTGTCGTTAAAGTGTCACAATCAGATTTTTTGGCGAGTTCCTGACTATTCATTTCATGGCAAATAACGTCGCTAAAAGTCGGATTATCGGCGTTTTTGTAAGCGCTTATTTGAACAGCAAAATCACTCGGTTTATGATTTGGTGAGATATTGGACGTTTCTATCATGGTCGTGTTTTATTTTTCTACAAAAATTATGAAATGCCAGGAAATAGGTAATTTGTTTATCAGTAGTGCGCAAATCTCATTCCTGTGACTTAAAAAAGGGGCGAGGGGATTGTATTTATGGCTTTTTCTAATACCGCCTTGTTTATAAAAAGTTTGACAGTGCTTGTAAAATCGCTATAATGATTGAGACTCATTTTCAATTAACTGTGTTATGTTAACGAAAGTAATTTTCAATTTGAGACAGGATTGCTTACATGTCCACTGCAGGAATAAATACCGATAGGATTGCCCTTGTGGGTAACCCTAATGTGGGGAAGAGTGTTATATTTGGTTTGCTAACGGGGAAGTACGTTACGGTGTCAAACTATCCCGGGACGACGGTAGAGGTCTCCAAGGGCGTTTGCAAGGGGATTATCGGCCGGATTGAGGTGGTGGATACGCCAGGGGCGAATAGTTTAATTCCCCTTTCGGAGGATGAGCGGGTTGCAAGGGATTTGCTTTTGGAAGAAGGTAAGAAGAGCGTGGTCCAGGTTGCAGACGCAAAAAATCTCCGGCGCGGGCTGCTCATTACTACACAGCTTGCAGAGATGGGGCTGCCGGTTGTCCTTGTGTTGAATATGTGGGATGAACTTCTCGATAGGGGCATGAACGTTGACGTAAATGCGTTGCAAAAGTTATTGAACGTCCCCATTATAAAAACGATAGCTACGCACAGGGTGGGGATTAGTTCACTGCTGGCCTCGCTGCCCTCCGCCGGTGTTCCTGCGCCTCGCATTGATTATGGGGAGTTGATTGAAGAGGGCATTGCAAAGGTTGAAGCGGTGTTGAGTGGGGACGCCGGGGTAAAAAAACGCGCGTTGGCCATCATGCTTTTATCGGGGGACGACGCCCTTGAGGATAAGCTGAAGGACTCGCTTTTGAAGGATTCCCTTGACAAGGTCAGGCACATTCGTGAATCCATTCAAGGGCATTTTCGTAATCCATTGAGCTACGTAATTAATATCAAACGGGCGTCTTTTGTTGATGCTATGGTCGAAAAGGTTGCTATGGCGAGGATGAAAGGAAAAGACACCAGTCCATTTCTTCGCGGACTGTTTTTCTACTTTCTAACGCCGGTAGCCGCTTTTTTTATGGGATACAAGCTCATGGATTTGCTCATGGCTTTTGTTTGGATGCTGCCTCCGGACGATGTATGGACGCTCATTACGCCGTATATCTGTGGGGGAGTAACGTCACTGTCCTTCACCCTTTATTTGTATCGCAAAGAATACCGGGCAAAGAGTACGATCTCTTCGGCGCTGGGGAGCATTACCATGCATCCCGTAGCGGCGTTTCCCATACTGATTATCATTTTGTGGATTGTCTATAAGCTGGTGGGTGAGTTAGGGGCGGGGACTTGCGTTGAGTTCTTTGAGCATAAGGTTTTTGGCAATTCCTTAAACCCGTCGGGTGGTTTTGATATCTATTTCTCCGTGCCTTACGTGGAGAAGGTGTTTCCCATCACCCACGTGAATTTCCAGGGGTTTAACTATTATTTGGGATTGCTTGCCCAGAAGGTGGTGAGTAGTGACAGTATTGTGTTTGAATTGTTTTTGAATGAGCAGTCTGGGTTGATCCAGGTTGGGCTTACCTACGCGATTGCCATCGTTTTCCCCATCGTCGGTTTTTTCTTCCTGGCATTTGGCATAATGGAAGACAGCGGCTATCTCCCGCGTCTGGCGGTTATGGTGGATAAGGTGTTCAAGCGAATAGGTCTGAATGGGAAGGCGATTCTCCCGATGGTGCTGGGCTTAGGTTGCGATACTATGGCAACCTTGACGGCCCGTATCCTCAATACCAAAAAAGAGCGAATCATTGCGACCCTGCTCCTGGCATTGGCTATTCCATGTTCGGCGCAGCTTGGGGTTATTTCCGGCGTACTGAGCAAGGTGCCGGGGACTTACTTTGCCATATATGTCTTTGTGATATGCCTGCAGCTTCTTTTGGTAGGGTATTTATCGGCGAAGGTCATACCCGGCACGCCCTCGGATTTTCTTATGGAGATGCCTCCGTTCCGTATGCCGAAGTTGTCGAATATCTTAATCAAGACCCTTTATCGTATCCACTGGTTTTTAAAAGAAGCGGTCCCGCTGTTTATGATCGGCACCCTTGCTTTGTTTGTGGCAACAAAGCTGGGGGCGCTGGCGTTTGTGGAAAGGGTGTGCGCACCGGTTACCAGGGATTTTTTGGGCTTGCCTGTTGAGACAACGCACGGCTTTATCCTCGGATTTTTGAGGCGGGATTATGGCGCGGTGAGCATCTTCAGGACGCTTGAAGAAAAAGGGGGGAGCGCCGGCATCAATCCCAAACAGTTGCTGGTTTCCCTGGTGGTTATTACCTTGTTTATTCCCTGCCTGGCCAATTTCTTTGTGATGATCAAGGAGCAGGGGGTGAAAAATGCCTTTCTGATGTTTGCGTTTATATTGCCCTACTCAGTGCTTGTAGGCGGCATTTTAAGGGTTGTTTTGCAGCAATTTTAACGGATGGAAATACGAGGGGTGGTGGTATCAATTATTGACGGGGTTGCAGATGTCTGTGTGATTAAGGAAAAGGCGGTGTGTGGGGATTGTTCTACCTGTCCTACAAAGGCGGGCGTTAGTGACGTCATGAAGGTTGCCGTAATAGGGGGGCTTCAGGTAGGGCAAAAGGTTGTCCTCCACGACGCCAAAAATTGGTTTATGAGAAACAAGATTACGCTTATATTGATTGCCTTTGTGGCAGGTGTTATTATGAGTGAATTAATGTCCCTGATAGCGCCTTTCGGTGTTTACAGAAATGATGCGGACGTGTTTGGCGGTTGTTTATTGACAACGATTGTATTGGCTGTTTTATGGATGAAGAGGTCACGGTATCCTTTTCGGATAGCAAGAATAGAAGGGGGAGATATTCACGCATGACGGAACCCAATCTGGAAGAGGTTTTAGAATTGGTATGGACGCTGGAAGAAGAACATGGGAAGGCGGAAAAGGGCTTATTAATTGAAAAGGTAGACATTCCTGCTCCGGAAGAGACGTTGAATCGGTTAATTCAGGAGGGCTATGTAAAAATAGCGGATACGTACGTTGAGTTTACCAAAAAGGGTAAGGCAGACGCGCGGTTAATCATCAGAAGGCACCGGCTTGCAGAACGGCTGCTCAACGACGTCTTAGAGGTAAAAGATGATGTGATGGACTCCAGCGCGTGCAAGTTTGAGCATTTCCTGGATGAAGAAGTCACGACGAGTATTTGCACCTTGTTGGGTCATCCCACAAGCTGCCCGCACGGAAAGGCCATCCCACCCGGTAATTGCTGTGAAAAGGTGAATAAGGAGATACGTCCCGTTGTGGCGCCGTTGACAGAATTGAGATCGGGTGATAAGGCGAAGATATCCTACATTGTGACCAAATATCATGAAAGGCTAGACAGACTCTCCTCCATGGGCTTGCTGCCCGGCGTTCAAATCCGCCTGCATCAAAGGCAACCGACCTACATTATCCAAATGGGCGAAACGCAGATTGCCCTTGACACTGCCATCGCGCGTGACATTTACGTGCGCCTTGTTTGATCACTTCTTTCGGAAAACAATAGGGGGTTGCAGATTGTGGTAAATATGTTATAATACCGCCTATTAGGGATAGTTAAACATTTAAGAAATCCAAATCTGTTTAGATGTTTCGGTGTGTTTCAACACCGAAATCCGTATTGGTACAGAGGTGTTTTGGCGAGGGGGGGGCTCGCCGGAACATCTAAGTTGCCTCAGGGTTAATTATGTAAGGAGCCGTCAAACTATGGATCCAGGCGTACTAATTGGGATGATAATCGGTGGCGGATTAATTTTGGTATGTATCATCTTTGAGGGCGGTGCCTCTTCTATACCGGGTTATATTAATATGCCGGCAATGATGATTACCATTGGTGGAACAATGGCTGCCACGCTGATAAGATATCCCATCCCGATGGTAATGGGCGCAATAGGGGTGGTAAAGAAAAGCATATTTGTGAAGTTCGGGTCGCCTGAAGAAGAGATTAAGCGGCTGGTTGAATACTGCAAAATTGGACGTCGTGAAGGGCTTTTGGGATTGGAAAAAGAGGTTGAGAAGATCAGTGACCCTTTCATGATTAAGGCCGTGAGAATGTTGGTTGACGGCGCGGATTCCGATACCTTGAGGGACGTCCTGGGAACAGAAATCGAAAATACGAGGCAGAGACATTCATCCGGAAAGGGTATAATCGAATTTGCCGGCACTGTTTTTCCCGCTTTCGGCATGATTGGAACGGTACTGGGACTCATTGCTATGATGAGAAAGCTCGATGATCCGTCGCATATTGGGGAGGCTATGGCGGTGGCTTTCATTGCAACCTTTTATGGCGTTACCTTTTCAAACCTGGTTTTGCTGCCGCTTGGCGGCAGATTGGGGACTTTAAGCAGTAAGGAGCTGTTTCTGAAAGAAATTATCCTGGAGGGGGTAATTTCTATCCAGAAGGGCGATTCTCCTATGATAACGGAGGATAAACTGAAATCGTTCCTGCAGCCTAAAGAAGCCCTTAAAATATCGGCGGGTGCGAAAGGAAAGGAAAAGGAAGGATGAGCGAGGAAGGTGGTGGAGGTCATGGTGGTCCTGTCTGGCTGCTTACGTATTGCGACCTGATAACGCTACTCGTGGCATTTTTCGTTATGTTAATTAGTATGTCCACCATTAACGTTAATAAGAGTAAGAAAGAGATGGAAGTAATTGGGAGAACCTTTGGCGGGCTTGGTGAATCACTACTTGAGGAAGAACCCTTACTTTCGGGCGGTAACAGACCGATGGATTATCGCTTTGAGAAAGATTTGGATGTGTTGACGAACATGGAAACAGCAGAAGTATCAGAGGAAACACAGACTTTAGAACATTTTGAATCTTCAAAAGCAATGCGAGAGTACCTATCAGGCTTCCTGAAAGAAGGGAATGCCTCTCAATACCTCGATATTGAAGAGGTAAAGGTAGGGTGCAAGATAAAAATTTCCACAGACACCTGTTTTAGAAACGGCGAGGCTGTTTTAAGAAAAGAAGCTTATGAAATTTTTAATAAGTTGGGTACAATACTGAGGATGATAAGCGGCAAGATTATAGTTGATGCTTCGGTGGGAAACGTAAAAAAGGGCGATGAGCAGGTAATAAAGGCAAATAATTTATCTATAGAGAGAGCGGCAAATATTTGCGATTACTTAGTTACACGAGAGGATATTGCACAAAAAAGGATTGCAATTTCCGGTTATCACGTTGCGGATCCGAAAGAGAGAAACATAATAACCATGGTGGTTTTTAAGAAATGAGTATTTTTTAGAGGTGTTTTTCAGAAGTGTCATCCGGCTCTCATCATTCAAAACACAAGAAAAAAAAACATGCGGGTTCCGGTACTCCAGACCTGTTTTGGACCTCTTATGGTTCTCTAATTACCATATTACTGGCTTTTTTTATTATTTTTCAAGTTAACTTTACGGAGAACAAAAAAAAAGAATTTATTGACGAATTTAAAAAGTCAATAGAGAGAAGCAGGGTGACGTTTGGTATGGGAGGCATATTGCCTGGCTGGGATACCGGCGCTACGGTAGAAGATATTCATAAGATGAAATATGTTTATCAGGAATACAAGACGGAACCAGCGTCGGCGGGCAGAGATGGGCTGGAGCAGTTTGGATTGGAGGAGGAGCAGGTGCCGGCAGCGGTTGTCATTTATTTTGAAGAAAATGACGCTTCGATCACCATGGACGGGAAACATGCCTTGAATAAACTGATTGATCTGATAGGCGATAGGCCGTGTTCCCTTGTCATAGAGGGACATACCAGAAAAACCTTTGTGCCTTCTCACGAATATGGAAACTGTTGGAAGCTTTCGTTAGACCGCGCACAGACTGTAGCTGACTATCTTTACGAAAAAGGGAAGATTTCCTATAAGAGGATGATTGCCGTTGGTTATGGGAACAATAGACCGGTGGTAACAGATGTTAAGGGCGATAAGACCAATGATCGCGTATCGATTATTATTGGCATTTTGAAATGAGCAGAATTTCTTTTGAATTAACAATTTTACAGCGATGCGATAGTAATTTCCATTTATGAAGATAGTTCGAAAATATTTGTTACCCATCTTGTGTATCAGTAGTTTGTTTTGTGTTTTACTTAGCTGTCTTTTTGTCTCTTACATGGGAGTATGTTGTCGGGATGCGTTGGCGTCCGACGACGGGGAATCGCCCGTGTTCTTGGCAAAAAATGAGGACGA
Organism: uncultured candidatus Brocadiaceae bacterium; assembly: GCA_964372185.1. Taxonomy (GTDB): domain Bacteria; phylum Planctomycetota; class Brocadiia; order Brocadiales; family Brocadiaceae; genus JACVXV01. Next base: position 7,477 of record CAYJPZ010000059.1, read on the forward strand.
TGTTGTCATTTACAAAAAAGACATTATTATTCATTCCGAAGAAATTAAAACGGCGCCCAAAAAACCTGAAGAAGTTACAATAGCGCCCCATAAGGAAGAAGTGAAAAAACTAAAACAGAACGAGCTTGATCTGATGGAAGTGGGAGCGCCGGTTCCTACCAGAAAAGGCGACACGAAAGAATTTAAGGTGATAGAAAAGCCGGTTGCTGTGAGGCCGGTTGAGAAGAAACAAGAACCGTTAAGCCTGGAAATGGCTGATAAGTATCTGAAAGAGGGGAAAAAGTACGAAGCGAGAAACATGCTCTCAGATATCTTTATCAACAAGAAACTGCCGCAGAAACAACATGAGATAAAGGCGTTATTGGCTACACTAAACAAAGAACTGATATTTTCATCCGCGCCATCCCCCGACGCCACGATGTACACCGTCCAGGCGGGCGATAGCATCTCAAAAATCGCAAAACAGTTCAATACAAGCTACGAACTGATTATGAAGATCAATGAAAAACCGACCCAACGGCTCAATATTGGGGAAAAGCTGAAAATTGTGGCGGGAAAGACGAAGATATTGGTAAGTAAGGGCAACTTCACCCTGACGCTGCTCCTGAATGACCGGTACGTAAAGCAATATCGCGTTTGCACCGGTAAAGACGATAAAACACCCGTCGGCGTCTTTGCCGTAAAGAATAAGATGAAGGACCCGACCTGGTATTCACCGGCAGGGGGGGTATTCCCGTATGGGCATAAAGAAAATATTTTAGGTACCCGCTGGATCGGGTTTAAGGATAAACCGAATCTCAGTGGTTTTGGGATTCATGGCACAACGTTGCCAGAATCAATCGGCACGGCTGCCTCAAACGGCTGTGTCAGGATGTTAAATAGTGACGTTGAAGAATTGTATGATTTTGTAACGATGGATACGGAAATTGTTATTGAAGGATAAAGACCTATGTATAGAAACCAGCCGCTGGAAAATTATCTGAAAGACGCTGCCGCAGGGACCCCAACGCCAGGCGGAGGAAGCGTTGCCGCTTTGGTGGGCGCCCTGGCTACAACGATGGCATCCATGTCAACCCAGTTTACGATAGGGAGAGAAAAATTCAAGCAATACGATGCCCAACTGAAAAGAATACTTGAGGGATGCGAAAAAAGCCGGGAAACCTTGTTGTCTTTGATGGAGGAAGACATAACCGTTTACGGGGGGCTTAACAAGGCGTATGGATTGCCAAAATCCACGGATGAGGAAAAGAAGGCGCGTACCGAGGCGATACAGAAGGCAACCGTTATCGCTATGGATGTACCTACGAAGGCCACGATGGGCTGCCTCCACGTCCTCGAGTTAACACGCGAATTGGTAGATATCGCGAATCCTAACCTTATTTCAGACGTTGGAGTGGCGGCATTTCTGGCCGATGCAGCGTTTCAGTGTGCAAAGCTAAATGTAGAAATAAATCTTGCCACTATTAAAAACCCTACCATTGTTGAAAAAGTGCGGAATGACGTAATCAATGCGGAAAAAAAGGCTAAGACGCTTTTTAATGAGATACGGGAACGGGTTCAGGCAAAGACGAAGGGGTAATAGTAAGCACATCTTACGGACGAAAACGAATGGAATGGAAAATAGGTAAGGGAACTCTTGACTGTGTCACGTGCAATAAAGGTTTCGGTGAAGAAGAGGAATATTACTCGGCAATCTTTGACGAGCAAGGCGGGTTCATCCGTAAAGATTTTTGCATTCCATGCTGGAGCAAGCCCAGGAGCGAGGTGTTTTTCTCTTTTTGGAAGACAAAGGTTCCAAAACAAGGCAAGCCAGCCCAAAAGTTTTTAAACACCGACGTCCTTTTGGACATGGTAGTTAAACTGGAGGGCAGCTTGGAAGCGCATCAGAGAAATTTACGATATGTGCTGGTGCTTTACCTTATCAGAAAGAAGGTCTTTAAATTCAAATCCCTGTCGAGAGAAGAGGGTGGAGAGTATCTCGTCATATACTTTCCTAGGGAAGACCGGGAATTAAAGGTGTTTAATCCCAGTTTAAAGGCGGAAGAAATCGAGGCCACAACCGCAGAAATGAATCAACTCCTTAACTACCCATACCTGGAGCATGAGGCGTCGTCTTAATACCGGAACCCATCATGTTTTTGTAAAATCAGAAACAGAAGGATTTTCACCGTTTACTGGATTTCCGAGCCGGATGAAACGGAAGGTACACAAAGACTACGAAGAGAAAAAAAAGGCCACAGAGTAAAAGCTTGAATCATACATGCTTTACTCTGTGGCCTCTGTGTTAAAAAAAACGCAAAACTGCTGTTAAGCCGTGACTGCCTTGTTGTAGCTACAGGTCTCACAATCAACGGCTATCCCGCGCATTTTTCTTTCTTTTAGCGCCGATCGAAGTTTTGCTATTTTATCCGTATCGATATTTTTCTCTCGTTGTACGGCTAATAGTTTCGTTCGGATTTGCCTTGTTCTTTTAATGCTGGGACATTTTGTCCTATGTACTTTGACAGGGCAAACACCAACGATCTTCTTTTTGTTTCCTTTTTTCTGCATGTATAGTTCCTTTCTCGCTTTAAATACACAATGTAGTATTATCTTTCTCAGTTAAATCCTGAGAAAGCATTTTCAACGTTTCTTTAGCGGCCACTTGCTCCGCTTCTTTTTTGCTTTTCCCCCAACCCTTACCGTATTCGTTTGCCTTGAGCAATACGCCTACTTCGAACAATTTTCCATGATCAGGACCAACCTGCTGCAAAACTTTATAATTCGGTGTAATGCCAAATTCCTTTTGGCTGTACTGCTGAAGGATAGACTTGTAATTTTTCTCGTGCTGATTCTTACAAACGGTGTCAATTTCCTTCTGTAAATACCGCATCGTGAAGTGGGTTGCGGCATCAATGCCGCCGTCAAGGTAGATGGCGGCGATAATGGCTTCAAACACATTGGCAAGCAGCGATTTTGGGAAAAAGCTGCTCTCATGCAAACCCCTTCCAACGGAAAGAAAATCCTTCAAGTGCGCTTCGGCACTTACCCTGGCCAGCGTCGATTGACTAACTACAACCGATTTTATCTTTGTTAACTCCCCCTCGGTATTTTCCGGCAGCGCTTTGTAAAGAAAGTCGGAAATAATCATTCCCAATACCGCATCACCCAGGAATTCCAGCCGTTCGTTGGAAAAATTATTTTCCAGCCTGCACGATGTATGGGTTAGCGCCTTCTCAAGGATTTCTACGTTATGAAAGGTATATCCTATGGTTAATTGACATTCATTCAGTTTTTCCAGGTTTATATGACTACTTGCATGGGATATCATTTTTTTGAAACTTCTTTTCCTTAAACAACATGGATTCTTCAATAGCTGTGTATTTTGTGGCGGCATCAATCAGTTCTACGGCAGTGCTTCGCCGAAACGAAACAACCTCTACCCTGCACCCGTGAGCCTTTAACATTTCTACGAGAGGCACAAAATCCCCATCTCCGCTTACCAATACCACGGTATCCAGTTTTGGCGCGATTGCAATAGAGTCTATTGCAATGCCCATATCCCAATCGCCTTTCGCCGTGCCATCAGGCCGCAAACGAAGTTCTTTTGATTTTATTTCATAACCCAATCGCCGCATAGCATCGGTAAAGCTTGACTGGTCTACATCCGGTTTTTGAACAACATAAGCAATAGCCCGAACGAGATTTCTGTCGCCTACTATTTCTAATAAAAGCTTGCTATAATCAATTTTAGACTGGTGCAAGGCCTTTGCAGAATAAAACATATTTTGGACATCAACAAAGATTCCTACCCTTTGCTGCGAACCTCTAATTCGTCCACCTACCATGTATATCTTCCTTTCTTGTAAAGACTTAATACAGTGAAGATTACATATAAAGACCTAACTTGAAAATTTTTTATAAGATAAATTTTAAAAATTAGGTAGGCAAAATATAAATACTGTAATAAGTTCAAAGAACAATGGGCTGCTACAACCAATTACGTCGTAACATACCTCTTTACAAAATATTAGAGCAACGTAATTACGGCACTGTAAATAATTGTAGCAGTCTTTTATCTACAGTCAATTAAAAAAAACTGAAATAACTTAATTTTATTGACTCTCACGGCAAATTTTGATAAATTCAATCTACTGTGTTTCAATCTAAATGCTTTATTGGCAATAACTAAACATAAAATCAACCGATATCGGTAATTTGTTTAACCAGGCGCCGGGCAGTCTTAGGAATTCATTATGAATATTGATGATTTGAGAAAAGAAATTGATGCGCTTGATTCCAGGATTGTGGAGTTGCTTAATAAGAGGGCGGAGATTGCTAAAAAGATAGGTGTTATTAAAAGACAAAACGACCTGCCAATACACGATTCGAGCAGGGAGAAAGAGGTTTATTCCCGTATACTCGCTCGAAATAAAGGACCGTTGCCGGATGAAAGCCTTGAGGCCATATACCGTGAAATAATAGCAGGTTCGCGTAATTTGGAGAAATCCATTAAGGTGTCGTATCTTGGGCCGGAAGGCACCTTTAGTTATTTTGCTGCCAGACAAAAGTTTGGCACTGCGGTTGATTATTCTCCTGCCAGAGGTATTGACGATGTTTTTAGAGACGTATCGAGTGGCAGGTGTGATTACGGGATCGTGCCGGTTGAAAATTCCACAGAAGGGGGCATACGGGAAACGCTGAATATGTTTGTGGAATTTGACGTAAAGGTGTGTGCCGAGATTGTCTTGACAATCCATCACAACTTGATGGCGACCTGTGCAAAGGAGGAGATTAAAAAGGTATACTCAAAACCGCAAATTTTATCACAATGCAAGAATTGGCTGGTAAACAATCTGCCTCATGCGGAATTGATTGAAGTCAGCAGTAGCGCCGAAGCTGCACGCCTTGTTCAAAAGGCCATAAAATCGGGGGAAGGGCAATATTGTGCGGTAATTGCCCATGCTGAGATGGCGCAGCATTACGGTTTGAATATCCTTTTCAAAAACATAGAAGATAATCCTAGTAATAGTACGAGGTTTTTCGTTCTTGGCAAGGAGTGCAGTCCGGCGAGCGGAAGGGACAGAACGGCAGTTATGTGTTACATAAAAAACCGTGTCGGCGCATTATTGGAAATATTAGAGCCTTTTAAGACCTTTAAGGTGAATCTCACAAATATTGAATCTTTGCCTACGAGAAAAAAGGCATGGGAGTATTGTTTCTACCTGGATTTCGAAGGGCATATATCAGATGAGTCGGTAAAAAAGGCATTGGAAGAGGTATCAAAAAAGTGTTTTGATATTAAGGTTTTGGGGTCGTTTCCAAAGTGTGATTAAGAGGAGTCGGTGTTCATGGTCAAAAGGCCTTTTATTGTGGGAAATTGGAAGATGAACCTCACCCTCAAAGAGGGCGTGGAGTTTGCCAGGCAGCTTAAAAATAATTTGGGGGAAAGAAGAGACGTTATCTGCGGAATCTGTCCGCCCTTCGTTTTTTTGAAAGACGTTTGCCTTGTACTGAAAGGCAGCGGCGCCCTGGTGGGGGCGCAGAACGTTCATTCCGACAAAGGCGGGGCTTACACCGGAGAAGTTTCGGCATTGATGATAAAAGAGGTTGGCTGCTCGCACGTCATTGTGGGGCATTCGGAACGCAGGCATCTCCTTGGGGAAACGGATTCCTTTATTAACGCCAAGATAAAAGCGGCTCTTGCAACAGGTCTAAAGCCCATTTTTTGTATCGGAGAAAAGTTGAACGAAAGGGAGGAAGGGAGAACAGAGTATGTAGTCAAAAATCAGTTCAAGGATGGTTTGCGTGGGATAAACGCTGACCATGTAAGAGAAGTGGTGGTCGCTTACGAACCCGTGTGGGCTATTGGCACCGGGAAAACGGCGTTACCGGCGCAGGCCAGTGAGGCACATTCGTTTATTAGGGAACTTTTGACGGCGGAGTATGGCAAAGACATTGCAAAAGCTATTTACATCCTGTACGGAGGAAGTGTAAAGCCTGAGAATGCAAAGGAGTTGATGGCTCAACCGGAAATCGACGGTCTTCTTGTTGGTGGCGCAAGTATTAAATTTGAATCGTTTTGGGACATTGTTAAAGCGGCGTCAACTCCTTGTAATACCAACTAGCGAGGCTGTGCTGCATGCCGATCAAAAACGTTCCGGTAGTTTTTTTCAAACGCGCTCATTTGTAAAGATAGATCGCGGATAAAGTTTCTCGTGTTTGTATTTTGGTGTTTTTCAAAGTGGGAGAATTAGATGGTAAAGGCGGAAAGGGCATTTAAGTGGGGGATGGCAATTGTTGTTATATTTGGAATAATAAACGCATTCTTTTTTTTGAATATGGTCATCGGGTTAAAAATTGTTTTGCCTGTCTTGTGCGTATTTCTTATCGGGTCAATCCTGTTGCAATCCGGTAAAGGGGGGGGGCTGGCATCGATTGGAGGATTGGGTGACCAATCGGCCTTTGGAACCAAAACAAGCTCTTTTTTAACGCAAGTTACGTATCTTTTGGGCGCTGCGTTTATTGTCACTACGATATTTTTATTTAAATTGTCAATTCCCGTGAGCACAATTAACCCTCTTATTGGTCACGGTAGTCATGAATTACAACACGTGCATGGCGATGAATGTGATCATGATCATGACGCTGTTCCTCAAGCAGAAGGGAAAATGGGCAAAACCGACAAGTTTGGAATGCAAGGTATGGGAGACGGGAAACCAACCGCTCCGGCGCAGGAAAGTCTCCAACAGCCGGCGGCGGTGAAAGGTGAAGCACCTCAGAATCCGTGAAGGTGCCTGTTTCCGGTGAAGAAAAACAATCGAATTAATATCGTTTTTTCAAAATTTATGAGTGGAGGGTGGGCATGATTCGAGTGTTCCAGGGGTATACATGATCAAAAGTATGACCGGCTTTGGGGTAGCTGAACATAAAGACGATGAGTGTGCAATGCGCGTGGAACTTCGTTCGGTTAATAATAAATTTTTAAAAATAGACATACGGCTTCCTAACGTTTTGCAAACCTTTGAAGGTGAGATTGAACGTGCGATCAGGGGTAAAATTAACCGGGGTACGGTTCTTTTACACGTAAATTATCAATCGCTCTTGCGTGAATCGGAGTGTGTCTTGAATAACGACAGATTGAAGGAATACTATACCATGCTATCTGACGTTAGGAAAGAGATCGGTTCTGCGGCGGAAATATCCCTTAACTCTCTCATAACCCTTCCGGGCGTCTTGCAGAAACGGGAGGAACGGACGGAAGACGCGAATGCATTGCTATCGATGTGTCTTCCCCTCATCAATGAGGCGATGACAAAAATGCAGGAGATGAGGGCCGTTGAGGGGGAGCATCTGGGTAAAGACATAGAGCAAAGAAAGGAATTCGTCCTTTCTTTACTTAACAAAATTGAGGTCGCTGCCCCATCGGTTGTTTTGGAATACAGCAAGCGGCTGCGAAGCAGGGTTGCATCCCTCTTGGTGGGAACGACCGTAGAATTAACGGATAACAACCTGTGCCGTGAAATCGCCCTCTTTGCCGAAAGGTGTGACATTACTGAAGAAATCAGCCGGTTAAGGAGCCATTTGTGCCAGTTGCAAGAAGCCATTCAGGCGGATGAACCCGTTGGCAGAAAGCTGGATTTCCTTATCCAGGAGATGTTTCGGGAGGCAAACACGATGTGTTCAAAAGCGAATGACAATGTCGTATTGAAGGACATGGTTGAAATAAAAACAGAGATAGAAAAGATTAGGGAGCAGGCGTTTAACGTTGAATAAAGGAATGCTGACGTAAGATGGGTAAGATCGTGATTATTTCGGGACCTTCCGGAGCCGGAAAAACAACGGTATGCGCGCAGCTTTTGAAATATCCGGGGGTGAGAAAATCCATCTCGGTAACGACAAGGCCTCCCCGGCACACAGAGAAGAATGGCGAATCGTATCACTTTGTATCGAACCCTGAATTTGAAGAGATGATCAGGAAGGGAGATTTGGCAGAACACGCAAGGTATTGCGGCCATTACTACGGAACGCTTGTACACACCCTGAAGGAATCGTTAGCAAGCGATACGCTTCTTATCCTCGAAATCGAAGTGCAGGGCGCATTGCAGATTATGGAAAAATTTCCGGAAGTCACATCGATATTTTTATTGCCCCCGAACAGTGATACATTAGGCCGGCGACTGTTAAAAAGAAACACCAATAAAAGGCAGGATATTGAGCTTCGTCTTGAAACGGCAGAGAAAGAGTTGTCATATAAAGATAGATACCAATACAGCGTGGTAAATGATGATCTGGAAGTAACGGTTGACACCATCCGGAAAATTCTTGGTCTGGTCTAGTTGTTTGGAATAAAATAGGGAATTTGGTGGTACAGGCTTCCAGCCTGTGGCAGAAAAAACTTGCCACGGGAACGACTGGAAAGTGTGTATTTCATAACAATAGAATACATAAAAGCACAGGCAAGATGCCTGTGCCACCAAGTGTATAACCGGATGGAAAAATAATTAGGAATTTCAAAGTAATCTCGTAGCGCGGGGGTTATCCCCCGCCGATGCTGACCATAAAGGTCGGTGCTACAAAAAAAGCCGTCACCGTAAGCAACTTAATTTAAACCCAGGTTTTGTCGTATAAAAGTACCACGCTGTCAATACAGCGCCAGAAAGTATAAAAGGTTGGGTTGCAAACCTGAACCCGCAATTGGATTTTGCTGCGGTAGTGCAGCGCTAGGATTAAGCAATGGCTCATCATATCGTCCTCGGCGTTACCGGGAGTATTGCGGCTTATAAGGCCGTTGAGATAACTTCCAGCCTGGTGAAGCAGGGACATTGTGTTACGGTTGTTATGACCGAAACGGCTCAGCGTTTTATCAACCCGGTTACCTTCCGTTCCATTTCCCACAATCAGGTGATAACGGAACTCTTCGTTGATAATGAAAGCTATAATCCCAACCACGTGTCGCTGGCGGACCGTGCGGATATTGTTGTCGTTGCGCCTGCAACGGCAAATTTTATAGGTAAAGTAGCTTCGGGAATAGCAGATGACGCCCTGACCTGCACGGTTATGGCGGCCCATTCCAAAGTGATTATTGCGCCTGCAATGAACGACAGCATGTACTCAAATCCCATTGTGCAGGAAAATATCAGGAAATTGGCAGGACTCGGTTATCGGTTTGTCGGCCCCGAAGAGGGGCGGTTATGTACGGGGCGTGTGGGAAAGGGACGGCTGGCTGCTCCCGGCAAGATTGTCGAGGCAATTAATGATGAACTAAAGGGAAAAAAGGATACCCAGTCTCCATGAATAAGATACCGGTGAAAGTAATGAGAAAGCAGGGGTGTGAAGACCTGCCACTCCCCAAATATATGAGTATAGCAGCCAGCGGTATGGACTTGTATGCCGCAGTAGATGCGGTAACGTATCTTGATCGGGGTGAAATCAAGCTGATCCCTACCGGCATACACATCGAATTGCCGCTGGGATATGAAGCGCAAGTAAGGCCCCGAAGCGGATTGGCCTTAAAACATGGGTTGACGGTGGTAAATACCCCCGGCACGATTGACAGCGATTATCGCGGGGAAATCGGGATCATATTAGGTAACTTCGGGAAAGACCGGTTTACCGTGGAGCGAGGGATGAGGATCGCCCAGTTGGTAATTCAACCGGTTATGCAGGCGGAGCTGATAGAGGTTGAACGGCTGGAGGATTCCCACCGCGGCGCCGGTGGTTTTGGGCATACGGGACATTAAATACCTTATCCGCGATTTGTCTTTTGCGTTCATTATTTTGTGTGTTATAATATGTAATAGTTAAATCGTACCTAATATAGGTTTAAAATCGGTTGCATAACTTTGCCAAAGAGATTTCTTAGGATGGCATCATCTATGAGTGTTTACGATCAGGTCAAACTGGCATTACAAGACATCGTAGCCCCTGGGTTAAAATCAATTCAGGTTGAAATAAAGCGATTAGATGAGAAAATTGATACACGCTTTTTCTCATTAGATGGCAAAATAGATTCACTTCGTAGAGAAATGATATCTGAAATTAAAAGGTTAGATGACAAGGTTGATAGCCTGGATGAAAAGATTGATGCCGCTATTCAAATTCGTGAACGGCTGGCAGCCTTAGAAGCAAGGCTGTCCGTCATGGAAGCCCATTAAACCGCCGTCTACATCATCAAGCACACCACACGGATGCTATCGAACACCAGATCCCAAGCAAGGAAATCATCAAACGGATAGAGTCTCATAAGTTCATTCCCAAAACAATACGTCGATGCTTCGGGCATTGCTTAAGCGAGCGTCGTACTTTTCTCATACCTAATCACAAAAGAATACAAGGATTAAATTCCCTTGAATGCCTTGAAAAGACTGATAAAATACAAGCAAATCGGAAGAACGCAAAAAGGATAAAAACAGGCAAAAAAGGTCTGTTTATTATTCATAGATATCCAACTAAAGGAATACCATGGGAAAGAGACGTCTTGTACAGTGTATCATAGCGGTTTTTTTTACTGCCTGTGCGGTTTTTATCTTCTCCAGCCTCTTCAGCCATTCGTCTCACGACAACCCCTTTGCCGATTATCCGCCCAATGACCCCGTACAAAACGTTTGTGGCATTGCAGGCGCACTCGTTTCGGGATACGCGCTTGCCTGGTTTGGCAAGACGTCCTTTTTGATCGGTGTGATCTTTAGTTGGTTGGGATTGCTGTATTTCTGCAGGGAAAAGGTTGAATGTCTTTGGGTAAAGGCATTGGGGGCTGTTTTATTCCTGTTTTCAGTTGCGTCTTTGTTGACGCTTGGGTGTTATGCCTTCAAAAAGTCCATGCTCTCATACAACGTGGGTGGGGTTATTGGTGTCGTGCTTGCTTCCAGGCTCTTCGAAAACTTCAACTATACCGGCGCTACGATAATACTGGCATTAGGCATTGTTGTGTCGTTAATGCTCCTCTTTAACGTAACACCGGTTTCTCCTTTTTTGAAAGAACCAAAAGAATCGGAAGAGCCGGAAACCGTGGATTCCCATGAGCCGGACCCAAAAGATACGAAGGCCGTACCCACTCGGGCGGTGAAAAAGTTAGAAGCGCAGGAATCAGAGGTTTCCCATGAACCGGACGTGAAAGACGTGAAAAATCCGGCATCCGATGTCTCAACCATGCAAAGTGACAATCTGAAGGGTAAGGTATGCCCTGATGACAAGGATGGAAGGAAAGAAACGGGGTCGCGCTCTTTTTTCGGAAAGATCAAGGTACCGGACGGCAACCCCATCGTTGTGCAAACCGGGGCGGAAGATGCCGCGCTTCATGCCAGGAAAGCCGTTGAGTCAAAAGACCGTCCCTACGCCTTACCCCCACACGACTTGTTGGAAGAGCCGCCAAAAAAACAAGGGGAAGATGATTGGTCACAAATTACGCAGCGCGCCCATACCTTAAAAAACACCCTCGAACAGTTCAATATTCAATGCGAGGTGATGGAAATTCAAAAGGGTCCCGTTATTACCATGTATGAACTGGAATTGGCGCCGGGCACAAAGGTTGGAAAGGTGGTAAGCCTTTCCGACGATTTGGCAATCGCCCTGAAATCACCCAGTGTGCGCATTGTTGCGCCACTCCTGGGGAAATCTTCCATTGGCGTGGAAGTCCCGAACGTCAGGCGCGAGGTGGTTGTGCTGCGGGAACTGCTGGAATCCGCTGATGAAATACGGAAAAAGATGTCTATCCCTCTTTTGGTCGGCAAGGACGTCGCCGGAAACCCGGTCTTTTCTGACCTTGCGGCCATGCCGCACCTGCTTATTGCCGGAACGACGGGTTCGGGAAAATCGGTGTGTCTCAATTCGGTTATCCTGAGTATTTTATTTATGCGTTATCCCAGCGAGGTGCAGCTTTTACTGGTAGACCCGAAAATGGTTGAATTTTCGCTTTTTAAGGAAATCCCCCATTTAATAAGCCCCGTCGTAACGGACATGAAAAAAGCGGCTGCCGTTCTGGAATGGGCGGTAAACAAGATGGAAGAGCGTTACGCCCTCCTGGCTAGTGTTGGCGTAAAGCACATTAATGGTTACAATAAGCTGGGGGCGTCTGAGATTAAGAAACGGTTAAATCCGGAAGGAGACGTTGATATTGACGACGTGCCGTTCTACCTGCCGCACATCGTTATCGTTGTTGACGAGTTGGCTGACCTCATGATGGTGGCGTCCAAAGAGGTCGAGGGTTCGGTAATACGCCTTTCCCAAAAATCGCGCGCGGTGGGGATTCACCTGATCCTTGCAACACAGAGGCCGTCGGTGGACGTGATTACCGGGCTAATTAAATCGAACCTTCCGTCAAGGATATCGTTTTACGTTGCATCAAAGGTAGATTCCCGCACAATCCTCGACCAGAATGGGGCTGAAAAATTGCTGGGCGGGGGGGACATGCTCTTTTTACCGCCAGGGACGTCGAAACTGGTGCGGGTTCAGGGCGCGTACGTCAGTGACGAAGAGGTGCGAAACGTTGTTGAATATCTCAGAACATGTGCCTCGCCGCAATTCAGTCCCGAACTGAAACAATGGAAAGGAGCCGTCGATAAAGAGAATGATGCGCGGGATAATCTTTATCATGAGGCGGTAAGGATCGTGCTTGAATCGCAAAGGGGGTCTGTTTCTCTCTTACAAAGAAGATTGGAGATCGGTTACTCACGTGCCGCGAAGTTGATTGACCTGATGGCCGAAAATGGTCTCGTGGGTGAATACAAAGGCAGCCAGGCCAGGGAGGTATTCCTTTCCCTGGAAGACTGGGAAGCTCAAATGTCCCGGATGAACCCGGATGAATCTGATAATGGGTAACAAGGCAATAACAGTTCACACGATTCTGCAATTGGTGAAAACATTTCGTCTGAAAAGTGATGGAGGCTTGTATCTAATAAGCATGCTGTTTCCAGTTAAAAATCGCCGAATGCCTAATTAAAACGTTTGCTGTAGCACGTAATACGAAAATTAAATTATCAAAGGTGAGATAATGGCACGGAAAAAACGCACAGAAATCAATCCAATGCCCATTGGGCAATACGAGCATAAAGATAAGGAGCGACTCAGCAACCCGCCCGTAGGATTGGTGGATGCGTACACGGATAACGGCGGCCAGAAAAAGAAGGCCTACCAATACGACCCACATCTTGACCCGCAACTGCAATGGACGGGCAAGGCTGAACACGCCAGCTTTGAAGTGCCTACCGTAAGCCTGCATGTACACGAACGCATTGACCCGCAACGTCTCTTTAAACAATCCGTAACGAGACAGGGTCTGCAATCACCCTTGCATAAAAAATGAGTCTGTCCTCTGTTTCTTCGTCGATGTCCCACACG
>CAYJPZ010000060.1:0-20270 GCA_964372185.1 uncultured candidatus Brocadiaceae bacterium
CCCCTGACCCCTCCCAGGAGGGAATCACTATATTCCCCTCCTGGGAGGGGTCAGGGGTGGGTCCCTCTACCGGGTTCAAAGTAAGGGGGGGGCGGACAGTTACGTTTAATCTCCTTTTCATCATATCTATGCGTGTTTGTTTGACAAAAAAACAGGTCGCTCATAATGGTAAAGACACGGGGCACCGTGTCCCTACATTAAAATATTAATTTACATGCCATACTCTTGGTGGCACAGGCATCTTGCCTGTGCTTTTGTGTGTCTTATTGATTTGATTAAAAGATGCAAGACGTGGATCTGTCCGCGCCTTACCCGATGACTTACATTGTTTATTTAATGATTAAAGAGGAGGAAGTCTTTTATGAAAATGGAGTATCTCAGGAAGGGGCGTGTGTTGTTAATTCTCTTTGTGTTGTTGCTTTTGGTTAGTAGTGGTTTCTCTCGCAGCCATGCGGCTGAAAAGAAGAAAGAGAATCCGGCAAAGGCTAAGGGTGTGACTATCGTTGCGCTGGACGTTCCTATGCGGGCAACCATCGGGAGAAAGGTCAACGTTGAGATTGTCATCGGCAATGAAAGGGCGGAGAAGGTGACTACTATACTAACAGTAACCTGCCCTACAACGAAGCAACAGATCGGTAGAGAAGCAGAAACACTGGACGGATTCACTTCCCAGAAAATTGTGTATTCCTGGAATACGGAGGGACAGAAGGAGGGATGTTACATCATAAAGGCTGAGTTAACCAGTGTGCCGGATGAGACCTACATGGACGACAACGTAAGACAGGTGGATATCCTTTTAGTCCGGTAGACATCGCGTTAAACAACCTTTTGCAGCGCCGGTTTTTTTAACGTCCCATAGGGATAAAATATCGGTAGAAATGTTATGTGTACGCAAATATCAATGCCGTAGGCATGATATATTTAACATCCAATTATTCTACCAATATTTCGTGCCTGGCCTGTTTTTAAGCAGCCCCCATCGTAACGGCAGGCAGGTATATCCTGAAGGTTGTGCCGATACCTTTCTTACTCTCTACATCTATGTAACCATTGTGCTGCCTGACGACCCCATACACAGTCGCAAGCCCAAGTCCCGTGCCCTTTCCAACCTCCTTCGTGGTAAAGAATGGCTCAAATATCCTCAATCTTGTATCTTCATCCATCCCCAATCCCGTATCAGAAAAGGAGATAAGGACGTATTTCCCGATTTCACCGAAACCATGCGCCCTTATAAAGGCATTGTCCATTTCCAAAACATCCGTGCAAATTTTCAATTCCCCACCGTTGGGCATGGCGTCTCGTGCATTGGTAGCAAGGTTCATCAATACATGCATCATCTGGTCACTATCCGCCACCACGAAACAGTCTTTTTCAGTAAACGTAGTTCTGAGTTTACTATTTTCTCTCACAAGGTTCACCAGCAGATATTCTGTATCTTTTATGATTTTATTAATGTTAACCGACTGCAGATGGGAGGGCTTTTTTCTGCTGAAGGCAAGGAGTTCCTTGGATAAATTACCTGCCATTTGTGCTGCATGTATAATTTTTTGCGTATGCTCCATTAACGGACTGCCCTCATTTAGTTCCCACTGTAAAACGCTTGCATACCCCATGACTACCATGAGAAGATTGTTGAAATTATGGGCGACGCCCCCCGCCAGGATTCCAATGGATGCCAGCTTCTGCGCGTGCGAAAGCTGGTCTTTCAGTCTTGCATCTTCTTCCTGGGCGCGTTTTTGCTTTGTAATATCGATGACGGCAATCTGGCATTGTTTCACGTCACCATCGCCATTACGCATAGCAATGCCTTCCAGATAGGCATACCATAGGGATGCATCGTTCTTCACAAGCCTCAGTTCACTGGTTTGCTTGACGTCAGACTCAAACACCCGGTTGCAAAAGGTATTGAATTCGGACCGTGAACCCGCCTCGACAAAAAGCTGGAATCGCCTCCGGACTAAAGATGCTCTTTCAACTCCCAGGAGAGCAGCCCCGGACAGATTCACCTCAAGGATGGTGCTCTGTTTATCCAGGGTGAAATATCCCATGGGCGAGAATTCGTACAATTCAAGGTATTTATTCCGCGATTCTTCCAGCTCCTGCCGGGAACGTTTCAATTCCTCATTCTGCATTTCCAGTTCGGTTTGATGCACCTGTAGTTCGTGCATCAAGGCAAAGGCGTCAGCGCCCGTCAAATCCTTGCCTTTTTCCTTGCCCGACGTTTCTTCTGCGCGGCGGCGTAATTCATCAAGCCAGTCTTGTTTTCGTTTATCGTCTTTCATGAATTCACCTCCGATTCGGGTTTACTGTAGAGACGCATTGTATGCGTCTCTGCACCGGTAATTGCATTACTGCCTATTTTACCATTTCATTTCCAAAAACGTCTCTGTCACCTGCGGATCGAAGTGTGTGCCTGCAAGTGATTTGATGTATTCCCGCACCCTTTCTTCCGCCCAGCCTTTCCTGTACGGGCGGTCGGAACGCAGGGCATCCCACACGTCCACCACGGCAAAGATACGCGCTGCCAGCGGTATCTCTTCACCCTTAAGTCCTCTCGGATATCCGGTGCCATCCCACTTCTCATGATGACAATAAGGAATATCCAGCGCCGGACACAGATAGGCAATGCGTGAAAGTAATTCATAGGCATACACAGGATGTTTACGCATAATTACCCAATCCCCATCGGTAAGCGGTTCAACCTTAAGCAAGATACTATCCGGCACACCCATCTTGCCAATATCATGCAACAAGGCGCCCCGGCGGACATGGACAAGATGCTCTTTGTTTATACCCATAGCTATGGCAATCTGCAAGGCCATATCGGTCACGCGCTGGGAGTGGCCTTCGGTCTCCTTGTCCCGCAAATCGAGCGCATGAGACCAGCCTACAATCGTGGAATCGTATGCCTGAACGAGTTCTGTATTCGCATGTTGTAAACTCTCAAAAAGCCCGACGTTGTCTATAGCAATAGCAGCCTGTCCGGCAAGCATCTCCAGAAAACCTAACCATTCCTGATCCGGTTCAAACGGCGCGCGATGAAAGACCTCTAACACGCCATTTACCTGCCCCTTTGCAATGATCGGCGCCACATAGCAAGAGACGAATGATTCCTCTGTTGATAATTGCTTACTGCGAACGCACGACTCTTCAGGCAGATTGTGAATAAAGACGGGATGGCGCTCAACAGCCGCCCGCCCGCAACAGCCTTCACCGAGACGCACCCGTGTGCGCTGAATGGCAGAGGTATGGAAACCACACCCGGCAGCGTATTCAAGCGTTTGCATGTAAGGATTAAAGAGGAGTATGTCAGCGGCATCAACATGGAGTTGTGGAAATGCCTTGTCCAGGAAGACTTCGAGGACAACACGCAAATCGAGGGTAGATAAAATGACCTTATCAATATTGCTTATGACGGCAAGGCGCTGCAATTGTAAGCGAATCTGCGCTTCTGACTTCTTGCGTTCGGTAATATCGCGAAGAAATGCGAAAAACCGCCCGCCTGCAATCTTCACATAGTTAACGCTCACCTCAATATCCACAATTTTGCCATCCTTGCGTCTATGCCGGGTCTCAAAGCGGTCATAGCCCGCATTCATTATCTGCCTGATGTGCTGCGCCGTCTCTTTCGGCGTTTCCTTATCCTCGATATCCTGAATACGCATTGTCAGCAGCTCTTTCCTGCTATAACCTGTTAAATGGTAAGCCGCATCGTTAACGTCCAGCAGCCGTCCCTTTGTATCCGCAACCCAAAAACCATCCATCGTGGTACCAAGCACTGTTTTGTATTCCAATGCTGTCCGTTTGGAAATCTCATCAGCCTGCCTGTGTTTGACAAATAAGCCTATCTGCCTGCCAACTGCCGACATCATATTGAGCAGGTCGTTATCAGGTTGCCTTGTCTTGCAACTAAAAAACTCCATGACCCCAAGGATTTCTTCTTTAATCATAATGGGGAAACAGAATGCCCCGTGCAGTCCTTCTTTAGCAGCAATTGCTATCCTGGGAAAGTTAGCGTCCTCTGTAACATCCGTAATCCAGAATGGCTTCCCGTCCGCCCAGACGCGGCCAGGCAATCCAACGCCAGGCGAAAAGGTTATTTTCCGGCTCACTGCCTCAAATTCAGGCGCTTTAACCGAGGGCACATGCCAGTATTCCACCAGGCGCAGTACGTTACTTTCAGTGTCCACTGCCCAGAGTGCACCAATATCCCACGCAAGGCATTCACAGATGGTCTGAAGGATTTTTAGCGACGCATCTGCAATACCGGCTGCTTCTGCCAGTATTTGCATTACGGTATGCTGGGCGCACAAACGCCGTTCAGCCTGTTTACGCTCGCTTATGTCTTCCTTAATTCCTACAAAATGAGTAATACTTCCTTCCGCATTTCTGACAGGTGAAATCACGGCATGTTCCCAGTACAATTCGCCACTCTTTTTCCTGTTATGAAACTCCCCGCGCCACACGCCGCCTGACGTAATGGTATCCCATAGCCGTTTGTATTCCTCCATCGGCGTCTCATCTGATTTCAAGACGCGCGGATTCTTCCCGACCACCTCGTCTACAGCGTATTCTGTTATGGTAGTAAACTTTTTATTGACATATCCAATAGCGCCCTTTGTGTCAACAACCACGACGCTCGCCGGACTTTGTTCCACCACTTGCGATAAAACGTTGAGTTTTTCTTCTGTTCGTTTTTGTCTGGTGACGTCACGGAAAACTGCAACCCCGCCTTTCAGAGAGCCATTTTCGTCAATGAGTGGTCTCGCCGTAATACTAATCCATACGCTTACCGGCTCTTTTACCTGTTGTACAAACACCTCTGCCACATCTACCGATTCGCCGCGTATTGCCCTTGAAAGAGGAAGATCATCCGCCTGATAGGGTGTTGCCATATCAGGCCAATAAAACCGGTATTGTTCCGACCATTTATACGCGGTTACCTTTCGCAAACCCTTCCCAAGTATCTTCTCTGCTGTTGGGTTAATGTAGGTAAGTTTCCCCTGTATATCGGCTACAACCAAACCGTCGCCCATGTTGTCAAGAATAGCCCGCAAACTGCGTAAGGTTTCATCAGAAAGGCTCAGGTCCATGGTACGCTGACGAAGTTCCCCATTTGCCAGTCTCAACTGCTCCTCCGATTGTTTCCTATCAGTAACGTCAACAATTGCCGCCCGTATTTGTTTACCACTTCCTCCGGCATCATGTACAGCCACGCCTTCTATGGCCACATACATTGGAGACTTGTTGTTCTTGAGCAATAGTTCGCATGTCTGTTTGACGTCAGTCTCTGATATGCGCTTGCAAAAAGAATTGAACCCTGCTCTTGAATCCGGCTCAATAAAAAGTTGAAATTGCCTTTTGACCAAAGAATCTCTTTCGATGCCCAGAAGTTTTGCGCCAGCCAGGTTTGCCTCAAGGATTGTCCCATTTCCGTCAAAGGTAAAATACCCTACCGGGGCAAAGTCGTACAGGTTGGTGTATCTGTTCAGCGCATCTTCAGCTTCTGCGCGGGCGCGTTTCAGTTCCTCGTTCTGCATTTCCAGTTCGATTTGATGCACCTGTAGTTCGTGAGCCAGGGCGCGTACCTCTGCATCGCTCATTTTCTGGATTTTTTTGGCCTTTTTCTTACGCAATTGTGCTTCCGCCTTGCGGCGCAGGTCTTCGGGTTTATCGGTATTAGGCCTATCTTTTTTCATGGGTTTGTTTCCAGTTTTCAGTTTCGGATTTCGGATTTTGCAACACTTTAGTTTTTTGAAAAATAACCCCGATTCAATCTGTGTCTGTTTTTTAGTAACTATTCAGCGTGTTTGAGCAAAAAACACTATATGTGGTGAAAAATGCTTGATTTGCATTTTTTGGCCATATATGGTAGTACAAACTGTGGCAAAGTTTTGTGTTTTTAGTCATTTTATGCCATATATGGTAGCCGCAAAATTACGCTGAATAGTTACGTTTTTTAAATGTCCCGTAGGGACAAAATATCGGTAGAAACAATAAGAACATACAAGCATAAATGCCGTAGGCATGACATATTAAAATTCAATGGGTTTAAAAATATATCGTTCGTCAAAATCAATATTAAATGCTTTCATAAATTCCCTGTATTCTTCAATAAAACACTTTTTCTTGTGATGCGTTTCCTGGTTATTAATATACTTAATAACGTTTGGAAGTTGTGATTTACTGTATGAAAATGCGCCAAAACCTTCTTGCCATGAAAATCTACAATTTAAAAACTCTTCTTCGTTTATCCATTTTGAAGAATTGCTTTTTATATCCTGCATTAAATCTGAAAGGGCTTGTGATGGTTTCATACCGAACAAGACATGAATGTGGTCCGGCATTCCGTTAATTACGAGCGGTTTATGCTGGTTGTTCTTGATAACACCCGTAATGTATTTGTATAATTCATCTTTCCATGAATTATCTATAATGCAAAATCTGTTTTGTACCGAAAAAATTGCATGAATATGAATTTGTGTATAGGTATTTGCCATATTTTCCTCCAATATTCCGTTCCTAACGGAACAGGCACGGATTCTCTGTTTGTTTTCTACAGATATTTCGTTCCTACGGAACTGGTGCGGATTGCGTGTTCGTTTTCTACCAATATTTCGTTCCTAACGGAACTGGCGCGTAATTGCAATAATAAGCGATAGTATCTTTAAAGATTTCACCTCACCGGCAGATTGCTTTGAAATAGCCAGAAATTGAATAAATTCACCCGTCTTTTTTGTGTCCCGTAGGGACAAAATATCGGTAGAAGATAAACAGCGAAACGGTATTAGTTCCGTAGGAACGAAATATGAGCTTTTCTGGCATCCCTTCGGGGCTATACGTGTTACGCTAAGGAATCAATAATTACCTTTAAACCCTTATTTATGTTGCATCCGACATGTCCCCCGCCGGCGGGGCGGCACAAACACCGAAACAGTAACAAATCTTAACTCTTTTTATTACCCTTCGTAATATCCTCTATAGCGAGGAGTATCATTTGTGCGCCGGTACATTTTCGTATTACCTGCCGGGCGTTGAGGAGTATCACCCTGTGGCCAAGTTTGGGGATATCGTGCTCTATCCTGTAGTTATTAATGTGGTGGTTTTTCGGAAGCATATCCTCCAAAAGCCGCCTCAACTCCGGAATATCCCACTGCCTGTTTCCCAATTCATATAGAAAACCATTCTTAGTCTCCTCCGGTGACACATGAAATGTCCGGTAAAATGACCGGTTAGCCGAAACAACCCTCAGCTTTGCATCCATGATAAGCAAAGGTTCTCGTATGGTTTCCACAATACTCGCGGCAAATCTACAGGCCTCTTGTATTACTTCGCGCTCCCGCAGCGACGCCTCCAATCGTTTTACACCGGTAATTTCAGTAAAAGTTGCCACTACGCCGCCAATAATATTATCAAGCGTTCGATAGGGCATAATACGCATAAGGTACCAGCAGCCGTCTTTGGTTTGTACCTGCACGTCTTTGAACACCAGCGTTTGAAGCACCGCCTTTATATCGTCAAACAATGCTTCGTTCGATGATTTGAGATCTTCCCTGGAGGTTTCCACCTCTTCCAGGGTCGTCTGAAGGCGTTCCCTGGTAGATGCAAGCTCCTTTTCCAGTTCTTTATATATATTGCCCTGGCGGGAAGCCGAACCGGTCTTTACTTTGCCTGATGCTGTCCGTTTGGAAGAGACGCCAGTATCCCCGAATACCACTATCAACAAGCCATCCATACCTTCAGATTCGCTGAAGGGTTTGACGGTAAGATCGATGACCTGACAGTTACCGTTGGTCTTGACCACCAAACCCTTCATGGTTATGGTTTTTTTCTGTGTAATTGCCCTGCGGGTAGCAAACCTCCAGTTCGCTTCTTAACCCCTCGCGTGCCATCGCAAAGATGTTTATATTGGTCTTTCCTGCGGCCGGTTCCAGATATTTACCGGTTCGCCCGCTTATGTACACAATGTCTCCCTTTTCATTAATAATCACTGCGGGAGGGGTGAAATGCTCCAAAAGAATCCGTCGTACCGTGTCTGAAAGGGTATTTTCACTGTTTTTTCGCGTCTTTGGCGCGTGTTGTGGCTTGTCTTCTCCATCAAACAATGGCGATACAGGCAGTTCAACCATATCCATGCGGGCGGTTGCCGATTCTTTACGGCTGAAAATCCTCCATTTCGTATCCACAGAAGAAAAGAGGTCGGTCAGGTTGCCAATGGTCTCGGAAGCGCCCAAAAAGAGAAGTCCTCCGGGATTGAGGGCATAATGCAAGAGCAGGAGGAGCCTTTTTTGCAATTCCGACATCATGTAAATCATAATATTTCTGCAGCTAATAAGGTCTAATTTGGTAAACGGCGGGTCCATAATGAGGTTCTGCGGCGCAATATAATCCACCAGTCCGGTATCAACGGCGCTCCGTGGCATGCCGTCATACTTAGCAGAGGCGGGGTTCTCCGCCATTACCATACCCAGCTTTTCCTTGATTGCCTTAATGCCCAGGGTACCGTCCGTTCCCATGCCGGAAAGGATGATGCCAACGGCCCGTTCTTCCCGTTCTTCCCGGTCTTCCGCCAGATGCCGGAAGAAGAAATCAATCGGCAGCCGCAAACCGCGGGGCGACGGCATCTCCAGTAATTGAATGGTTCCGTGTAGTATGGACATGTCCCTGTTCGGAGGAATGACATAGACGCAGTTCGGACAGACCTCCATCCCGTCTTTTGCCTGAAAGACCTGCATTTTGGTGAAACGCTGGAGCAGCTCTGGCATCATGTCTTTTTGAGTTGGATCCAGGTGGGAGACAAGGACAAACGCCATTCCGCTGTCGGTTGGCATATTGGTAAAAAACTGTCCAAATGCCTCTAATCCACCGGCAGAACCGCCCATGCCGACAATATAAAAGGGGCTCCTTTCGGGGCATTTAATAGATATTTTCTTCTTTGAGGACGGTGAGGGCACTGTTTGGGATTTTTTTTGACGGGGTTCCTTCTTGTTGGTTTTCACACAGTATTCCGTTGTAGAAGGTAGAAGGCTGAAAATCTATTTAGATGTTTGTATAATAGTACGAAATATGATATAAATTGCAAGGTAATTTTAGGGTGGGGTGGATTAAGCAAGATTGAATCCACCGAAGACAAAAGACAGGTAATATGAGCTACAAACGCACAAAAATCATTCGGGTTATGGGGAAATAAAGGAGATTTATCATGGGTACTTTCTGCGCAAAATGTATCATTGAAAATCATAGTTAAGAGAACAAAGTCTGTGCCGATACCCAAAATACTTGTTGATACGGCGAGTGAGTACACTTGGATTCCGGGTGAATTGCTTCATAAAATAGACGTCATTCGTGAAAAGAAAGATTTGGCATTTATTATGGCAAATGGCCAAAGGATAACCAGGAGCGTTGGATTCGCTATCATTAGAATAGAAGAATACTTTACCATTGATGAAGTTGTCTTTGGTGAAGAAGGTGATATGGTTTTGCTTGGCTCAAGAACATTAGAAGGTCTTAATTTGACCGTAGATTCCCGTTTAAAAAAACTGGTAGCCTCAGGGCCGTTGCCGGTGGCTTATGTAGGGTGAAATTATACTGTTAACAGGGGACGGTTGACCTACCGTGCAGTACGCATAATGCCCTGTAGGGGCAACACAATCGTAGCCCACTGCGTAAGCGGTGGGAAGTAGTTGTTAGTATATTTTGAAGCCTCGTAGGGGCGGCACAAAAACCGAAAACATTTTTGTTTACCATCAAAAGCCGCCGAAAAAGGCCTAATTTAAATCAGCTTGCAAGGAACGTCTTTTCTGTCATAATTGAACCGGCCGGAAGAAACAGCGCATTACCATTTTTTAAAAAAGGGAGAAACCAAACTATGTCGTACCGTATTTCTGTTTTGTCATGGCTCATAGCCTTGTTGATTTTTGTTTTCACCATAAACAGTTTCGCAAGCGAGGAAAAGGCACACGCCGTGGAAACTACGTCCACGAATGAAATTTTAAACCCGGAACCTGAGCATCACCCTGGCGTAAAAAGAGACTTCGGGGTTTCGAACCTGCTTGAAGGATGGCTGACGCCATGGAAGCCTTACGAAGAAACGGAAACCCAGTCCCCACGGGTACCCCTCCTGCGCATTGCCCCTGCATTCTTTAAGAGGGAGGTACGTTTTAATTACCTTTACGTGGATGATGAACACCACGATGAAGCAGACGTTAATGAATGGGGGTTGGCGCTGGAATTGCCCCTTACGTATCGCATAAAAATTGACATTGAATCAAAAGTTCTGCACGTTAATACCGTGGAAAATCAAGAACACGTCGGCTTTGGAGACACAAAATTAGCATTGAGGGCCATGCTATTGGAGTCGGACGTGTTTTCACTGTCTACCGGGTCGGTTATAAACGTGCCAACAGGCGATAAGGACCGGCATCTGGGTGAAGAGGTCACAACCGTAGGCCAGCAAATTGCCTTTTGGATGGACATGGGACATCGCATCGGCTTAAACACCTTTTTGGGCGCAGACGTCCCCACGGGAGGGGAAGACCGAAAAGATGCAGACGTGGACTTTCAATACGGCGTTGCATTATCAAAAACAATTGCCATCAACAATGTTCCTCTTTTGGAGGGCATAACACCTTTTGCCGAATTGAACGGGCACAAGGGGTTTGGACTGGATGAGGATGAAAAATATCGTGTCGATGTTTTACCCGGCATTCGATGGGACCTTTCTCACGAACTTTACGTATTACAGGGTATGGATATCCCCCTGAACGGCACCGGTGAGTATGATAAACGGGTGTGGTTTAGTATTATTAAAGACTTTTAGTAAGGCAGGGACTCAGACTGATTAAAAAAGTCTGAAACCACAGATTTCACAGATTACACAGATTTTGGATTAATAAAACCCATAGATTGTTTTAGAGTTTGTAATTAATTCATGTAGTACCCGTAATGGCTACTGCTTCAACCCCATTTTTTGAGGGGGATATTTCAATAATCCCCATTAGATTATGCATTGAGGTGGCCGCATCTCCGGCTTTTTTAATCTGTGTAATCGGTGAAATCTGTGGTTCCATTAGCATTAGGATTAAGGAAAGAGCCCCTGGAATTTCCTATTAGAAACTTACCACGTTCTGTCTGATCTTCAATGTTTATATCTCATGCCCAATTCGAGTCGCCATATTTAAATTGCTGTTGGCTATTAGCTTATGATAGATAATTCTGACAGAGGAGAGAAGAGTTCATCTTCTATTTCAGATAAAGCCTTTTGTGTAAGCTTGTAATTGTCCTGTCTAAACCGATTTATTGGCCTTTGGATGAGGTTGTCGAGTGTTTTTTTGACTTCGTCTTTTGTTTTCATACGCAACTCAACCTTTTCTATTTTTAGCGCTTTAACGTCAATTTCAATTTGATATAATCGGCTACTATTTTTGCCAACTATGAATGTGACATAATCGTCTTGAGGTTCCGGTTTCGTGGGTTCATTTGAATTGTCTATATATTTAAATTCAATAACAAATCGACCACTCTCTTCATTATAAGAACCACGCACAGCATCTGGAATATCGTATGAGGAGACCAAGAATTCAACTTTAACTTTAGAGCCTTCTGTTTGTAGGCGTTGCGTTAATTCTTCAGCGTCAGGATTTACTTGAAGCCATTTTGACATAATTTCCTCCCTTTATACTTTTTCAAGAAGCCTGTTTAAAACATTCTTACAAATTTCTAACGTAGAATTCCTAGAAGCTGTTTTGAGCCGGGAAGGTTCTGGATTTCGGCTGTCTATAACCAAAACACCCCAAGGAACCCCTTTTGCTTCAATACATACACCAAATAATGATCGACATTGTAACCCTCTCCTATTCGTTCGCATTCGGTTACGTATCCATTCTTCTGTCACATAGGCCCTCTTTGCATACTCTTGAATATCCGTATTTTGCGGATTTTCTATACTCAAATCCGGTAAAGCAGAAACCAGCACAGGACGATTTCTTACCCATGTTTGCCCTGCAACGCCTTCGGCATCGTCCAGACGCTCTTTTGACGCATGAAAGCATTGGATTTTTGTTCTTGTTGTTGAACCAGACCGTGCAACCGGCACTACCCATCCGGACCAAGGCCATCTCACTAACGCCCAACGCCAACTAAAATGTTTAAAAAGTGTTACACGGTGGAAATATTCGGCGTCTTCTTTAGTGTTTTCATCTTTATTAAAAATTTCTTCCCGGTATAGGTCGAGAAGATATTGCACTATCCGCCAATTATCCGGCGAACCGATACGATTACTAAAATATTGCGCCATTCCTCCAACGAAAGTAAAAAGTATAATAATCCACCAGGCATTGTGCTGACAGAGACTAATAAAAAAAGGTATATAGGGTATTTTTAGTACAGGTGCCTTTAAAACAGCGCTCATAAACAAAACAATGAATGCGGATATATATTTAACACATCCCAGGTATAGATTTACTTTTTCTGATAGTGCATCTCTCAACATTTATAATGTCTTTACATTTTAATCAGATTGAGATTAAAGATGGTGTACCGTAAAACACATTTTTAATTTAGGAAGAGCTTCTTTTGTGAGGTTAAGAAAAGCTGAACAAACCTTGCTTACCGTTTTGTTGCATCAGAAAATATTTCCATTAGCAAATTATTATACATAAGCATAAAAGCTAAGTACAATAAATTTTATCTGCAGTCCATACGATACCGTTAAATGCAAATACTGGCGGGATTTCGGCATTTTTATTCCATCCCACAAAATCCCCCAGTCCTTGTTTTATCGTTTGCGGTGGGCATTGGTCAGGCATTTCCGCTGCCGGGGTGCCTTTCCTGGGGCTAAAGGAAAATACATGCATACGGCTGAATCCCGCCTTCCTGCATACTTCGAGGGTATTGGTAAAATGCGTTTCCTGGGTTTCATATTGATTGACCTTACACCCAAGCGTGATAAAGGCGCACGTTTTCATAAATTAGGCTTGACAAAAATTAC
The DNA here is from genome assembly GCA_964372185.1 of uncultured candidatus Brocadiaceae bacterium. Classification (GTDB taxonomy): domain Bacteria; phylum Planctomycetota; class Brocadiia; order Brocadiales; family Brocadiaceae; genus JACVXV01. Next base: position 12,989 of record CAYJPZ010000060.1, read on the forward strand.
CTTTTATATAAACTACGTGCGATTGTATCAGACAAAAAACCCTTTTTGAAGAGAAAACATATCATGATTATCGGCATACCGAAAGAAATTAAACCGGATGAGTACCGGGTGTCCTTGGTGCCATCCGGTGTGGAAGAGATGGTAAAACACGGCCACGTCGTCTTGGTGGAAAAAGGCGCCGGTCTGGGAAGCAGCATTCCCGATCATGAATATGAACGGGCGGGCGCAAGGCTGCTCAATGGTCCGGAAGGCATATATAACCAGGCGCAGATCATCGTTAAGGTGAAAGAACCGCTGCCGGGGGAATATCCGTTGTTGAAAGAAAACCAGATCGTCTTCACATTTTTTCACTTCGCAGCCTCTAAAAGCTTAACGGAGGCCGTCTTAAAAGCAAACATAATCGCCATTGCATACGAAACGATTCGTGATGCTTATGGCCAACATCCCATCCTGACCCCGATGAGTGAGGTAGCGGGGAGGATGGCTATTCAGGAGGGGGCAAAATACCTGGAAAAACCCATGCACGGTCGGGGGATACTGCTGGGCGGTGTCCCCGGTGTGACGCCTGCGGAGGTGGTCATTATCGGCGGAGGTGTTGTGGGCGCGAATGCCGCGAAAGTGGCCGCCGGACTGGGCGCAAGGGTGACCCTACTCGACATCAATATGGAACGGCTCAGGCATCTGGATGATATCATGCCAAAAAATGTTGTCACGCTTATGTCGAACGTCCAAAACGTCAGGCAAAAGGTTAAGGACGCCGACTTGCTGGTTGGCGCGGTGTTGGTGGAAGGGGCGCGTGCGCCTTATGTGGTATCAAAGGAAATGGTTCAAACCATGAAACCGGGCGCGGTGATTGTTGACGTGGCCATCGACCAGGGTGGCTGTGTGGAAACCAGCAAACCTACCACGCACAGCAATCCTATTTATACGGTAAACAACGTCATTCATTACTGTGTGACCAACATCCCCGGCGCCGTCGCGTGCACGTCAACCCACGCTCTGACGAATGTGACCCTGCCTTATGTGCGTGAGATTGCGGACAAGGGGTACGAGCGCGCCGCGCGCGAGAATCCGGCCATAAAGAGGGGCATCAACATCGTGAAGGGCGCGGTTGTCAACCAGACGGTGGCGGATGTCTTTGGAATGGTATGCGTAGTTTTGTAAGGAGTCAATCATTCTTTGGCAGCTGTTTTTGACAGTGATTTTTCTTGACAAAAAGTATAACCTTGGTAATACTAATTTGCATGAAAACTGCAATATCAATCCCAGAGCCAATTTTCAATACAGCAGAGCAAGTTGCCAAAGAACTTAGATTATCCCGTAGCGAGCTTTACACGAAGGCGATAAAAGAGTTCCTGGAAACCTATCATTATGCAAATGTAACGCAGAAATTAAACAAAATCTATGTAGATGAATCGAGCCAACTGGATCAAGGGTTAAGCAAAATCCAGTCAATCTCTACCCATGAGGAAGATTGGTAATGAATCGAGGTGAAATCTGGTGGGCAAATTTGCCGGACCCTCAAGGATCGGAGGCCGGGTATCGGCGTCCTGTGATAATCATCTCCTCGGATGCTTTTAATAGAAGTCTCATAAAGACGGTTCTTGCGGTAGCAGTAAGTTCCAATCTTCGTTTGGCGCAAGCGCCAGGAAATGTCATGCTTTTATCAAAAGAAACGGGCTTGATGAAGGACTCAGTGGCCAATGTGTCGCAAGTAATCACCATAGACAAAGGGTTTTTATCGGTATGTGCCGGTATCGTGCCAACGAAGCTTTTAAAGAGAATCGAAGTTGGATTGCGCTTGGTAATGGATCTCTAGCAGCTCTGACGGGTTCAGAGCTTGCAGCCTGAACCCACTTGGGTACTCTGCAATATTATGCGGATCAAGTTACTTAATGTTAGCCTAAAATACGATTCGCGGAATCGCGGGTGATCGAAAAACCAATTGCCGAATAATAGCACGCACTGGAGCCAGTTACCGTACCGGTTTCAAAGGGAAAGCCATCTTTGCCGTCCCGATGATGTGTAAGTATTCGGATTAGGTTGTTATGTTTGCAATTTAAAGTAATAAAAGGAGATAACACCATGGGATTTATATATGCAGGCATAGAGTTAATAAACCCCAAAGACAATAGTTTAAAACCTTTATCTGTCAATGCCCTGGTGGATACCGGGGCAATGACATTGTGTATTCCGGAACATATAGCAGTACAACTGAAGCTGGAAGAAATCGAAAAGAGAGAAGTTACAACTGCCGATTCGAAATCTCATGTTGTTCCTTACGTAGGACCAATTCAACTCAGGTTTGAGGGTAGAAACTGTTTTACCGGGGCATTGGTAATTGGAGACTCCGTTTTAATAGGGGCTGTCCCTATGGAAGATATGGATTTAGTAATTAACCCGTCCAGGAGGACAATTACAGTAAACCCTAATAGTCCCAATATACCTTCCGCGCTTGTGAAATAAATTACCGATCAAAATTGGAGTTTTAATTCGACCGGTATTTTTCAGAAAATGGAAAAATTAAATAAGGAAAACACCCCCTCCAACGGTAAAAACATTGAAGGCTATCCTTAAGAAAAAACAACCAGATGAAAAAGATTTTAAAAAATCATCCTTGACAGAGGCAAGAGAACTCAATACGATAGACCGAATTCAGAAAATATGCCTATGGGGTGTGAGTCTTCATCCCTGACGAAAACAAAACATACGTTTACCTATGGACGAATTAAAAAAAATTATCCTTCGAATAGCTTCCATACTCCTGATCACCTTTTTGCCTTGCGCGGTGCTTCTTTTGGTGTATTTTTATACGGCGCCAAAGATCGCCGAGTATTATGACATAAAGGAAAAGCGCGCCGTACTGGATATTTTCCACATCCCCTATCGCGTTAACGTGAGTAGGTTTATGGGCATGACTTTTAAGGGCGTTGATAAAAAGGATATTCAAGCGGTCTTTAAAAAGAATATCACCGTCGAAGAGCCTCCGGCGCCCTCATGGGAATTGCATCCAGGCGAGACACAAGCAGCGGGAGAAGCAAAGGCTAAGGAAGCTGCTGAAAAATCTAAGGCAAAGGGCGGCAAAAAGATATTCAAATACGTGCAAGACGGCAAGCCTCAGGGCGTCGGCTTTGTGGATTCAAAAATGGGATACGGTTACAACAAATCCAGCTCCATGTCGCTTTTTATCTGCCTGGAACCGGACCTGGAAACGTTAAAAGGGATAGAGGTACTCGACCACAGCGAAACACCGGGTTTAGGGGGTAGGATGACCGAAGAATCGTTTAAGAAGCAGTTTGCCGGGAAAAAGTTAAAACCGAGGATAAACTTTGTCAAGGGCAGAAAATCCGAAGGGCCTAACGAGTTTGACGCAATTACCGGCGCTACGAACACCAGCAAGGGTGTAGAGGCGTTTCTTAACGATGCTATGAAGGAATTTTGGGAGGTTCAGGGGAATATTACATGGTAGGATTAACGCGAAATATCAGAAAGACTTCCAAGTATTTCATGAGGGATAACCTTATCTTTACCGCTGGCGCAGGCTTGGGATTTTGCTCTTCCCTGGCGGTAACGAATAAGCTGGAAAATGCCCTGACCATGGGGCTTGGTGTTACGCTGGTAACGGCAGGCAGCTTCTGCATGGTATACCCCTTTAAAAAGCTTATCTCAACCGCAGGCACGCATCATAAGGTGTCCCTGTTGATGATCATCGTCTCCGTCTTTGTGGCTATCTTTGGTTTTTTTGCCCAGGCCTTTTTGCCTGAAATTACGGCCAATATAAAGGCATACATCGATCTCATTACAACGAACTGCATTGTGCTGGCGGTTATTTCCGAGGGGCTGACGGTAGATTTCTGGGAGGCTCTGCGAAAGATATTCAAGGCGTGCCTGGGATATTCTGTAGCATTGGTCATTTTAGCCTTTTTGCGGGAACCGTTAGGCTTCGGGACGGTAATGGGTTTTTCCGTGATGCCAGACACCTTCCCGCGGGTCGTCCTTATGGTTACGCCCGTTGGCGGTTTCTTCGCGCTGGCGGCCTTCAGGCTTATGCTGCGTCCGCTTTTTCTCCGGACGGGCATTGTGTATCAGGAAGCTACCGCCTGTGAATGCGCTGCGCCCACGTGCGCAACGGACGCAAACGTAAAAAAGACGGTGCCTGTAGCCGCGCCACGGCAGCGGATATCCCGTTCATCTTTAATTATCTACGGGCTATGTGGCTGTTTATTTCTCAGCTTCATGATTCATCTGCGGTCAATTCCTTCGGTTCACATACAATTCAGCATCCTTCTGCCCGTCCTCCTGAATGCCCTTTTCTTTGACGGAATTGTGCTGAGTAAGCTTCTCGGTATGTGTCCGTTGATAAACAAGTCGCGCCAAATCGATGCCGCATGGAAGATGGGTATTGCCGTTATTATTGTAACAACCCTGTCAACGGCGTTAAATTGGTTGGTGTATCATGCCGTGCTGGTTAAGTGCAGTGACTTCCTGTCACGGTATTCATCCATTCCGGTGCGGTTGGAAAATATCTTCTATTTGACGGTATTTATCGTTACCATTGCGGTATTCGTTCAGATATTGAGCGTGCTGCTCCGGAAGTTTGCAAAAAACGTTTATGAACAGATGGGACAATTTTTGGAACTGATAACGGTTAATTGCATCGTGCTTGCCAGCGCAACGTTTACCATCCCCACCGGTGCGTCATTCCTTGTTACCACCGTAACTGCCCTGGGATACGGGATGCACTGGATGATGGTGGTGGTGTGGCTTGCCTTATTGAGACGCCAGCGGTTATTCGTTCCCACTACGGCCTGGGATGAGGATACCGTTGCCATCCTGCTATTGGGCATGATGGCTGCAATCTTCACCGGCATCGGGATGATTCAGCTTTTTTAATACTTTGCGTAGTTTGCCTTCACAAATAACTTAAGCTTTGAAAAGAACTACCGGAACCACAGATTACACAGATAAAAATCTACAAAAAATATATAGGATTTTATTATGAGTATTGGAAATAAAAAATATACATACCGGGCGGGACTGGGAGTAGGGCAATGACCACTTCACTCCTTATTGGTGCCGTTATCCTTGCCTTATTGGTATTAGCGCTGAGCATATTCAGTGAGATGGTCTACCAGTTTTTTGGCCGTGGCGAAAAACGGAAACTCACGGTGCTTAGTGATGACGGATATCGAAACGACCTGGATATCGAGGGCGGCGAGAGACTCCTTTCCCTGCTTCAGAGCAGGGGTTTCAATATTCCCGCGGCCTGTGGCGGGATGGCTACCTGCGGTCAGTGTAAGGTAAAGCTGCAAACCGACGTTGGGTCTTACAGCGCAGTGGAAACCCCGCATTTCGACATGAAGACGCGTGAGGCCTCCCGTAAATATCTGGAAGAAGGTGTTGGCGATGGATACGTGCGGCTGTCGTGCCAGGTCAGGGTGGAAAAGGATGTAACCCTGTATCTACCCAAAGATACGCTGAACGTTCAAAGATACAATGCCCGGGTGGTCAGGAAAAGGCTGCTTACCAGCGACAAAATGGAACTATGGCTGAAACCATCGAAACCTGTCCCCTACAAACCCGGGCAGTACATCCAGATGGTTATTCCTGAAGATTTTGTCGAAGAACACTATAAAAAATATGGGGAATTTATCAAACAGGCGTGTAAGAATCTGGGAAAGGAATACGTGCCTTATACGCCTAATACGACCCTTTATCGGGGCTATTCACTTGCTTCTACGGAGCCGGAACTCCTGAAACTCATCGTTCGCCTGGCGCCGGTAGACCCAACCATGTCCATTGAAAAGGGTGGGCCGCCATGCATCGGTCCGAGCTGTGTGCATCACTACATCCTGGAAAAGAACTTGTGGAATTTCTACCTGGGCGAAAAGATTCGGTTCACGGGGCCGTACGGGCACTTTATGTTACAGGATCGCCCACACACGGCCGTTTTCGTTGCCGGCGGCGCGGGCCTGGCTCCTGTCCTTGCCCTGCTTGAGCATTGGTTCCAGCAAGGCCGAAAGGATAAGGCCGTGTTTTTCCTGGGTGAAAGGCGTTTTCAGGATATTCCAACGGTCTACTTGCCCCGATGGTTAAATTGGCAGCGAAATAATCCAAACTTTAAACTAGTGCCGGTACTCTCCGGTGGTTTCCGGGGTGATAATCCTGCCGAAATGAACGATACGGATAAGAAGTGTTTTAATGATAATGTGCGGGAGGAAGACAGACGGCTCATTAAAGAACAAGGACTCGTTGATGAAAAAGGCAGTCAATGGAAGGGCGAAGTGGGATTTATCGGCCCGCTGCTGAGGAAATATCTATCACCTGACCCGAACATTGTCTTCTATCTTTGCGGGCCATCGCCGATGACGGTGACCGTGATTGACAGCGCCGCAAACGTCCTGAATTTGAAAAAGGAGAATGCGCTCTTCGACGACTTTACAGGTTCACTGACGCCTTCGGTAGACCTTCTGTACCAAAAGCTCGAATTAAAGCAGAAAATAACGGCCTTAAACCTGCCCAATGCCAATAACCTTATTGAAAAGATGGGTCAGATACTCATCCTCCAGTTGATACTAAAGGACAAGATCGATGCAAGCTACGACTTCCTGAAACAGGTCAGAGACACCCTCGATAACTCCCCGCAAGCGCTCGAATCAATGTTGCTTTCATACAAAAGCTAGAGTTATCCAGAAGTGTAGCGAACTAATAACACGCAGTACTTTAGAACTTCCATAACATCTCATCTTGAAAAGACGTACTAAGGAAGGAAACATAAATATACCCCGGTGTTAATAAAATGTTGTTATTATAAATTACACCTAAATCCTGCAATTGGTTTTGTTATTGTTCAACCCAAATCCCAAGATAGCAAAGCTTTGAAAACTCGTAAGATACTGTAAATGCTGACATTAGAGTTAAAACACGAGCGGTTTTACTATATGTCATTAGAACCAATGTAAAAATTGCGCAACCCAATATTTACCAAGACTTATGATTTTTTGATAGCTTGCTATCTTGGGATTTAGGTTCAAATAACTTTTAATGGTTCCTAGAATTAAAACAGTTTTTGTGAATATTCATAATCTCTAAAAATGAAACAAAATTCAGCTTCTTTTGTGCTTTGCACATATTTAAATGTTAAGCACTTCTGCTATTATATACGTATAAAATGCAAATTATATCAAAAAATATTGAAAATATTAATAATATTTTCAAAAATGCTTGCTAACCCGACTTTCGCAATTCGCACCGAAAAACGGTCATTTTTAGGCATTCAACG
>CAYJPZ010000061.1:0-2096 GCA_964372185.1 uncultured candidatus Brocadiaceae bacterium
CCGCTATATCCTGTCGGCCTTTCAGGCCTAACTTTAAAACTTCAAACATGAACGTTAACAACAACATTTCCCGCAGGACGTTTCTCAAGACCGGCCTCGCCGTGGGCACCGGGTTGTATGGTCTTTCATACCTAAGCTCAACCAGGGAAAAGCCTGCCATACAGCAGCACAAAGAACATGGTATGAAGCCGGGACTGGTTGTCGTACATGGCAACATCTTTGACCCTGCCGATGAACCGTCCATCGTAAAAGAAATGGTGCGCCGCACTATCCGGGCGCTGGGTGGCATGGATAAGCTTGTTTCCAGGGGCAACAAGGTTGTTATCAAACCGAACATTGCCTGGAATCAGAGGCCGGAATTCGCCGCCAATACGAATCCATACGTCGTGGCTGCCCTTGTGGAGTTGTGCCTGGAGGTGGGGGCCGGCATTGTTAAGGTTATGGACAATACCTGCTCGGCGAACCCGGCTACCTCATACGAAAATAGCGGCATTGCCGCTGCGGCACGCCAGGCAGGCGCAGGTGTGGTTTATCTGAATCGAGGGGATTTTTACGATTTTGCCATCCCCGGCGGTAAGGTTTTAAAGTCGTGGACTTTTTATGAGGATATGGTATATTCCAATAAAGTTGACGTACTCATAAACGTCCCCATCGCAAAGCAGCATGGCACCTCCAGGCTTTCCATGGGATTAAAAAACGTCTTTGGCATGATCGGGGGCGACCGGGGCAGCCTTCACACAAACATACACCCGAAAATTGCCGACCTCAACTCGTTTCTTAAGGTTGATCTGACGGTGCTCGACGCCTTCAGGATACTTAAAAATCACGGGCCTACGGGCGGCAGGCTGGACGACGTTGATAACTCAACGGAACGTGCAAGACGCATTGTTGCAGGAATAGACCCCGTTGCAGTAGACGCTTATGGCGCCACCTTGTTTGGCATACCGCCGAATGAGGTGGGTTATATCAGGGAATCACACGAACAAAAACTGGGAGAGATTGATTACCGGTTGAAAGGTATTGAGGAGATAACCATATAACTATGAATAGTATAAACGACGAGAAACAAGACGTTCCCGAAGGCATGGTACTTATCCCCAAAGGCTTATTCCTGATGGGAAGCACAAAACTGGATATTGAACAGTTGTTAAACCTGGATAAGAATATAGAAACCTTTCGCCTGGAGAATGAAATGCCGCAAAGAGAGGTCTACCTCAGCGCCTACTTCATCGATAAACACCCCGTTACGAATGCCCGGTATAAAAGATTCATTGATTCAGGAGGCTACACCCAACAGGCGCTATGGTCTGATGCGGGCTGGGAATACGTCACACAATCACGTCCCTTACAAACAGGCGACCTGGACGGTGTTTTCCACGGTGAGCCGGATTGTCCCGTAGTGAACGTCTCCTGGTATGAAGCAGAGGCCTTTGCAAAATGGGCGGGAAAAAGGCTGCCAACCGAAGCGGAGTGGGAAAAGGCCGCGCGCGGCGTTGACGGCAGGGTATACCCCTGGGGAAACGAATTCGACAAAAAGAGATTAAATTGCGCCGAGGCCAAGATTGAAAAGCCCACCCCCGTTACCAAATACCCGGAAGGCCAGAGCGTTTACGGATGTCTGGACATGGCGGGAAATGTATGGGAATGGACGGCAGACTGGTACGACAGCCATTATTACCACAACGCGCCAAACAATAACCCGCAAGGCCCCCTTGCGGCGGAGGAGAGTCCCTACTTTGGAAGGCCGGAAGACGTGGGCGTCTCTATCTATGAATTAAAGCCGTCAGAATCGGGCAAGGCGCTCAGCGATTGTAAAACGTTGCGCGGCGGCTCGTGGAACGGCTCCGGCGTTGTTCACGTGCGTTGCGCAAACCGTGATTACGACGAGCCTACCTTCAAAAATGACATCATCGGCTTCCGCTGCGCCAAATCTCCGTAGGGAAAGGCTTCAGCCTTGCCACTTGTCTGCTTGCTCTCAGGCCGGGCAAAATGAACATTTTTAGCTTCTGAGAAATCCAATATCGAACAATGTAGATTGATTAAAAAAAGAAATAGTCATGGTAGCGCCGGGGGGGCCCCGGCGGGGTTTTTTTAAT
>CAYJPZ010000061.1:2106-16611 GCA_964372185.1 uncultured candidatus Brocadiaceae bacterium
GCGCTACTGGTTAGCGGCAGGGAGGCTAAATTAAGGTGGGTGGCCGTTTAGCCATGTTTATGCTTTGTTTCTTTTCTTGAAATGTAAAAGTACAAGGCCAATAAGCCGACTATTCCAACACCGTAAATGACAAACAGGTTGAGTTCATTCATTTTTCTTTACCTCTTTCTGTTCAATTTTAAAGGCAACTGCGATTCCCTTGCCGCCATATAGAGAAATTGCTGGGCATAGCCCGCGTATTTTCCAAAGTATCTTATTCCAAAATCCTGGAGTTGTTGTTCCGGGACGTTTTCATTATTAAAGTACCATTTCCGAAGAATCTTCTTCATCCAGGTATCAACGGGGAATGCCTCAGTAAAATCCAGAGAAAACAAGAGAACGCAGTCAGCAATCTTATCGCCGACCCCGGGCAGGCATTTCAGCGCCTTCTTTGCCTCCAGGTACGGCATTTTCTTTAACGACGCGAGAAACGCTTCGTCAACGACGTCGTTGACGGCCTTGATGTATTTTGCCCGAAAACCGGTCTTCGCTCGCACGATCTTTTCGTAATTATCCAACGTGCCGGGATTGGGAAACGCATACCCTTCAGATCCGAATGCGCGAATTTTTTCCCCGAAGAATTGTGACATGCCTTCGATGTTGGTTTTTATTTTGGGGATATTTGCCGCAGATGAACACAAGAAGGATATCAGGCACTCCCAAGCATCCTGTCGCACAATCCGCATCCCCCGGTACGCCCTGATCGCCTTGTCAATAAACGGGTCTTTGTTGATTTCGGCAAGGATGTGAGGATATGGTTCATCAAGGGCAAAATAGGACGTCAGAAATTCACGGTCGCCCCCCTGGAATTCCAACTGGTCAGCAGACTGGCAAACCCTGAAAATGCGGTCTCTGGCAGTCACATAGTGCCATTTCCCCGCCTTATACGTCCGAAACATTTGTCCGCACGAGAGGGTATGTTCTAGATGAAAATCTTTTATGGGAATTTTGGGCAAGGTTGATGTGCTTTTCTGTAGAAATTGTGCGGGACTTTCCGCCTCGTTCCCAAGCTGGAGCTTGGGAACGAGGCGGAACGCTTTACTCTTGTTTTAATTGTGCCTTCAGTCTATCTCTTAAGTCGCATAAACCTTTACCGGTTTTGATCCAGGTGTCATCAACTTTTTTCCATCCTTCCCATGACATAGCCCTGCCTTTGCCTTCCGGGTAATTACAATCTTCCTGCCCCCAAATCCATTTGTATGCTTTGATTAGCAATTCAGGGGACTCACCACAGGGCGTATTTAAATTCGCTTGGTTTAATATTGAATCCGGCTCTTCACCGTTATACACTTGCTCCATCGCATTGAGTATTTCCAGTGTTTTAACCGGATTAGCTTTTGCTTTTTCTTCCAGATCATCATTTACGTTTTTGTGTGTTAAAAGCCATAGAGTCAAATCAGTAGGGTTATAAATCCAAACTATGAAATCTTCACGTTTGATTTTGCCGAAAGTAAACTTTCCACCCGGTTTGGTTATCACAATTTTTCTCCCGTCAGATAAATCTTCTACCTGATAACCTCGATAGTTAATGGTTTCTAATAGCTTTGCAAACTCTGCACGAGGTTTGTTTATTATTTTTAAATTTACCAGTTCAATTTTATGGTGGTACAGGTTTTTCTTCATAAGTAGAGTATGATTTTGTTAAAAAACAAACAGCCTATCTTAAAAAACGATTTGCCCATGTAAAGAATTCTGTTAAATCAAATACCTCTATTACTTTGGCGCTACTAACAGAATTTGTGTACTTCTTTTGCTCAACCGTGTTTCTGAGCCATTCCACAGCACCTTCTTTAAAACCTTTGCCGTCGATAATTATCACTATATGGTTTTCAGGCATTGACTCAATGCAATTAAGGTACAGGTAGGGCAGTTTTTCATCTACAGAACCTTGTGATTGTTGCCACTTACACTCAATTCGTATTTCAAAGTTATACTTTTTAGACTTTGCCAAAAATTCAGTACGGCCGGAATGGTCGTAAATTGTTGTATAGGGTGCATTGACCAGTAACAACTCGGTACTGTATTTGTCAGGGCGTTTTTCCCATTCTCGATAGGTAACGATTTCAAAACCTTTGTTCTGAAAAACCGTTCTAACAGCTTGTTCCAAATTATTTCCAGAATTGTTTGCTAATGATCCTTGAGAATTAGCCATTAAGTATCGTTCCTCAGATGATTTTATTATGCAGAAATGCTCTCGCTTAATACTTTACATTGGTTTACCGCTACAGATTCATCTTGCTTAAGCAATGAAGGTCTCTTTGTTATGTCTTCTATGCGCTTTTTTGAAAGGTGCAAATATTCTTCCTCAAAATCAATTCCAACATATTTTCTGTTAAGCAGCATAGACGCTATTCCCGTGGTTGAACTTCCGCAGAAAGGGTCAAGGACTAAATCATTTTCTTTTGTAGAGGCTTGTACTATCCTTGTTAACAGTTCAACCGGTTTTTGCGTGGGATGTTTGCCAAATTTCTTTTCATCAGTTAGTGGTGGTGAGATTTCCCAAACATTGCGCATTTGTTTGCCATGATTCATTTTTTTCATTAACGGATAATCAAAGTAATGTTTGCTTTTCCCGTTCTTTGCAGCCCACAAAACGATCTCTGTTGAATGGGTAAAATATCTGCAAGAAAGGTTTGGGGGGGCATTGCGTTTATACCATACAATGTCATTAAGTATTTTATACCCAAGCTGCTGCATGGCAAAACCCACGGTGTAAATGATATGAGTAGTTCCGGAAACCCATATTGTGCCGTTTGGTTTTAAAATACGCTGGCAGGCATTCAGCCATTCCAGGGTAAATTTGTGATTCTCTTCCACACCCTTTGATTTATCCCATTTCCCTTTATTTACGGAAACCATTTTCCCGGCATGGCAGGTAATACCATCGTTCGAAAGGCAATAGGGGGGATCGGCAAAGATCATGTCAACGCTATTTTCACGTGATTGATTCAGAATTGCAATACAATCGCCTTTCAGCAGCCTTACAGAATGTGCGGGATCATCGTAGTATATGGTAAATGGCCTCTGTTTTTCATAGACAGATGTTTCTTCGGAAATATAGAATTCGATACTATTCCCGGCATAGTCATACGCTTGCGGTGTTTTTTGTTTGGCTCTATTACTTGATTTTTTGGGTGTTTTTGTCGGCATTTTTAACTATGTATTTCCAATTGATGTTTTTCTATCACCCGGTACGTGGTTATTTAGCCGGGTGGTGTCTCTTTAGGCGCAAGGCTGAAGCCTTGCCCTACATCTTAACCAAAGTCTCATCCATTGCAAGCGATTTCTCTTTTGTCCGCTGCCTATAGGCCAATGCTTGCCAGCCAAAGCAGGCTATCGTTGCTCCTACCGTGTCTGCCACCCAATCAAGGAACTCTACGGAACGGTGGGGCGTGAAGGATTGGTGGTATTCGTCGGTTGCTCCGTAGATGGACGCGAGGGTGATGGGCAGGGCAATTCTGTAGATGCTTTTTGCGCTGAAACGGGCAGATGAAATTGACCAGCATATAAGCGCGCACAGGAGGCCAAACTCAGTGCCGTGGATAACCTTATCGACGTGCGGGAAAAGGGGGACCCTGGAGGTGTCTTTTGAAGATACCAGAAATATCGCGGCGGCGTAGGCGAGGGTCAGCAGGCATCTGAACGCCCCATGCACCTTAATCTTGTGTAACATCCTCATCCTCTCCTTTAAAGATGCGTACCCAGTATTGTACCTCGTCGGCGGGCGTTCCCTGATATTTGTAATGCGGCTCATCCGTGGTTTTGGGGGTGGGCTTTTTCCCCTTTACGGGCGGCACGGGTTTTTTCTCCACTGCGGAGGTTGTCTCGTCATTTGGGGGTGTTTTGAAGATATCTTTCCAGTGCTTTGCATCGTCTTCCGACGGGCCGTTCCGTTTGCAGTCCGGTTCTTCCGATTTAGGCCTGCGGCCTTTGTTCAGGTTCAGGGTTTCAAGGATGGTTTTGTACATCGCCTTTGGATCGATGACCTGGCATCCGCACTTTTTGACGTGCCGCTTGATATCGTTGTCATAGGTGACGATGCAGACGTCTTGCGGATTCTGGCACAGGCTGGTAATTCGTTTTATCTCCGTATCGGCGTCAACGCCCATTTTGGAATAGATTACGGTAACGCCGGAATAGCTTTGTTTTTTTGGCAGGCCGGTCTCACTATGGGTGCCATCGAATACCATAATGATATCGTAGTGTTTTTTTTCCCGAAACCTTGAAAATAACGAAATAACATGGTCCCGAACCGATTCAAAACGGTTTATGCCGGTATGTCTTTCCAGTTCCGGCACGGTAAAGATAAAATTGTAGCCGTCAATAACGATTAGCATACCATCTGGCAATTATCAACAATTATCCTGCCACCGACAATGGTGGCAATCACCTGCCCCGTCAACTGCCACCCGTTGAACGGACAGTTCCTTGACTTGGATTCGAATGTGCCGGCATCCACCGTCCATTGCTTATGGAGATCGACTATCGCAATATCCGCAGGCATACCTACGGCCAAACTGCCGCCGTTGATGTTGAATATCCGGGCGGGATTGGTGGACATCTTTTGGACGACTTCTTTAAGCGACAATGCGCCCGGATGAACAAGTTTGGTAAGTATCACGCCAAGCGCATTCTCCAGCCCTACAAAACCGGTGGCGCCTTTTTGGATGTCATCAGCGGAGTGCGGGGCGTGGTCGGTGGCAATGGCGTCTATCGTGCCGTTTTTTAGCCCTTTCAGCAGCGCCTCGCGGTCTTTTATCGAACGCAGCGGCGGGTTGGTCTTGGGCGTTGTGCCATCGGGATTTTTACAGGTCTCATCCAGCAGCAAGTGGTGCGGCGTTACTTCACAGGTGACGTGTGCGACGTTCCTCTCCCTGGCCTTTTGAATAACGTCAACCGAACTCTTCAAACTTACGTGTGAAATGTGCAGCCACCCTTTTGCCTGTTCCGCGCATTTTATCTCACGAATGATAAAGTCCGTTTCATGGCAATAAGCCTCGCCCGGGAAATTAGCCGCCCGGCTGTTGGTTGCCGCCTTTTCTAAAGAAAAGTGAGAGTCTTCACAATGGGGGCTGATGACTATCCGGTTCTTTGCGGCCAACTCACAGGCGCCTTTCATCAGCGATTCATAGAATACCGGGTGGCCGTCGTCGGACAGGGCGCGCACCCGTTTGTCGGTGGCCAGCTTGTTAATGTCCGTTAACTCCTCGCCCAGTAATCCTTTGGTAATGCATGCCTTGGTATAGATATTTACGACGCCCTTCCTGCGAACGTAATCCATGAGCAGGTTGACCATTTCTAATGAATCAATGGGGGGCTTGGTATTGGGTTCACAGATCAGCGTGGTAAAGCCACCTTTGGCTGCCGCTTTGGAACCGGTCTCTATGGTTTCTTTATATTCAAATCCCGGTTCGCGAAGATGGACGTGGCAATCTATGAGGCCTGGAATTATGTATTTACTGGTAGCGTCAATCACCCTGGCGCCGGCGCTTGCCTTGATGTCACTTGAAATTGCGCTGATTTTGCCGTCTTTGACGAGAATATTCCTGCAACCGTCAATCCCTGCCACTGGGTCTACCACGTGGCCACCCTTGATAAATAATTCACTGCCTGCCATTTTCATTCACTCCAATAATTATAAAAAATCCTTCAGCGGACATTGTTCACAGGATTGTTTCGGCTTACAATACCTCTTGCCGATATTGACTAACAGGGCATGGTATTCGTTATATAATTGTACGTCTTTAGGGAGATTTTCTTCAAAGAAATCCTTCATCTCGTCATAACTGCTTTCTTCCGGGATAAGACCGTGTCTTGAAAATATTCTGTAGGTGTATGCGTCAACAACGAACGTGGGGAGATTTCCCGCGTACAATAAGATGGAATCGGCCGTTTCCGGTCCGATGCCTTTTATGGACAGCAGTTCTTCCCGCAGCGCAGGCAACCCCCGGTCGAACAGATACGCAAGGTCTCCTTCATAATGGGAAAACAGCCAGTTGATAAAGGTCTTCACGCGCTTTGCCTTGACGTTAAAAAAGCCGGAAGGGCGGATAAGCTCTGCCAACTCCACCTCGCTCAACTGATGCATCTCGTGGGTATCCAGTTTTCCTGCTGCCTTCAGGTTTTTTATTGCCTTTTCAACGTTGGTCCAGTTCGTGTTTTGCGTCAATATGGCGCCGATAACGACCTCGAATGGCGTCTCCCCTGGCCACCATTGCTGGGTACCCAGGGCGTCCAGCATCTTTTGGTACATGTCTAAAAGGGTTTTGGCTTTACTCTTACTCATCTCCTGTCCCGATTTTTGAAAGAATGCCCATCCGCAACAAGGGTAACATGATTTCGTGGTGGCCGGTAATTGCGTATCCTTGCGAGGTCGGTCTTTTCAGGACGTTCGTCTGTGGCCGGTAGTGCTGGATCATGTCCATATTTACCGTTACGAAGTTTTCAACCGTATTACCGACATTCCGCGCAATGCAAAGGGCTTTGAGAAATACTTCGGGCAAAACGACGGCAGACCCAACGTTCAGCCATACGCCGCCTTCAAGGTGTGAAACCACGGAGGCAAGGATTCTGAAATCTATGTGGCTGGATTCTCCCACGTCCCTTCCCGATACGTTAGGATGCATGTGAATGGTATCCGTTCCCATGGCAACGTGAACCGTTACCGGTATATTCAGCTTTGCGCCGCAGGCCAGCAGGCTTAAATCCTCGAAACCGCATTTTTCCCCGATTATCCGCTCGCCCAAGGCCCGTCCGAGACCGATGTTTTCTTTTACCCCTCTGACCGACGCAGCCTGAAACGCCTCCGCAGTTTCTTTTACCATGCCGAAACTGCCGTCCTTCAGGCTTGCCGCAACGTCTTCCGAAGTCGCCCCGATCAGCGCAACCTCATAATCGTGGATCGCAGTCGCGCCGTTCATGGCGAGTGCCGTTATGATACGGCGTTGCATGAGGTCGATGATTAACGGCGACAGCCCGCACTTGATCACGTGCGCGCCAAGCGCCAGGATAATCGGGCGTTTATTCCGGCAGGCCAGCGCAATTGCGTCAATCACTTTTCGCAGATTAGCTGCGGCCAGGATATCCGGAAGGGAGTCAAAGAAGGCGTGTATTCCATCGGAGGGCAAGGTGGGCTTTGCGAACAGGTTGGTGTTGGAGAGATTCTTTCGTTCCTTGATCGAATACGTTTTAATCCTGCCGAGGTCCAGTGGTTTGAAAGTAGCTGTCTCATCGTTCATATTGTTTTGCCGTTTCAGCCCCTATTGTAGAGACGCATGGCCATGCGTCTCTACACGGGCGTTATACAAAATTCAATCGGTCAAATAAAAACGTATACCCCTAAACCTGCAATGGCGCACATTACGGGGCATTGATTGCATCAACGGGACATACCGCAACGCAATTCCCGCAGTCGGTACAGATGTCGGCGTCTATAACCCTGAAATCACCCGATTCCGATATTGCGTTTACGGGACACTCACTTTCACACGCGCCACAGTTTATACATTCTTCTGTAATCTTATGGGCCACGACTTTTCTCCTTTCAATTTTCAATTAAATACGGCGTCAATCTTACTTTCCAAAATACCACAACCTTCCAGAGTCCGGATTTCCATTTTTAACGTCCACAATGGAATACCCCATGCTACATCATCATTTTTTATCTTCACCCTGTCTTTCTGTGTAGTGATAATCGCATCAGGCATAAGCCTCTGCGACTCTTCATTCAATTTTTTCAGGTCACTACGTGTGTAGGCATGATGGTCCTGAAATACGTGAAATCCAAGCACCTTTGCTCCTAAGTTTTCAATACTTTTTCTCAATGACACGGGATTGCCGATAGCACAAAACGCAAAGACCTTCTTGCCCGCCAGACCTTGAACGTCCAACCTCAAACCCTGTTGAGTTTCCAAACAAACGGGTTTGTGAACGGTTTTAACCACAGGAATATGTCCTGCAATCTTGCGTAAGCGGTCGATAATACGGTCAATCGAGTCCTGACTGCATTGGTCCACATGGGTTAGGACAATTACATCAGCCCTTTTTAACGCATCCAGCGGTTCACGCAACATTCCCCGCGGCGATAAATAATTGTAGCCGAACGGATTAAGCGCATCGATAATTACGATATCCAGGTCTCTTTCCAGCCGAAGATGCTGAAATCCGTCGTCCAATAACAAGCAGTCGGCCTGAAAATCCCTGATGGCCTCCAATCCTGCTGTAACCCTGTCCTTGTTTAGTAAATTGGGTATATAAGGTATATTTTCGCGAAACACAAGATATTCGTCGTTGCAGGCATTGTGCGCCGAATCACCGCTTTTTTGTCTTATAGCGGCGGCGTAGCCTCTACTGAGAATCGCGCCCTTTTTCCCCTTTTCTTGTAAATATCTTGCAAGGTATTCAACGAGCGGCGTCTTGCCCGTCCCCCCCAGGGTAATATTCCCCACACTAATAACGGGAACGGGGAGGCGTGTAGCCTTTAGCACTCCTTTCCTATAAAAAAAAATACGAGTTTTAACTGCAAACCCGTATATCTTTGAAAAAGGATAAAGCACACTTTGGATGCTTTTGGAGCAAAAATCCGTTTGCCCCTCTGCTACTATTTTTAAGTAATATTCCCGGAAGTGAGAAATATGACGTTGTCCTAGAAAAGGGAACCGAGTTAGGCACGGATAAAACCGTGCCAAGTAAAATTCGCCAAATCCGGTCAGAAAAATACAGGAAAGCCTATGGTTTTATTTCAACGGTACGGACCAATAGGCCTCATCCAAAAATTGCTTCCACGAGCTGTATCTGTCTGAGCGAAGCTTCAGGCTTAGGATGGGACTGTGTTTTGGCCTTATCGGTTTACGAATCAGCTTCATTCCGGCCTGATCAGGGGTTCTGCCCCCCTTGCGTTTATTGCATTCCGTACAGGCGCACACGATATTCGTCCACGTGGTGCTTCCGTGGTGCGCCTTTGGAACAACATGGTCCAGACTTAATTCTGACGTCGGAAAGCGTTGACCGCAATACTGGCATTTATTTTCATCCCGGGCAAATATATTTCTCCGGTTAAATTTCACGTTCGGCAACGGCAGTTTATCATAACACAAGAGGCGGATAATCTTTGGCACCTCGATTTCAAGCGAAACCGTCTTTACCCACCCCGCCCTATCTTCTTCGGGCAGCCCCAGCTTGGCTTTACAAAGGGAAACGCTTTTCCAGTTATCGAGATTATAGGAATTAAATGTTCCTTCATCTACGGAAATAACCTCGGCAACCTCTTTGCACAATAAAACAAACGCCCTCCGGGCAGAAATTACATGGAGGGCCATGAAAAACCTGTTTAATACCAATACACTGGATTCCAGCACTGCAACTTGCTGCATGTTAGTATAGTTCCTTACTACAAAACAAGCGCCGCAAATAGGTGACCGCAACGAATCAAATGCGCATTACAACTTCTCAATAATTTTCCCCAAAAACCCTTAACTGTTTCAGTGGATTATAACAATCAAGACTTATCAATTCAAGGGAATTGTACTGGCCTAAGACAGACGGAGGACTTCATATCCCCTGCCCGGTTTGAGGGATGTTTCCATGGCCGCAGCAAGAAATTTCTTCGCCCCGTCAATCGCGTTACACAGACGGTATCCTTTTGCCAGATAAGTGGCTATTGCAGACGCATAGACACACCCGGTGCCATGGACCACCTTGTCCTGTATACGTTTGTTATCAAAGTGCGTTACCGATTTCCCGTCATACAAAATATCCACGATCTTATCCTTGTTTTTTATGTCGACAGGGAATGGCGCATGACCGCCTTTGATAAGCACGTTGGAAGCGCCTAATTGATAGATGCGTTTAGCGGCCTCTTCTGCGTCTGAGAGAGTGTGTATTTCTATGCCTGATATCCGTTCCGCCTCAGGGATGTTTGGTGTAACGAGGAAAGACAAAGGAAGCAGGCGGGAAATAAGCGCGTCGATGGCGTCAGGCGTCAATAGTTCTTTTTTGTTTTTTGACAACATTACGGGATCGACAACAACACATTTGACGTGGTACTCATTCATTTTTTGACAAACGATTTCCACCACGTCCCTGCGCCGCAACATGCCCGTTTTAACGACGTCGGCGCCAATATCCGTCATAATTGCGTCGATCTGTTGGCCGACAAAAGACGCCGGCACCTCAAATAGGGCATGCACACCGAGGGTGTTCTGGGCGGTCAAGGCGGCAATGACCGTTGTCGCATATCCACCCAGGGCGGTAATTGTTTTGATATCCGCCTGTATCCCTGCCCCACCACCGGTATCGGAACCGGCAATGGAAAGAACTTTATACAGAGAAGACGATTGGTTTTCCATTAGGGAGGTTTAGTACTTTCTACCCACACATATATAGTTAAACCCTAATTTCATCATTTCCTGCGGTTCGTAGAGATTTCTGCCGTCAACAATATTGGGGTGTTTTAGTGACTGCTTAACCCTTTTCAAGTCAAGCGCCCTAAACGAATTCCATTCCGTTACAACAACGAGGGCGTCGCAGCCCGTCAGGGTAGAATAGGGGTCTTCGCAATAGGTTACATCTTTCAAGACCTTCTTTGCAGATTCCTGCGCTTCGGGGTCGAAAGCCCTGATCTTTGCGCCTAACTCCTGCAATTGGTTGATTATGGTGATTGATGGCGCTTCTCTCATGTCATCGGTTTTGGGTTTGAATGCCAGTCCCCATATCGCAATTTGTTTGCCATTTAAGTTGGGAACCAGTTTGGTAATTTTGGGAAGCAGCGACCGCTTTTGCTGTTCGTTTACATCATCTACGGCGGTTAATATTTTCGCGTCTACATTATTTGCCAGCATAATTTGCGCAAGGGCTTTGACGTCTTTGGGAAAACATGACCCACCATACCCGGCGCCTGCCTGCAAAAATCGTGGCCCTATCCTGTCGTCCAACCCCATACCCTTAGCGATGGCCTTAATGTCGCCACCCACCTTCTCACAGAGCTGCGCTATCTCGTTCATAAAAGAAATACGCGTTGCGAGCATGGCGTTGCTGGCGTATTTAATTAACTCTGAGCTGCGAATGTCCGTAAACATAATGGGCTTGTCGGCCCTGGCAATGCCACTGTAAATAGACATCATGATTTGCCGCGCCTTATTGCTCTTCAACCCCATCACAATCCTGTCCGGGTTGGTAAAATCCTTAATGGCCTGCCCTTCTCTCATAAACTCCGGATTGGAAACCAGATCAAACTTTATGGACTTACTCTGACAGGATTTTACAATTTTGCCAACTTTTTCCAAAGTTCCAACGGGCGCCGTGCTCTTATTTACAATAACCTTATATCCGTTCATATATTTTCCGATACTTTCAGCCACAGATATAATGGCCGAGACATCAGCACAATTGTTGTCGTCAGGCGGTGTTCCCACTCCGATGAATATGACTTCTGCGCTTTGAATGCCTTCCTTGATATCCGTGGAAAAGGTGAGACGCTTCTCTCTGGTATTTCTATCCAGCATTTCTTTCAATCCAGGCTCATAAATCGGCACCACTCCTTTTTTTAGGCCGTCCACCTTTCGTTTGTCTATATCGATGCATATTACGTCATTACCCATATCAGACAGGCAGGTGCCTGCCACAAGACCTACATAGCCGCAGCCAATACAGCAAATTTTCATATCATTCTCCGCCAAATGGGAAATGTGCGCCCCATAAAAAGAAAAAGCAGTATGAAAAATGGATTAAACATTAATCAATACTGCTTTTTAAAATTACCAAAAATACCCCATTATTTTAAAGGGTTTTTTATCAACTTTGTTCCAAAAGCGTGCGCGCTTTTTCCTATCCGATATTCACCGTCTACCGACACGCCAATCTCATATACCATGCTATTTGCAGACACGTTTTGTGGCTCGCCATCAATAAGCCGTATATCGTAGGATAATGCCCAATCCTTTATATCCTTGTCGGGGTCCGTATATAACGACCCCAGTTTTTTCGAGAGATCACTAACCTTGTCGGACACGAATATGAGCCTTATCCTGTCATAGTTAAGCACCCTTTCCTGGAAAACCTTATTGAAGGTAAGCGCAGGCTTAAATTCCGGCACTAAATCAGCAACCTTACCAAGCGGTACCGGACCGCCGAGAAATTCCACCGTATAATCTTTTACAAAAAACACCTTTTTGCCGTCAACCACTTCCTGACCATAGTAGAATCTGATTTCACAATCGTTGCCGTTTTTCTTAACCGCATAAAGGTCGTCAATGATGACGTCATATAAAAAGGTTCCCCTCACGCGGCCTTCATTCTCAAGCGGAACAATCTCATACCGCCGGTACGGTTCCTCTTCACAGTACAGGAAGCTCGGCGTGCCAAACCTTGCGTGAACTTCCTCCTTACTTAAGCCAATAACGCCATCCTCAAGGGTTTCCCTGGCATATAGATTGCCACTAACAAAAAGCCCAACATTTAACAAGCACAAAAATGGCAACAAACCCCATCTTCTTTTCATAAAAACCGTCCCTTTCCCCATTAGCACTGTATTGTAATAAAATAGTTGACGTCACCCGTTACACAATTGTAAAACCAAAAAATCTGCGGTCTTCCAGTATATAAATTAAGACGGAATGTGTCAATGAAAAATAGACAAGGAATCCATAATTACCACTAACCCCTTACTTTATTTAGTCCTTCGGCGACTTTTTCGAATTTAGATACGAATTTACACAGAATCAGTCGAATGTCGTATGACGAACAATACAAAATTTATGGGAAATGCCAGGATATCGCACGGGAGTATCTGTTGAGGTTAATGGGTTTCTCAGGCTCATTTTTCCTATACTCTGGCCGAGGGATGACAAAGAAGACGATTTAGAGTAGTCAATACGGCTTCACTTCTCTTACCATACACAGCGCCAGCGCTTCCTTTGTGCCGTCGAGATAGGGATTTACATTACATGACGTTAAGGGCAGACACTTTGAGAGGGCGTTTTGCAGGTTCTCAGGGGTGGTGATAAAAAGCGTCGTTTCCGGATTGCAAAGGGATGATTGCATATCACTGCACAGCCCGGCTGCATCCCTCACCTCTCTTGCATCCCACAGGGGCGCATAATAATCAAAAAACCTTCTTTCTTCTCCACAATAAATCCTGGTGGACGTAGCGTCAAAATGGGCATCAATAAACCGGATAAGCTGCACCGGGGCGGGGATGGTGTTGTGATATCGGGCAACTACGGTACAGGATGCTATGGATACGTTAATAACCCATGCAAAGATAAGAAGCGATGCGGGGGAAATACCCCTTCTTCCTGTTTTATATGCCTTGCACAGCCCATACGATATCAGTATCAATAGTACCGGTATTATGGGCAATACATGCCTTGTGTTTGATACGTTTTGCCCGATTAATAACCAAAACAGGTAGGGCGCTGCATAAACGGCCAAAAACCTCCCTGGGTATCGGTGTCCGGTGGAACGTTGTTTGACGGCATAAAAAATGCAAAACAGGATCGCCAGGGAAGGAAACACGCTCAACAGCGATGCGCCCGGCCACCACCCCCCCAATCCATAGAACCAAAGTGACCTTGCCAGGCAAACGATCCTCTTCCATCCCCAAAAGGTAAATGCCGAACCTCCCCAGTCCGTAAAGTGTCCGTGTGAAAACAACAGGCCATTATGCAGCAAAGGCCGCCACCCGGTAAGGCCTATTTGGGGAAGGAGCCAGAGACACACACCAGAAACGAATCCGGTCAAACCACAAAAAACAGCCCAAGACGTGGATTGTCTGCCCTGAACAACCTGCTCACACACGGCGTACACGACCACTGCAATGAATGGGAAATAGGACAACCGTACACCTAGTCCGATACCAAAGACAAAACTGCCCCAAAATAGCATAAGGGTGCCCTTGCCAAACCGGCGACTATCCTGATTGAGGGAAGTGTTTGAGGTCAATACACCGCACAACATATTGGCTGACGAGAGGATAAAGAACAAGCCCAGGGCGTCGGACGTCGGCCTTTCCGCCTGGAGCCAGCAGAGGGGATTGATAAGGAAAAGGATTACGGTCAGCAACGCAACCCTTTCGGAAAATAATTTGCGGGCGAGGAATGCCAGGGGATAAACGGAGAGGCTACCAAACAACACGCCCGGCATTTCCAGAGACCGAACCGTATGAAGGGATATTTGGGAAAATAGCCAGGCAGCAAACAGATAAACGGGATAACCGGGGAAATGGGGCTGAAGCAGGTTGATGTTATACTCGCGGAGTCCCAATGCAAAGTCCACGCTGTCGCAGCAATCAAGATACCTTCCCGCGTAACACAGGCGCATCGCAATACAGACAAGGAACAGAAGGCTCACCTTACACGGGAAATTCATAGCACAGTTAAACGGCAATCAACGGGAACACAGAAGGAAACAAACATTAGCAAGGCAACGCCTCATATCTATTTAAAAAGGAGGCACAAAGAATTACAAAAA
>CAYJPZ010000061.1:16621-20022 GCA_964372185.1 uncultured candidatus Brocadiaceae bacterium
CGGCTCGTTCGGGTTAGGGGATAGGCATTTACCCTGCAATATTGTTGGGTTTTGTATAAGAGTCACACGGGAGAGAGCGGGAAACCCCGCCCCTACGGCATGGTTTATACGTGCTTACCTAAATCCACATTCCAAAGGCAAGGCTGAAGCCTTGCCCTACGTTTCCATCAGATTTTTATCTGTGAAATCTGTGGTTTCAAACGTTTTTTGCAAGATAGGGGACCTTGCATCGTCAGTTATCAATCCGGTAATACTTCAGCTTATTATACAAAGTTTTTAAGGATATGCCCAGGGTTTCGGCAGCAACGGTCTTGTTCCCCTGTTTTTCCTGCAAAATCTTCATAATATGCCTTCTTTCCACCTCGGAGAGCATCGACCCTGATTTTTCGGTTGTGTCGAAGCGCACAGACGTTTCACGGATATTTTCCGGTAAATCTTCAAGGGAAATCGTATCGCCTTCCGACAGCACGACAAGCCGTTCCACCGTATTCTCCAACTCACGCACGTTACCGGGCCAGTCATAAAGCATCATAGCCCCCAACGCCTCCGGAAGCAGCCGTTTACCCTGTTTATTACGGCAAAAATAGGTAAGGAAATACTGGATTAACATAGGGATATCTTCCTTCCTCTCTCTTAAGGGGGGAAGTAATAAGGCAATCACATTCAACCGGAAATAGAGGTCGTCCCTGAAGCTCCCTTTTTTTGCCTCGGCTGCCAGGTTCTTGTTGGTGGCGGCAATGATGCGAACGTCGACGGTAACCACCCTGTTATCGCCTATCCGCCGGGTCTCACCCGATTGAATTACCCGGAGGAGCTTCGCTTGCGTGTTGACCGTAAGCTCTCCAATCTCATCCAGAAATAGCGTTCCCCCGTCGGCCGCCTCAAACAACCCCATGCGCGACTCCGTAGCGCCGGTAAACGCCCCCCTGGTGTGTCCAAAAAGCTCGCTTTCCAAGAGGGTTTCCTGCAAGGTTGCACAATTAACCACCACAAACGGCATTGACGTCCTTTTGCTCTGCTGGTGGACCGTGTTGGCCACAAGCTCCTTTCCCGTGCCACTTTCACCCTGGATTAATACAACAGCGTCAGAGGGAGCGACCTTGTCGATGGTCTTATACAGCGACTTCATTGTATCGCTGTTCCCGATCATTACCGTCGATTCACGGTCATCCTTTATCAGCCGTTTAAGGTGGACGTTTTCCCTGCGTAATTGTCTTTTTTCGAGCGCTCTTTGCAGCAATGCGTCAAGCTCGCTCAATCGACACGGCTTGGTAAGGTAGTCATAAGCGCCCAGCTTTATTGCCCGCACGGCATTTTCAATCGTTCCCTTGCCCGTCAGAATAATTACTTCCGTAGTGGTTTCTATTTCCTTGATTTTCTTCAAGGTTTCAATGCCATCCATCTCAGGCATGTTCATATCAAGCAAAACGATATCAAAGTCGCGTTCCTGAATATTTTTCAACGCCTCCGCCCCGTTTGGACAACAGGTTACCTTGTATCCCATACGGGTAAGTTCGTTTGACATAATAGTCCGAAACGTAGCCTCGTCATCGGCAAATAGGATGTTGGATTTTTTGGTCATATTTTTAAATTGAGACACGAATTTATGGTTAAACGAATCAGCCGGCCAGCGGCAGCGTTATGGTAAAGGCTGTGCCTTTGCCGTCCCCTTCGCTGAATACGTCTATCTTTCCGTTATGAACGTCAATAATACCGTAACAAATAGCCAGGCCAAGCCCCGTGCCTTCACCTACCGGCTTTGTGGTAAAGAACGGGTCGAAGATTTTATCCAGATGTTCCGGTTTGATACCCACGCCGGAGTCTTGAAATACAACTTGCACGATTGACTGCTTTTGCCGGACGGAGACAAACACCTCACCACCGTTCTCAATCGCATGGAGCGCATTAATCATGAGGTTTAAAAAGACCTGCTTCAACTGTTGTGCATCTCCAATTACATAACACAATTCATCGGAGATGGAAAGCCGAATAGTACGTTCACATGACTGGGGCTGGAGGCGTACAATGGCAAGCGTATCATGCAGGATGCGCATTATTTCAACGCGTTCAAATTTTGGTTCCGACTGCCGGGAAAAGTTGAGCAGACTTGATATAATGGCCTTGCAACGGTACGTTTCTTCACAAATAATCCTTAAATATTCCGGAAAAACCTCAAGCACTTTCAGATTGTCCTGTTTTTCATTGTTTCCGGTATCGCATTCATCCTCTGCAATTTCGCAATGCCCATAAGCATAAGCAGGCGTATTTGAGGAGGCATTGCCGCCGTCAACGTTATATGGCTCACCGTGTTGTTGCTCAATATAAACGGCCATTGTTTTAAGCCGTTCGATGAGTCCTTCGGCACAACTGGCCACAGAAGCCAGAGGATTGTTAATCTCATGCGCCAATCCGGTGGCCAACGTGCCAATACTTGCCAGTTTTTCTGATTGCAGTAATTTACGCTGGGTATCTTGCAGCTTTTTGTATGCATCACGAATATCCTGCGTCCTTTCTTCAACCTTGCGTTCCAGCGTATTGCGCGCGTCAATCAACTGAGAAGTTCTTGTATTGATAATCCTTGATGCCTTCAGAACCACCAGAAAGAGGGCTAAAAACAACACCCCCATTGCCGAGCCGGTCATGATAATCGCTTTTTCCCGCGCAACAAGTATCTGCGTCTTTAAAGCCGACATATCCTGATATATCTCTAAAACCCCTATTTGCTCCTTTTTCGTCCCATTCCCTTCCATGCTATAAAACGGGAAATAGCTCTCCAGCAGGCTTTCATCCACATAGGCCCCTTTTGAATCGGTTGTGCCTGCCAGCCGTAGTGCGGATGCGGATTTGCCGTGAATGGCCGTATCGAGCTTTTTGTTACTATTGCGATTAATGGTATACCCAATATGTTCAGGCATCGTGCTGTAAACAACACGCCCTTCAAGGTCATACAAATACAGCTTCTTGATATTTAGGCCATACATATTCTCACGGACAACCTTATCCAACCTTTTAAATTGCGCGCGATTATTCTCCAAATCAATTTGCCTATCCCTCTTGAGTATGGGAAGGAGAAAATCCTTATAAATCTCATAGTTAAGGTGTAAGACAAAATACTGCGCATACTCCTCGCTTCTTTTTATTAATGCCTCACTTTCCATGCGCGGGAATACCCACCCTACTGCCAGGCTTATCATTGCAACAGCGACAAAGCTGGTAACGGTATAATATAAAATCAGGTTGAATTTTTCAGGATGCAGCATTTTTTGAAATTTTGGCATGTTTTTTCAACCCTTCGGGTAAGTGGCGTGAATTAAGGCTATTGTCTTGTATCGCCGTATCTACCTTTGTAGTGTTACTCTGTAAAAACTTCTTTTTTTTGTAAGTTTTTACAAACCATAAGG
>CAYJPZ010000062.1:0-19897 GCA_964372185.1 uncultured candidatus Brocadiaceae bacterium
TGCGTATTTGAGGTCTGTGTTTGTGTTGTCATAATAGCTGATAAACGCTGCGCCACCCTGGCTTACTGCTATAGAGGTATAACTGCCGACCAGGCCATCACTATCGATCGTTTCCGTTACCCACGCCCCGGAAGCATTCGAGGCATATTTAAGGTCGCCATTAGTATTATCAAGATAGCTGATGTATACCTTGCCGTTACCGTCTAACGCTATGGAGGTGTATCGGCCAACGTCCCCACCACTGTCAATCGTTTCCGTTACCCACGTCCCGGAAGCATTCGAGGTATATTTAAGGTTGGCGTTTGTTGCGTCAAAATAGCTGATATGTGCCTTGCCGTTTGCATCTATGGCTATGGAGGAATCGCGGCCAACGTCTCCACTATTGTCCACCGTAGTTGTTACCCACGAACCTGATGCGTTTGTGGCGTATTTGAGGACAACGTTGGAAAAATCATAATAACTGATGTGAGCATTACCGGATGTGTCTAACGCAATGGAGGTATATCCGCCAACCTCTCCATCACGGTCCACAATAGCCGCCATCCATGTCCCGGAGGCATTGGTGGCATACTTGAGGTCTAAGTTGTTCGCATCAAGGTAGCTGATGTGGGCGTAGTTATTGGTGTCAACAGCAATAGAGGAATATCTGCCTACTGATCCAATACTATCCACCGTCGTTGTTACCCATAAGCCTGACGTGTTGGTGGCATACTTGAGATTGTAGCCGGTATACTCACGGTAACTGATGTGTGCCTTGCCGGTTTTGTCTAACGCTATGGAGGTGTCCAAACCTACGTCTCTATTATCTTTAGTATTGTCCACAGTAGATATTATCCAGGTTTCGGAGGTATTGGTGGCATATTTGACAGCAGTGTTTGTCTCGTCAAAATAGCTGATGTGTGCCTTACCGGAAGGGTCTATTACGATAGAGGTATAGCTGCCGACCATTTCATCACTATCCACCGTAGTCGTTACCCACGAACCGGAGGCATTGGTTGTATAACGAAGGTCGTCATAAGTCCAGTCACTATAGCTGATGTGTACATTGTCAGCTCCGTCTAAGGCAATAGAGGTATACCGGCCAATGTCTCTACTACTTTCCACCGTGGTCGTTTCCCAAGCGCCGGAGGCGTTGGTGGCGTACCTGAGATCAAAGTTTGTTGCATCGTAATAGCTAATATGCACCGTCCCGGCGGTATCTATTGCTATATCGGTATACCAGCCTACATTTCTACTACTGTCCACCGTAGTCATTTCCCATGAGTCTGAAGCATTGGTGG
The DNA here is from genome assembly GCA_964372185.1 of uncultured candidatus Brocadiaceae bacterium. Lineage (GTDB taxonomy): Bacteria > Planctomycetota > Brocadiia > Brocadiales > Brocadiaceae > JACVXV01. Next base: position 1,281 of record CAYJPZ010000062.1, read on the forward strand.
CATACTTGAGGTGGCCGTTCTCCATGTCGAAATAGCTGATATGTGCCTTATCTGATGAGTCCAGTGCAATGGAAGTATACATGCCCACGTCACCAATACTATCCACCAAGGTTGTTACCCAGGAGCCGGAGGCATTCGTGGCGTACTTAAGGTCAGAATTATTACTATAAAAATAGCTGATGTGAACCATACCCAAGGTGTCTATTGCAATTGAAGTATACAAGCCTGCATCTCCACCGGAATCTACCGTCCTTATCACCCAGGAGCCATCGGCATTGGTAGCGTACTTAAGGTCGCCGTTCTTGGCGTCATAATAACTGATGTGTACTTTGTCTGACGAGTCTATTGCAATGGAGGCATACTTACCGACATTCCCGCTATCATCCACCGTTGTTGTTGTCCAGGCACCGGACGCATTAGTAGTGTACTTGAGGTTAAATCCAGGATCACCATCATAATAGCAGATGTGCACCTTGCTGAGTGAATCTCGCGCTATAGAGGTATGCCCGCCATCCTTTCCCGTACCCACCACCCTAGTCGCTTCCCATCCGATGGCGGCTTTTATGCCTACATCCCTTTTGCTTGAAACCTTTTCTACAGGTACCGGATAATTTCCATCTTCTGGCCCATAATGTCCTAAGTTTTCATCCCCTTCCTGAATAATGCCGCTAAGGTCGTCAACCCCGGCGTTTTTGCCAAACTCCTCCTGCCCGTTTAGCATCTTTATGGACAAAAAAACTGCCAGTAAACAAAAGACTGTACATGTTATCGTAATCCTGAGCATTCCTTGCCGTATAAACATGATCGCCCCTTTCATTAAAGTTACTCGGTACAGGTAGTTTGCATTTCAAATTAATGCAGTTTTTTAATAATCCATTTTTCGTTGACCAGACATTATAAAAAAAATATAACCGCATAGCAAGTATTAACTTAGCGCAATTCGACGGTAAAACAAAATAATAAAAAGCGTGAAAAATTAAAACACGGAATAACGATTCATGCTTGATTGCAGCGGAATTTTCATTGAATGCCTTGAAAATACTGATAGAATCAGAGTTTATGATAAAATAAGAATTTATTTTGAATATGCACGGTTATTTTAAAAGGAGGGGTCAACATGCTTAAATGTAGGTTTTCTTTATGGCTTGCCGCTATAATGTTTTTCGTGGGTTGTTCTACCGTACCGATAACGGGAAGACGGCAAATATCTTTAGTGCCACAGAGTCAGCTTATAGCTTCAAGCATGGATAGTTATAATCAATTACTATCACAGTCAAAGCTTTCAAATGACCCGCAAAAGACGCAGATGGTTGTAACGGTTGGAAACAAAATAGCGAAATCCGCTGAACAGTTTATGCGCGAAAACGGTATGGAGAAAGAGCTGCAAAACTATCATTGGGAATTTAACCTTATTGAGGATGACAAGACGGTAAATGCCTTTTGCATGCCGGGCGGGAAGATTGCCGTGTATACGGGCATACTCCCCGTAACTAAAGACGAGACGGGACTTGCGGTTGTTATGGGGCATGAGGTTGCGCACGCGTTAGCCAACCATGGCGGTGAAAGGATGAGTCAACTCCTTTTACGTCAGATGGGGGCGACCAGCTTATCGGTGGCATTAAGCAAACAACCGGCGCAGACCAGAGAATTAATGATGCAGGCATACGGAGTGGGAACGGAAGTGGGAATTCTGCTGCCCTACAGCCGCAGTCATGAGTTGGAGGCAGATCATATCGGCCTTATCCTTATGGCCAAGGCCGATTATGACCCACGGGCCGCCATCCCGTTCTGGCAAAGGATGAGTGAGGGTGGGGGAAAAAGGCCGCCTGAATTTTTATCTACTCATCCGAATCCCGAAAAGCGGATTGAGGATATTCGCAACGAGCTTCCTGAAGCCCTAAAGTACTATAAGCAGCCGTAAAATCTCAAGGGGTAAATTTATTGTATGCGGGTTCGTAGCGCAGGCTTCCAGCCTGCCGGTTATTAAATGCAGGCTGGAAGCCTGCGATACAGGGGAATTCAGAAGGATATTTACTACTTAGCCGTCTATTATGCAAAAAGAAAAGATTCTTATTGTGGATGACGAAGAAGACCTTGTAAAATTGGTAAAATACCATCTCGAAAGGGACGGCTATAAGGCACTGTCGGCCGGGAACGGGGAAGATGCGTTATTTCTGGTCAGAAGGGAACGTCCGGAACTGGTTGTTCTTGATATTATGCTGCCGAAGATTGACGGTTTGGAGGTGTGCAAAAAGATTAAGGCAGACCCGTCCCTGGAAAATACGGCCATTGTCATGGTGACGGCAAAAGGGGAAGAATCGGATATCATGGCCGGTTTGAAGTTGGGCGCAGACGATTATGTTACAAAACCCTTTAGCCCAAAGGAACTGGTTGCGCGCGTACAGGCAGTTCTCAGGCGGACAAAGACATCATCAACGGTAAAGGACTACATTGAAATGGAAGGCCTTACCATTGATGCACACCGGCATGAGGTCGCTCTCAAGGGAGAAATCATACCGTTGACCCTTACTGAATTTAAAATCCTTCACCAACTTGCCGGCAAGCCGGGACGGGTGTTTACGCGGGACCAATTACTTGATGCGGTTTCGGGGATGGATGCAGTTGTTACTGACAGAACGATAGACGTTCACATTGCGTCCCTACGGAAAAAATTAAAGACCTTTTCGAGCCGTATTGTAACGATACGGGGGATTGGTTATAAATTTGCTGAATAAGCGAAATGTTAAAAAATAAATCATTCTGGAAAATATTTATACCTTTTACCTCCCTCTTATGCCTTTCTCTCACCATAACGGGGTATTTTGCAAGCACAATTATAAAAGGGTATCATGCCGGCCCGTTGACCGGAAATCCGGCGTCTGACATCAGGTACATGGTGGTCTATACCCTTTTTGCTTTTGTGATAACGGGGATTGCCGGATTTATCGTAATCAGGATAAACACCTCGCCCCTGTTAAGCATTACGCAAACGGCAAAAAATTTTGCGCGCGGCAATTTTACCGGAAAGGTGGAAGTCGCCTGTTCCGGCGAGATGCGCGACCTGGGGGATGCGATTAATACGATGGGCGCGGAATTGCAGGCCAGAACGCAGATTATTCTTGATGATAAAAACAAACTCGACGCCATTATGGCCAATATGCGCGAGGCCGTCGTCACAACGGATTATCAGGAGCGGATTATTCTTATCAACAATGCGGCACAAGCCATGTTCGGCCTCTCTAAGGTCGAAATAAATAAGGACTATTTGTGGGAAAGAATACGAAACGAGAAGGTGTGTAGTCTGGTAAGAGCATTAATCTTGTCTTCAGGCAAGACCGGAAACGGAAACCGGTCGGCAAAAGTGGTTGAAATCGAGATACATTCTCCGGAAAAAAAATTACTGCAAATGCATCTTTCGCCCATTCAGATCGACAAGGTTACGTATGGAATTCTTCTGGTATTTCACGACATAACGGAACTGCGGAAACTTGAAAATGCGCGCAGGGAATTTGTTGCCAATGTGTCACATGAACTGCGAACCCCCATTGCCACGATTAAGGGATACGTAGAAACCCTCCTCGAAAACAAGGTAACAAGCGAGGAAACCCTGCGCGAATTCATGGGTATTATCATGAAACATACGCAGAGGCTGGATAATCTCATTGAGGATATCCTGCAATTATCGAAGCTGGACTCCAGTGATTTAAAAATGGAACTTCATGAATTGGAATTGTATGGATGCATAGAAAACATTTTTTCACACTACAAGGAACACTGTGTAAAGAAAGACCAAACGATTGAATTGGACATGCTGCCTTCCTTGCCGGCGATGGAAACAAACGAGTATCTGCTGCGCCAGTTGTTGACAAACCTGCTGGATAACGCCATAAAATATACTCCCAATGGCGGTAGAATCAGCCTAAAGGTGGAAACGGTTGACGGGTCCATTCGGTTTGAAATATCTGATACGGGAATTGGCATCGCGCAAGAACACATCCCGCGCATCTTTGAAAGGTTTTACCGTGTCGATCCCTCGCGCTCAAGAGAAATGGGTGGAACGGGGCTGGGGCTTTCTATCGTTAAACACATAGTAAATCTCCATCACGGCGTGGTCAGGGTTGATAGCAACCTAGGCGCTGGAAGTAAATTTATAATTACGATACCACAACATCAACCGAGGTATGCCGCCTGACATACCGGGGAATTCAGGGTTAGGACGTTACAAGGATTTGGGAATGCACCCGTTTAACCGTGTATTGAATTACGGTATGAAAATAGTGAGGTGAACGCGTGAGGAATGAACTTATTGTTAAAACGGTGCGTTTCTATTATCCCGACATATCAGCCATTTACCTGTTCGGTTCCTGCGGTACAGAATACGAGAGGACAGACAGTGACGTAGATATTGCCCTCCTCCTTCCCGTTTTAACGGCAAAGGCGGCAGGCAGGCTATCCTTCAGCGCGTGTTGGTCCGCATTGGCGTCTCTGACTGAACGTTCCGTGGATTTGATCAACCTTCGTCTGGTAAACACCGTGTTTCAGCATGAGATTATTCAGAAGGGGGTCATTCTGTTTAAAGCCGCGGATTCGGCAACGGACATCTTTGAAATGCTCACTATGTCCTTATATCAGAAGTTGAATGAAGAACGGAATGACATTATCCGGGAAGTCCTGCGCACCAAAAGGGTACTTGTATGATAGATGATGTTATACTTAATAAAAAAGAAAGTATTGAGCGGTGTGTAAAACAGATAAGGGCTTATTACGAAAAACCTTCCGAAATTCCCTTTGAAGAGGATTTTTTTAAGCAGGATGCCATCGCAATCAATATCCAGCGCGCTTCAGAGCTGTGTATTGACCTGGCAAATCACGTAGTAAAACGTAAGAAGCTTGGAATACCGAAGGGGAGTAAGGAAAGCTTTGCGCTCCTTGCTCAGGCAGGAATTATACCGCAGAAACTGTTGAAACAATTAGAGGGTATGGTTGGGTTTCGGAACACGTTGGTGCATGTATACCAGGAACTGGAAATCCGGATTATGAAAGACGTGATCGAACGCCATCTGGATGACCTGGTACTCTTTACAGCGCATATTATGGAAATACCCTAGCACGGCTACGCCGCACCAAATCCCCTTAAAAAAGGGAGAAGGGAAAGCGCGTGGTTTCTTACAAGTAATATTTTGACAATTTCAGCAAAAATATTTTCCATGAGAGGAAATGTTTAACTAGTATGGAATTCGTATTCGAACTCCTGGAAGATCTGATATTCGTATACGAAGAGATTTTCTGGCTTAAAGAGTGCTTAATTACGGCAAAATCCCTTGTGGTTTTTGCCCTGGTCTGGTTCATTATAAAACTGAACTATAAAGAGGAGTTGCTTTTATACCTCGCCACCATTATCGGAGTTGCCTGTATTTTTCTGGGAGATATAGGCTATTTGAGCGATAATGACGTCCTAAAGCTTATTGCGCCTGCGACGCTATTCTTGCTGGCCTATAACAAAAAGCAGAGTAATGATTTACTCCTTTTTATCTTTCTCGTTCCTTATTTTGCGACTTCTTATGAATTTTATCGAAGTTTCACCTATGTAATAGAATCCCTGGTATCGCACCTGCTGATTATTTTTATCATCTGCATTATTAAAGATAACGTGTATTCTTCTTTGATAGTCAGCGTTATAATCGGTATACTTATTAATTACATCGGGTATAATAGTCCACCCGGCACGAACGATATCCTTGTAAACCCGGCGTTGATTACCCTGATTATAAAAGGAATCGAATTTTATACAAAAAACAGTCGTTATGCTGATTTCTTAAAGGCTTTTTGGACAACGCTCGTGTGTTTTGCCTTCTTCGGCAGTTGGATATTTCATCACATTAAACCCGCTATGCCCATTGCATGGTAACCGTTAATTGCGTATGTAAAGGCGCCCTTATGATAACCGGAGAACCCAAGATTGTTACATCTTTCAGACCGAGCATGCCGCATTACTGGCGGCTCTTTGCCATTGCCGCATTTGCCTTTTTTTTATGCTTCACGGTATTCGGATTACATACCGTTACCGGGCATTGTACGGTGTTTCTCGCCGGCGGCAGCGTCATTTACAGGATTCTTTCGGTATATACGACGCGGTACGTAATTAGCCCCCGGTGCCTTTTGGTAAAAAGGGGACCTGTTTCAAGAAATTTCAAAGAAATCACCTACGGCGGGATTAACAAGATACTCGTCACACAAGGAAGCATGCAAAAGCGATTTGGCGTGGGAAATATTATCATAGGCACTGAACAGGCTGAGTATCGGCTAAAAGGGATAAAACACCCACACAAAATTAAGGAACTTATCAACAAGGAAAAGGCATTAGAATGCGAGAGACGCACCTTGTTGAGGAAAATGCTGTAAGGCGTTGCCTGGTTATCATAAAACATATTTGGTTCGAAAGGATGGGAAGGAGGGGCTATAGTGAATAGAGAACGGGACAAAATAGGTCTCTGCGTTTTTGTTCTCAAGCTTCTTGTCTCTTGTTTTAGTATGCGCAAATACTTCAAGGTATGCGTTTGTTTATGCTGTTATTGTTTTTTCTTCTTTCTTTGTCCAAAAGAATCACTTTCCGCCCTCACAAAAACCGATAAGGAAACCATAATAAAATATCAGCGAATCGTGCTGGAAGACCCTTCCAATTTTAATGCGTATTTTAACATCGGAATTCTCTACTATAGAAACAACCTGTTTGACGAAGCTATCCGTGCATTTAAAAAGGTTATTGAAATAAATCCCGATGACGCGGAGGCATACTATAACATCGGGAACATCTTTAACAAAAAGAAACTCTATGACGATGCGATCCTGGCATACAAAAATGCGCTGAGCATCAATCCGCGAGACGCGGAGACCCTCCATAACCTGGGAAACGCATACGCTAATAAAGGAATGACGGACGATGCCGTTATCTCATATAAGAGGGCGGTGGAGATCAACCCTGATCTTTCAGAAAGCCGGGAAAACATTGCTTATTTGTCTAAGGAAAAAGAACGTCTCCGGAAACCCGTACCCTCTTATGAAAAGGCCGCCGATTCCGATGCCCAAAACATCGCCAGGAGGGCTGTGGAGATAAGCCAGGAACTTTTGAAAAGCCAGGAGAACGTTGCTTATCAGTCCGGGAAAGAAGAGCGTCCGCAGGAATCTGTGCCTTCTTACGAAAAAGCGGCCGGTTCCGACACTAAAAGCACCGCGGCGCTTTATGATCTGGCAAGTTCATACGAATCGGGCAATGCAAAAGAACAGGCCGTCCTTACGTACAAAAAAATACTGGCTGCTAACCCGAAGGACAAAGAGGCGAAAAACAGGCTGGCCGTACTTTTAAACGGCAAAGGCGTGTCGCTGGCGCTCCAGGGAAACATAGACGAAGCGATAGCCGCGTACAACGAGGCCTTGCAGTACAGAGAAGATTTCAAGGAGGTATACAATAATCTGGGCGCGGTATACATTGATAGGGGAAGAATAGATGAAGCGATAGCCTCATACAAGCGGGCAATAGAAATAAGCCCGAATTTTGCCGAGGCATATAATAATTTAGGGGTGGCTTACACAAAAAACAAGGCTTACGATGATGCGATCCCGGCATTCAAAAAGGCGTTGTACATAAACAAAAACCATGCAGGCGCACATTTCAACCTCGGAGTAATTTACACGGAAAAAGAGATGATCCGGGAAGCCATTGCCGAATATACCGAAGTCCTCCGCATTATTCCGGGAGACACGCAGGCGCTCTACTACAGAGGTGTCCTTTACGTAAAAAGCAACCGGTTAAATGACGCCCTGGTGGATATGAAAAAAGTCGTTGAGATTGACCCGAACCTGGCTGTTTCGCACCAAAAACTAGGCAACATTTATCAGGCGCTGGAACAGATTGACGAAGCAATTGTAGAATATAAAAAGGCATTGGAGATATCGCCGGAGCTTCAGGATGCGCTCCAGAACCTTGAGGATGCTTACCGGTTAAAAGAAAAAAAGATAAAAAAACAAAAGTAGCCGTTTTACCGGGTGGCAGCGCATTATCCGGTAACACGTAACAATTTTTTAAGAAAATTATTGGATGTAACCGAAGTGGGGAAATGCCGGGTAAAAAAACGTAAACACCAAATAAACCTCAAGTCCCGATTGTCCTTACAAAACCCCGCGGGTTTTACCCTTATCGAAATTATCATTGTATTAGTCATCATCGGCATTATAGCCGGAGTAACCATACCGAGGTTTGCCGGCTCGTTTGAGACCATCAAATTCCGGAAGGCAATGTCCGATATCGTTTCCTTTCTGAGAGAGTCCCGTATTGCAGCGATGTCAACCGGCAAGGCAAAGACGGTGACAATAGACCTCCGAAAAGGGTTTTTCTGGAACGACGACAAGAGAATACTCATACTACCGCCGCAGATGGAAACGTTTACCGATAAGGCCGATGCCGGAAACGAACAGACAAAACTCTTTACCTTTTACCCGAACGGCACCGCCATCCATGAAAAACTAGGGTTTATTTCCAACAAGATGACCGCCGTGCTGCACGTTGACCCTTTGGGCGGGGTAGTTTATTATAAGGTTGACGATGACATGGCGATGGGTGTCATGTATCCAAGGGTTAAAGAGCCGCTGAGCAGCGAAGAAATCAAAAAAGGGATTGATAAATTAACGGTTTCTGATAAATTAGCAGATGATGCCACACCCGGCAAAGAACCTTGAACGTTTTACTTAATGCAAAATAGTCTTTTGACAAACAGGCGCTTAAAAGGTAAGAACGCGGCGCGTCGTGCAAATAGGTATGTACAGGAAATTCAATGTAGGGACACGGTGCCCGTGTCCTTGCGTCAGTCGCCGAATGCCTAATTTTAAAAAGCCGCCAAAAGTATTACTTACGTAACTTCCCAAATCCTTAATATGACAAAGGAGAATGGTTATGTCAACGGTAAAAGACAGGGTCTGTAACCTGGAGAGGACGCTCGAAGAATATATAAAAAACGTCGGTAATTCCCAGATGCAAACAGAGAGAGAACTTCGTGCGCTTAGGCATGAAATGCACGAGTTTAAAGGCGAGATGCGAGAGTTCAAAGACGAGATGCGGGAGTTCAAAGATGAGATGCGGGAGGACAGAAAAAAGATATACAAGAAATGGGGAGAAATTGCCAATAAAATGGGGACGGTTGTTGAAGACATTGTCGCACCCAACATCCCGTCGGTTGTCAAACAATATTTCCACTGCAAGGATATGGAATTTTTTGGGCTGCGGGTGACCAAGAGAGACCTAAAAAACAAGGCGAATAGCAGGGAATTTGACATCATAGCCGTCTTCGACGACAAATTGCTCATAAATGAAACGAAAACGACCCCACGGATTGATTATATAGACGCGTTTAAAGAAACACTGTCAGAAATTTACGATTATTTTCCGGAATATAGCGGGAAAAAAATAATCCCCATTTTTTCTTCTCTCTACATCCCCGACAAGGTTGCGATGTACCTTACTAAAATGAAAATTTATGCCATGGCGATGAAGGATGACAGCATGGAGCTGCTTAACTACGAAGGCATAGCTGCTAATCAAGATCAGACGAGAAATTAACCTTTTATCGAACTACAGGGAGCAATGGAACTATGAAAAACAGATTGAAGTTGCGCTTGTTAAAAACGGGCGGTTTTACCTTGTTGGAATTGTTGATTGTTATGATTATTATTGGATTGCTCGCGGCGCTGATAGGCCCCAAGATGATCGGACGTGTCGGTGAATCACGTCAAACCGTGGCAAAGCAGCAGATCGAAGGTTTTTCCAGCGCCCTGGAAATGTATAAACTCGATACCGCAAAATATCCCACACAAGAGCAAGGCCTGGAAGCCCTGATAGCCCAACCCCAGGGCGTCATCAACTGGAAGGGGTCATATCTAAAAAAGAAACTCATCCCAAAAGACCCGTGGGGCAACAACTATATCTACACGTATCCGGGAGAACATGGTGATTACGATATTATTTCCTACGGCGCAGACGGCAAATCCGGCGGGGATGGCGAAGAGAAGGACGTTCTAAGCTGGGAATAACAGTTTCGTTAAAATGGATTATCGAAAATAACAATGGAGGGTAAATGGAGAACATTTTAACTCAACATATTGAGATAACGCCTGGCGTAGTGAGTGGTAAGCCACGAATTGCAGGGCATCGCATTACAGTTCAAAATATCGTTATATGGCATGAGCGTATGGGCATGAGCGCTGATGAGATTGCCACAGAATACGGTTTGATGTTGGCTGACGTGTTTGCAGCCTTAACGTATTACTATGATCATCGGGCAGAGATTGACGATTCGATCCGGGCTGACGAAGCCTTTGTCTCAGAACTTCGCAAACAAACTCCCTCTATATTAAGGGAAAAACTGAAAGAAAAACTTGGTGAGTGATTCTATTAAGTTTTACATGGATGAGCATATTCCTAAAGCGGTAACGGAAGGTCTGTGCCGCCGGGGTGTCGATGTTTTGAGTGCACAAGAAGCTGGTATGTTGGGCGCGAATGATTATGATCAACTTAGTTTGGCAAACAAAGAGGGTCGGGTTATTTTTACAAAAGACGCAGACTTTCTACGTTTGCATAAAGCCGGTATTTCACATCGAGGTATCATTTACTCATCCAAACAAAGCCTGGTTGGATATACCGTGCGAGTTTTAATGATGATCTATGATCTCGTTACGCTAGAAGAGATGGCTGGACGGGTGGAATTCATATAACCCGCCAAAAAATAGAAATTGTCTTTGGGAAAATAGGGACAGTGACCATTATAAGGGAAAAGCAATTTACTATCATCATCATCTTAAGAAAAGGCGCTTAGTCAGGCGATTGGCGAAGCGCGTCGGCGCTACACGCGTCGCGTAAACTTCCGGGAAGCCTGGAGAGGGCACCTGTGGCAAGGCGTTTTGCCTCTTTTCCAATGGATAAACCCCATCTGTAAGGCTATCGGATGAAGAAGTCGAAAAGTTTCGATGTCATGAGCAAACAGGGAGAACTCTTGTAGAGATTCCGGGGACACCGTACTTAATTATTGACTCAGTGTTGAAAAACGGCCAAAATTCCCCTCTGGCCAGGATCGCTCGTGTGGTGGTTTCAGGAGCATGCTATGTCGGCAGAAGCCTGTCCCGAAGTGACCGCAAAAGAAAAGTGAAGTTTCCTGAATAATTAAGTCTGGTGTCCCCGGAATTATAAATTCGCTAAATACGGAAATACATCCGGGCTGTAAAAATCCGAATTGGTATTTCAAAAAGGACTCCAAATGCTACACTTCTTGCAACTCAACTCAAACACCCTTAATATTATTGCTTCCCTTCCCTGTTCACGACACACGGAGACAAGGTTTACAATATATAAAGACAAGTTTTATGAAACGCCTTTTCTGGTGATTTACCGGGAAAGGCGTTTTTTGTTTTTACCGGTTAAAGAGATAAAGATAACAGAAAATCTAACCAATTATTTGGAGGCAATCTATGAGCAGAACTTTGTAGAGGTATCGTATGGATTTCGTCCGAAACGAGGCTGCCATGAAGCGTTGGAAGTAGTAGATAATACCATAATAACAAAGCCAGTAAACGCTGACACTTCATTTTATTGTAATCGTATTTTATTTCAGCAGCTTGTACATTTGCAAAAGTTATGAAAACACATAAAAGGAGAAAGAAAATGGATGTTACACGCTTTGGAACGGCTGGCATATTTCAGAAAATTGGTTGTGGATTAGTTTTTAGTTTAATTACACCATTTATACTATCTGGTACTCAGCAACTTTATTCCCAGGAAAAAAAGACGGCAACAACAGAACTGCAAACCGGAAAACAAGTAGTGGAGCAGGTGAATGTTATCGAAGGTGGTGAAATGCTGGGCAGGATTGATTGGGAAAACATGGTTATCTATTCCGTTGGCGATGGCGTAATGCCGCCGGATTCAATTAGCCCGGCACAGGCCAGGGTAAGGGCCAAAAGGGCCGCTACCGATGAGGCGTATGGCAGGATTGTCGAAATGGCAAACGAAGTAAGAGTGGATGCTGAATCAACAACAAGGAACTACATTAACGAAAACCGGGTGATACAAACCAAGGTGACCGGTATGGTAAAGAATGCCGAAATTACTGAGGTCAAACAATTTGATGATGGAAGCTACCAACTCATGATGAGAATGCCCATGATAGGCGCTAATGGCCTTGGACAGGCATTGTTACCGGTTGAAATGGAGAGGGTGAGAAAAGTAAAAGTCGTAAGCACAACCAAAAGGAATGATATTATTTCAAAATCAGAAATATCCCCCCTGCCCACCAATCCAGATGGAAATATGCAGAAAGTGGAAAAGGCAGAAAATTATACAGGACTCATTGTTGTTGCTCAGGGGTTAGACGCAAAACCAGCCATGTATCCCAGGGTTATCAAGGAATCTGGTAATGCTGTTTATGATGTAACCAATGCCAATCCTAATGCTGCAGTAGAAAATGGTCTTGTTGCATACAGGAAGAGTCTTGTTGCGGCAGAACAGGTAGCCAGGATAGGCAATAATCCACTTACAATCAAGGCACAAAAAGTAAGCGGTAAATACAATGCAGATCTGGTAATCTCAGACGAGGACGCACAGAAGATTCAGGACGCCGATAGCAAGAGCGGAATCCTTGGTGAGGCAAAGGTTGTGGTAGTTATCGACTGATAGTAATAGAAAAACAATGTATGCCAATTATCAAGCCCCATCGGAGCGATAACGTATGCGCGTGTCGCTCCTTTGGAGCTTTCAATGGGGTTTGGTTGTGTTGGCTATTTATAGTTCACCCTTAAGCGGTTATTTTTTTAAAAAACTAATGCTTTTCTATGTTTTATATTTTTAAGTCATGGCGTTTCTGTATTCATCTGCGTCCGGTTGCAGTTTTTGGGTTACTATTCTGCCTGCTGTTTTCAGAAAAAGCGCAATCGGCCTTTGGAGAAGTTATCACATCTTATCTTGAGATAGTGAAGACTTATAAGGAATTAACTTTTGGGACACACCTCGCGATCTCTGTAAATTCAATGAAGGAGATTCTTGTTGCGGATGCTGATAAACATAGGTTGTTAAAGGTTGATCCTGTAACGAATACCATTGAAGTTGTTAAGATTAATTTGGCATACAAGGATAAACCATTTACACCTTATGGGATATTTGTAGATTCGTCAGACAATAGGTATGTTACCAATCCTGACCTTCATACCTTGTTGATTATTGATGTAGGGGGTAACATAAAAAAAAGAATTGGAGGCTTTAACAGCATCCTGAAACGCCCGATAGATATTGCCCTGGATAAAGATGGTAGTATGTACGTTTTGGATGCAATAGGAACTTATATACATATCTTTGATCCCGATGGTAATAGTGTTAAGTCAATACTCATTGGAGATACCTTAAAAGATGCCTCCGTAACAGCAATTAGTATTGATTCAATGAAAAATATTTTTATTACCGGCAGAGGCGCCGCGAGGATTTTAAAGATATCTCCATCATGGAAAATATCTAGCTTTGAGATAATGGGTTATAAGAACGAACAGCCAATCTGTCCGATGGGTATCGCTATTGGGAAAGAAGATACGGTCTTTATTACCGATTATCTGAATAACGCCCTTTATCAATACGATAATACAGGGAATTTAATCAGAGATCACCTACTTATAAAAGAATTTCTTGAGCAACCCTCAGCCATTACCTTTCGTGAAGACACTCTTTATATTATCAATAAAGGGAAAAACGAGATACTTCAATTTGAGTTGAAATATGCGGTAAACGGTATAGAGCATGAACTTCTTGGAGAAAGATTTTTTGAAAAGGGATTGTATAATGAAGCTATTCATGAATTGAAAACGGCGCTAGAACTTGGATATAATTCCAGCGATGTATACTATTTTCTTGGTCTTAGTTTCTACCACATGGATAAGTTTCAGGAATCTATTCCTTACTTAACAAATGCATTGGAAAAACATCCGGAAGATGTAGACGCTGCCTTTCAACTCGGAAATGCTTATTACAAGATAAAAAACCTGCAAGGAGCTGTAGAAAATTATCAGCGTGTTCTGCATTCAAAACCAGATCATACCCTTGCCCTTCATAATATCGCGGAGGTGTATCTGGAAGCCGGAGATTTAGAAAAAGCGGAAAGGCTTTTTAGGAATGCCGTACAGGTCTCTCCTGATTACACAGACGCCAAAATCGGGCTTGGAAGGGTTCTTCTGGAGAAGCGCAGGAATGAAAACGCCGAAGATATTTTTTCCGAGATAGTATTGAAAACCCCTGAAGTAAGGCAGGCAAGGTATTTTTTGGGTCTGGCATTCTTCAATCAGCAGAAATATGAAAAAGCAATTGATACCTTTTCCATAGTATCCCGGGAAGGACCTTATTATCTGGATGCCCTTTATTATCTGGGACTATCATATAAACCTATGGGAGAATATCAAAAGGCAAAGGAGAGTTTTGAGAAGATTATCAGGATAAAGCCGGATCATCCAGGCGCAAGGGAACAATTAAGAAAATAAAAATGGAGAGCAGGGTTATTATGAGGCCAAAAATGATCATACCAATAGTTACGTTTTTTGTTTTTTCCATAGCAACACCCTCGTGGTCGGCAGAAACAACCCCGGAAATAGCTGCGGCAACAGAAACGGTTGTCGTGCAGGGAGAATCCCCTGTTTACGACAACAAAATAATTCCCGCAAGAAAGGACGCTCTGGAAGACGCCTTCAGAAATGCGGTAAGAAAGGTGCTTGGCACGCTGGTAACGGCGGAGAGCTACACACAAAATGCCGTTTCCATTGATGATTCCATTGTAACAAGGGCAAAAGGCTACGTTAAAACCTACGATATTTTAGAAGAACAGAGGAATCATGACTCAATCATGGTAAAGGTAAAAGTGACCATATCGGTAATGCCTGTTAAGAATGATTTGGATGCATTGAGAATACTTATAGAATCAATGGGAAATCCACGAATAGTTGTGATCATAAACGAAGAAGGACAGGAAACAATGAGAGGCTCTTTTGCATCACAACAGATAATTAAGACCTTTTCAATGAATGGGTTCTCGGTAGTCGATCTGTTTTCTACAGGAATCCTTAAGGAAAAAGATGTTTTGAATGCCTTTAAAGAAGGAGACTTCAGTGGTTTTTGCCGTGATGAACCACAAGCGGATATTTTGATGATAGGAAAGGGGGGCGTAGAAAACGTCACGAATTTAGATACAGACGGTCTGGTGGGGTGTATCGTACATCTGGATATAAAAGTAGTAAGTGCAAAAACCGGCAAGATACTGGCCGAAAAATGCCTGGATGCGAATGGTGTGGGTGCAAATAAAACATCCGCTTGTAAGAATGCCTTTAGTAAAGCGGGAGAGAACATCTGTGAACCATTAACGGACGAGATTACAAAAATCTGGGGCAATTCATTGCTTAATGGAAGGGACATACTTCTGGAAGTATCCGTTGAAGATTATCTGAAACTAAGGAATTTCCAGAGAAGAATAGGCTATCTCTTTGGAGTAAAACAAGTAAACCAGCAGTATTACAAAAATGGTAAGGCCGTTTTCCTTTTAAAATTTACCGGTTCCTCACAAACCCTTGCCGACATCATCAGCACAACATATTTCATGGACGTTAAGGTAGAAATAATTGAGTTATCAAGCGATAGAGTAAAGGTTGCGGTGAAATGAAACCATCGCAAAGAGAAAAACAACCATTCAAGGTTAAAGGAGATAAGAAAAATGGGTAAAAGGATTTTGCTGGTTAAACTGATGGTAATCATGGTAATGTCTTTTACCAGTTCGTTAATGGCTTATGAGGGAGAAATAAGTAACCTCTCTACTACCATGGCTGCTAAGATTGCAAAAGCAGGCAAAAAAACGATTGCCGTGGTTGATTTTACCGACCTTCAGGGGAATGTAACTGAACTTGGGCGATTTCTTGCCGAAGAACTTTCTATAACCCTTTCCGAGTCAGAAAAAGGATTTGAAATCGTGGACAGGACGCATCTGAAGGCGATCTTACAGGAAAACAAACTTTCCACGACTGGTTTAATGGACCCCCAGGTGGCACGGAAGCTGGGACAGCTCGCCGGTGTAGATGCCCTGATAACAGGGACAATAACTCCCTTTGGAGACAGTATAAGGGTTTCTGCTAAAGTACTGGATACTGTCACTGCAAAGATAATTAGCGCGTCTGCGGCAAATATTGCAAAGACAAAGGCAATAGAAGAACTCCTTGCAAGGGGTGTAGAATCTCCGCAATTATCCAGTCAACAGGTTCCTGCTGCCGGCTATGTTCCATCTGCCAGCAGTCCAAAATCCAAGAAGGTTGGAGATTTAATAGTAACCATGAAAAATGTGGTAGTTTCATCAAAAGATAGGATTGCTGTAATCATGGACTTTTTAAATCAGTCAGATAAGGAACTCAAATTAGCTGCGTCATCTGGTACGCCAAGTTTGACAGATGAAATGGGTAACTGTTTCAGATTTGAAAGATACAATAGTGATCGTCGACACAAGGATATTCTCTGGGAATGTGAAGGGTTAGGTTTAAATGCTAAATCGACAAGCTCTGTCACGCTTTACTTTTGCACAGAAAAAATAGAGAATCTCAAACAAATAGGGTCAAATTTTGCTGTTTCTTTTGATTACGTGCTTTATGATTTAAAAGACAAATCAGAATCACATCAATCTGTTTCATTTACAGACATAAAGGCTCAGAAGAATTAAGGAAATGATGATGGAGATAATATTTTGCTCATCACGGGAAATTAACAGATTTGTAACAGTTCAGCCGGTATTAAAAGAGCCAGGAATACAACCCCCTAGCCCCATTTTTTAAGGGGGATTGTGTAGAGACGTCCCCGCCGGGGCGTCTGTCTTCCCCCTTAAAAAAGGGGGAAACAGGGGGTTGTCTTACATCGTTACCGATACCACGTGAACTGTTACACATATTTTATAGATATAATTTAGGCGAAAGGGAGGTAGTTATGAATTGTCCAAGTTGTAGCAAAGAGGTTGTGGCAGATAAGCTGTTCTGTAATTGGTGCGAGGCCTTTATCCCAAACAAAACAGTTGGGAAAAAGGCGGATCTGTTTAGAAGATTGTTTGCAAGTGTCATAGATCCGATTATCGTGACAATCCTATACATGATTTTTGCTGCGATTTTGGGGGCGGTCATTGGTAACGGTATTGCGTTAGTTATTGTTACGCTGGGATACGTGTACTTCTTATCTCGGCTCTTAAGCAAGGGAATGACACTGGGTAAGTGGTTGCTTGGCGCGAAAGTAGTAGAGAAACTTACCGGTAATAATCCTGGTTTTTGGCGAATGCTCCTACGCGAAACCATTGGTAAAGGTGTAAGTGGATTAGTATTCGGTCTTGGTTATTTTTGGGCTATTTGGGATAAGGATGGCCAGGCATGGCATGACAAAATCGCGGGTACAGTTGTTGTAAAAGAACAAAAACAATAATTGAGTAGAATAAATAGTAAGTTAAATGTTCTTAATTTTATTAAGGGCGGTGAAAAGTTGACAAAATTTAGAAGGGGTAAATTTTATGAAATCAATCGGATTCCTTATTTGTGCAGCCGTGGCTTGTTGGGTATATTATGATGCCAAAAAAAGGGGCTATCATACGTTTGCGGCTATTTGTTGGATGATTGGTACCTTTTTCTTGACGATTGTATTTATGCCACTTTATTTGTACAGGAGATTTATTATTAACCCGGACACGAAAACAGAAGCAATTGGTATTGTTATGCTTGTTGTTGGCGTCTTTGGATTGGTTGTCGTGTACTCCATGCGTCCCCCGTCAGGATTTGGTGATGCTATGATGATGATGGGACAAGGAAGATGCTTTATAAGGGCTCCCTTGTACCAACTATTATTGGCAGTGCTTGGTATAATTTGTTTTTTTGGCGTGCGAAAGATAGTCAAGGGTCAAAAAGAGAGCAAAGAAAAACAATAAAAATGGAGGGGGGGTAGTCGGTTAGTTCCTCCAGAATTTTCGTAACTCACAACTAGCGAACTAGTTACGAAAGGAATAGCAGACCGTGGCAGGAGAACAGTTAACTTCCCACGTTCCAATGTGTTACAGCGTGAGTAGAGGGGCTAACCGACTACCCCCTAAATGGAATTATGAGAACCCATGAGTATTTTTTGCATTCTCTTGCTGGATCAATCTTTTAGATTGCGCCAGCAAAGGTAAAATCTGTCCCATTTAAAAAAGGAGAAAAAGGGATGAAAAGACGTTTGAGGTATTTGATAGGGTTTATATTAATATTCCTGTGCCTTGCAGTTACAGTCGGCAACGGTACTCTTCACGGCCAGGCAGTGATCGCCGAGGTGCCGTTTGATATACCTACTCGCGGTAGTGTAGGCGTTAATTCCAACACTAACCGCGTATATGTAGCCAATGATGGTGTCACAACAATAGACGGGGCAACGAATCAGGTCATCCCGGATGGGGTGGGAACGAAGCCACCAAAAGTCCGCGTGATAGACGGGGCAACGAATCAGGTCATCGCCACAATGGAGGTGGGAAGTCAGCCATATGGTGTAGGCGTTAAAACCAACACCA
>CAYJPZ010000063.1:0-19804 GCA_964372185.1 uncultured candidatus Brocadiaceae bacterium
ACCGGCTTCTTCCCAATGGTAATCACCGCTTCATGGGAGTGTCCTTCATGGGCAGAGGCCGTATGGAGAGAACAGACATAAAAGAGTATCAGAAATATCATACATTTTTTATAACGGTTATTTTTAATCATAGTAAACACCTTTCTATTCAATTTTTGCCTTGTTCCCAAGCTCCAGCTTGGGAACGGGAGAAAATTCAAAGTAGGGACACGGCGCCCGTGTCCCTGCCATGATGAGCGACCTGTTTGTTTTATTCGCCGAACAAATACTGACATGTTAAAAAGATACCGAGCAGGTGACTATCGCCCTGTACTCCTCTAAACCTTCAGCGCCCTGTTGCTCTGATTCGTGATTCAAATCCTTCCACGTGGGAATTTTAATCAATGCCCCCACGCTCACATGCTTGCCAAAGGTGGCCCGTAAACCCGGCGAGAGATAAAGAATCGAACCGCCGGAAACGTTCTCTTTTTCACCCTCTTCATTCAAGTCCTTTGTTAAATGAAGAAAATTGAATTCCCCGATAATATCAAGCCTGGAGAGAAAACCACCCGCCTTTTCGAAGATTTCATATCCACATGCCGCATTAAAACGAGCCTCATTGCCGGGTTTACCGTCGTTCGTCCCGGTAAAGGCAAGAACAGAGGTGTCGCTTGTTAAGGTAACATGGGGAATAACCATTTTCGAAGCGGCAAAGCCGATGGTAAAGCTCGGCGCTGCAAAGCCTGGCTGCATGCCCATATCAAACCTGTTTCCTTCATCATCCCGGTTTGAGGCGGTACCTGTTGGCACGGTAAAGCCTGCTATTACTGACAACTTTAAGTCGTCACTGCTGTAATCCGCGCCGTAAGAGTCTTCGGGTCCGTAACCGTACAAACCGCGTATCCCGTCCCTTTCGCCCAGCTTAAAGCCGTATTGGACAATCAGACCCAGGTCTCCGAAGCCGTCCGAAGCGCCCAGGCCGTCTTGCTCCTTCCTGGCAAAGGGAAGGATGCCATAAAAAGAAAGCGCATCGGTTACACCATAGCCGAGAACCGTATTGAAGAAGGCAAAGGTGTCTATGTTTTCCGGCTCCGCATGGTCTTCGTGTTCAAACGGCACATATTCAAACTTCTCATAGATCAAATATCTTCCCTTCCCAAGCGCTAGCGGAGATGCCGTCTCGATCGGCGCGCCAGGGCCAAAGGCCGAAGAAACCCCGCCGTGATGGGCAAAGGCCGCAGTATTCATTACAAAAACACCAGACAGAAAAAGAATTGCAATTAGCCAATGGTAACCATATTTCTTCATCTACTCAATCTCCCTTTAAATTTAACCGAATGCATAAATAACATGTTTCACAGGTTCGTGCCACCGATGCGCAAAAAAAATATTTTACATCTTTATCACCTCCATCCCGTACTCTTTCAATGTGTCCGCATCCTGGATTAATTCACGGGTGGGTCTATCAGCGATAATGCTGCCGTTGTCCATAAGAATACAGCGTTCTGTAACTTCAGAAATCAAATACAAATCATGGGAAGCCACCATTATGGCCGTCTGCAAACCTTGCAGGTACGTAGTCAAGCGGCGCCGGTTCCGGTGGTCCAGATCATTTGCCGGCTCGTCGAGGATCAAGAGTTGAGGTTCCATTGCCATTGCAGCGGCCAATGCGACCCTTCGTTTCTCTCCGCCTGACAAGTGATGCGGGGGGCGATGACTAACCGCACTGAGTTCAAAATATGCCAGCCATTTTTCAACCGTTTCAGAAACCCTTTGCTTCGGCCAGCCCAAATTCCTTGGACCAAAGGCAACCTCTTCCCACACGGAGGCACAGAAAAGCTGATCGTTTACCTGCTGAAAGGTCAACGCAACGTGGCGTCTTACTTCATTGATATTCTTATGCCCGGCAAGGGGACGGTCTAATACTTCCACATGCCCTGAACAGGGTTTTAGCAGACCGTTCAAATGCCAGAAAAAGGTGGTCTTGCCTGCCCCGCTTGGCCCGATTACCCCCACCTTTTCATGCTGGTGAACCGATAATGACAGATCGGACAGCGCCAGTCCGCCATTTTGATATCTGAAAGATACATTCCGGGCACGGATAACACAAGACATCAGAAAACACTCCAAACCATACGATACCTGCAAAGAAAAAGAGAAAAATCAAACTACCGCAAGGCGCTCGCACGGCGTCCGTCTCTTCAACAAGGAGATGGAACCTACCGCAAAACCCGCGTGACTGCATGGCGCGTTCAACATTTTCAGCCTGCTCAAAACTTGCTACCAACAGAGAGCCAATCCCTCCTGCAAGATTGTGGAGTTGCAAAGGGTGTAGCCCTTTTTTCGCGCCACGGGAGGCCTGTGCGGCAAACATCGTCTTTAACCGTTCCGACATGATCGGCAGGAACCGTACCGTAAATGCCACGGTGTGAATAAAAACCGGCGGAGCCATTAACCTTTCAAAGGTTGCTAAAATGCGCCCAAAACCAACCCAACTAATCCACATCACGACCCACAACCACATTGCCAACATCTTCGTTATCAGAACAGGGGCAAGCGCACGCCCCTCCTTCGTCCAGAGCAAGGTTGCGGCCGTTAGGATGAAAAAGACCGCAATGCCTTTGCAACGCCACACCGTAACAAACGTCTTTCTCACCGCCAATAAAGCGAACAAGCTGATAATCAATAAACACAGGAGAAGGGAGAGAGGATTATGAAGCAACCCAATTCCCGCCAGCACAAGCAAAATAAGTATTGTTCCAATGCGTGTTGAAGGGGGTGTCGTCTTCATTTTGGATTGCGGATTTGGGATTTCGGAATTAATATGCGTTTTATAATAAAACCACCGCCGCCGAGGATTAAAACACCAATTGCAATACGGACACTTAAGTAATCAAAAAAACCTTTTGACGTTCCGTGTAAAACTTCTTGCCATGCAATCCGGGTAAGATGTCCGCCTGACGCCTCTACAATAACAAATTTGGGTTCACCCTCGATATCCTTCGGTAATGTCCACGTTCCTTTTTCATTCAAGGCGCCTCTGACGATGGCAATACCATCCTCATCCACGACAGTGACCACAGCGCCAGACGCCGGAGAACGGTCGCTGAAAGCGGCATGTAATTGCCCTTCTTTCAAGGACACATAAAGTCCATGCGCATGTGACACGGAAGACTGCAGAAGAAGCGTGGTGAAAATAAATATGCACAAAAGAATCCCCGTGTTAAAGGGTTGCATGGACAAACTTGTTTGCCCGTGTCTGCGTTGAAAAAAAGGCTTCATGATGCAATTCCCAATAATGACGGTTTGACTCTTTGAAGAAAGTGAACCAACCAAAAACTGATGATACCTTCTACAATAGCGACAGGGACGTGTCCCAAAAAAACGAGTTTCGCAAGTGGCATAAGCGCCGTATGGGTCGTAAAAAGCGTTGCATAGAGTAAAATAGCCGAAATAAAGATTGTCCCCCCACCGGTAAGGGCGCCTATCCACGGGCGTTTTTTAGCGGAGACCTGTTTCATCCACCTGCGTCCAAGCGCCCCCATGATGGCGCCGGGCAAGGCCATGACGGCAATATTTACGCCCAACACCGTAACCCCGCCGAAACCAATAAGCAGGGACTGTAATAGAAGTCCTACGGTTATTACGGTTAACGCGCCCCACCCAAGCAGAAGGCCCGCCATACCGGTGAGCACAAGGTGCATACTGAATGGCCCAACAGGCACGTGGATGGTGGAACCGGCAAAGAAGGCCGCTGCTACCACCCCGTAAGCGCCCACCCGGTCTGCCCGTAAGCGGCGAACAGATAGCGCTACTGTGGGTAAGGCTATAGCCCAACCTATCCCGATAACGAAGGGAGAGAGAACTCCATCACTGATATGCATAGGAATACCTTACAACAATATCACGAACAATAAATACGTGCTATCGTTAACGGAAAAAATTTTTGCCCTTAAATTATTTCAGCCCCTGTTGTCGTCATAGAAAATCCCCCGTGTTTTACCCCTTTTGCAGATTTTAGCTTTCCGTATAATGCCTCTATTTCTTTTGGTTTTCCTTTTACCACGATTATTTCAAGACAATTGTCATGATCCAGGTGGATGTGTTGGGTTGAGAGGATGGTGTCATGATAGTCGTGTTGAATATCAATGAGGAGATTGGTTAATTCTCTCTTGTGGTGATTATAAACAATGGTTATTGATCCGGTAACCTCTTTGCCTTCCTGCCATTCTTTTTTTATCAGGTCATCCCTGATGAGGTCTCGAATGGCCTCAGAGCGGTTGGTATATTTCTTTTCTTTTATACACTCGTCAAATCTCTGGAGCAATTCCTTCTCCAGAGATACCCCGAATCTGACTAAGTTTGACATATTTTCCTCCGTTATTAGTGTTACGAATCAAAATATAATAGCACACTATTGGACGATGTCAAGTTTTTTATCGTTATTCAATCAAGCAATCCACTTGCTACTCTTTTTCCTTGAAACTAAAATAGAAAAGCGATACACTAAATCTTCAAACTGATTGACGAAACAGCCGGTCAGTAAGATGGGTTTCGAATGTAGATACAAATTCATGTCTATTCCCCTTGAAGGAGCGTAAAAAATGTCAGACCATTTTCAAAAGAAGGAAGTCGAAGAAAAACACAAGGCAGTAATCTCATCAACTAAATGCCCCAACTGCAGCGGTGAGGCCATATCCGTGGTCGTCAAGGCGTTAAAAGGTCCCGTAATGGTTGGCTGTTTTCGTTGTGGTTACAGCGATATTATCACATGGATAGAAAAGCAGGCACTTGACGCCCTCAAGAACGCAAAGATGTTCAATCAGGTCTGGAAAGAGGGCAAATCAATAGAAATAGTTCTCAATTAAGAGACGCTTTAGTATTTAATTACTGAAAAGATATCGTATTTGCTTAACGCGCTCTTTCCATTAAGAAACGCCAATTCAATTAAGAAGGCGCATCCCGCAATGTTTCCGCCGACGGATTCGACCATTTTGCAGCAGGCCGCCATCGTTCCGCCCGTCGCAAGCAAATCATCCACCATAAGCACGTTTTGTCCCTTTTTTATGCCGTCCTTGTGCATTTCCAGGGTATCGGTGCCGTATTCGAGTGCATAACTTTCACTAATCTTCTTGTAAGGCAGCTTGCCGGGCTTCCTGACGGGGACAAACCCTGCGCCCAGGTTAAATGCAACGGTAGGCGCTAAAATAAAGCCACGGGCCTCCGCCCCAACGACAATGTCAATCTTCTTGCCTTTATAATGCTGTGAAATCACTTCCACGGCGGTTCGCAACCCCTTCGGGTCCTGCAATAGGGGTGTTATATCTTTAAAAACAATCCCCTTTTTAGGGAAATCAGGCACATCACGAATAAGTTTTTTTAAATTTTCCATAAAGCCATTATTCCTCTTTCGTAACAATGTAATGTAATTTTAAGATAGCCTCTTTTTCTATCTGCCGCACACGTTCGCGGCTGATGTGTAATTGCTTCCCGATTTCATCCAGGGTTTTGGGATCACCGTCGCTAAGCCCAAACCGCATCTTCAGCACCGCAGCTTGTCTTTCGTCAATAATCTCCAAAAGGTGTTTTACCGTTTCCCTGTCGCACGCCGCGTCAAATTCCTCTTCGGGCAGGAGCGTTTTCGTATCCGGCATCACCTTACTCAGTTCCCAAATAAGGTCGGAACCCGTAACGCCGCTTTTGTCCAGCGAACCCGTAGACCGTATGGCATGTTCGATGTATTCGACTTTTTTTGCGGTGATGTCCATTTGCGCGGCAATCTCTTTCGATTCCGGCGTTCTTTCAAGTTTGTCGAACAAATAGGTGGAGGTTGCTTTTAGTTCGGATATTTTTTCGACAATATAGGAGGGAATGCGGATTGTTTTTGATTTATCGGTTAAAGCCCGACGGATTGCCTGCTTGATCCACCAAGTTGCGTAAGTGCTGAATTTGTATCCGGTCAATGGATCAAACCCACTCACTGCGCGGATCAGGCCGAGATTCCCTTCTTCTATCAAATCCAGAAACGAAAGCCCGCGATGCACATACGCCTTTGCAATGCTGACAACCAATCGCAGGTTAGAGCGTACCAGCTTTTCCCTTGCTTCTTTATCCCCGGCAATCACCTGTAGGGTAATTGTTTTTTCCTCTTCGGGAGACAACAGCGGAATTTGATAAATCTCTTTTAGATATATTTGTAATGCAGATTCCATACCCCCCTCACATTTCTAAAAGAGTTGATTGGGGAGGGGGCAACGGCAAACACATCCCTCTTCTCCCCTGTGCTGTTAAGTTATGTATCCATAACTAACGGAAAATCTTTTTTTCGAGTTTACTCCGCCTCGTTTTCCAGTTGGAGGCAAGTGACCGTTACCAAGCGACTGCTCCAATGGTTTCCGTACCGCTATATTACGATAAAGGCGCGGACAAACAGGGTTTGTCCGCGCCCCAAAAAACACTTACCTTGCACGTATACCTTCTCACCCGAATTATTAGAGGGGAATTGTGCACTATTTATGAACAGACAAGAAGCATCCGCCCCGTTTTAGCTCTTTGCAGAAGAATCTGATGCAGCTTCATTGCGTGCAGCTCTTAAATCCGACTCCGTTATTTTTCTGAGACTAAGCCCAATCTTCCTTGCTTCCGGCTCAATGCGGATAACGCGCACTTCCAAATCATCGCCGATGTTAACAACGTCGGCAGGATTGGTCACCTTCTCGGCCGAAAATTCAGAGACATGCAACAGTCCCTCAATGCCTTTGCCAAGCTCCAGGAATGCGCCAAAGTTGGTTAACTTCGTCACCTTGCCCTTAACGATGTCGTTTACCTTAAATTTATCGGGAATCTCCTTCGTCCAGGGGTCGTCGGAAAGCTGTTTGAGACCCAGCGCAACCCTCTTCTTCTCACGGTCCACGGAGAGCACCAAGGCCTCAATCTTGTCACCCTTCTTCACAATCTCGGAAGGATGTCCAACCTTTTTCGCCCACGACATATCGGAGATGTGCAGCAATCCGTCGACGCCTTCCTCAATTTCAATAAATGCGCCGTAATTCGTAAGATTGCGTACGCGTCCTTTCACCTTCGTCCCCGCCGGATACTTCTCTTCTATGATGGTCCACGGGTTTACCTCCGTCTGTTTCATGCTGAGGGATATTTCCTCTTTTTCCCTGTCAATCTTAAGCACCACCACTTCCACCATATCCCCGATAGCGACCATCTCAGATGGATGATTAATACGGCGTGTCCATGACATTTCAGAGATATGCACAAGGCCTTCAATACCCGTCTCTAACTTTACAAACGCCCCGTATGACATGATATTGACCACCTGCCCCTTAACCCTGGTGCCAACGGGATATTTCCCTTCGATGTTCACCCACGGATTCTCGGATTTCTGCTTTAATCCCAGCGCAACCTTTTCCTTTTCCTTGTCGATATCAAGTATCTTAACCTCAACTTCATCATCGATAGCAAGGACTTCCGACGGATGGCTTATCCTGCCCCAGCTCATATCGGTGATGTGCAAGAGGCCGTCCAACCCGCCCAGGTCGATAAATGCGCCAAAATCGGCAATGTTCTTTACAACGCCCTTTCTGAGCTGACCCACTTCGATCTCCGCCATCAACTCCTTCTTCTTCTTGTCGCGTTCTTCTTCGATGAGTTTTCTTCTGGAGACGACGATGTTTTGGCGAGACTCGTCAATTTTCAGAATCTTGCACGTTACTTCCCTGCCGATGTACTGCGCAATATCCCCCGGTGGTTTCACATCAATCTGTGACGCCGGTAAGAATATAGGCACGCCCATATCCACCAGCAAGCCGCCCTTGATTTTTCTCGTAACACGCCCCGTGATAATGTCACCTTCTTTATATTTTTCAATAACCCTTTCCCAACCACGTATGCGGTCTGCCTTACGCTTGGAAAGTTTGATAAGCCCGGAATCATCTTCAACGGCTTCCAGCAATACCTCTATTTCTTCGCCCATGTTTATTTCGGAAGGGTCGTCAAATTCAAACTTAGGAATCATGCCCTCGGATTTGTAACCGCAGTCAATAATAACATTGTCTCCAAGAATCCTTAAAACACGCCCTTTCAGCACGGAGCCAACCTCGAAGTTTTGCACGGAGGTAAGGTACGTGGAGTCAATCTTCGCCTGGGTATGTTCTTCCGCCATAATGGCCGCAACTTCTCTTTCAACGTCTTCCAAATTTACATTATATTCTTTTAAAATATCACGATACATAATTTGATAAATTCTCCGAAATAAACTTTACTAAACAATAAAAAAGTTCAATGAAATAAAATACGTTTATGAGTGGCGCTGATGACCTTAGTTTTACAACGCCGCTTTAATCTCTTTCATGATTCTATTGAACAACCCTTCAATAGTTAACTTTGTAGTATCAATGTAGGTTGCATCGGGACTCATCGTTAATGGCGAATTGCTCCTGGTTGAGTCACGCCTGTCCCGGATTTCCATATCCTCCACAACGCCCTGATAAGAAACTTTTTTACTCGATGCCTGAAGCTCGCTATAACGCCTTTTGGCGCGCTCTTCGATATCTGCATCTAAAAAAAACTTCTTTTCTGCGCTGGGAAAGACAACCGTTCCCATATCCCGCCCTTCAGCAACCACATTGCCTTCAGATGCGAATTTTTGCTGGAGCGTTACCATACGACGCCTAACCCCGGCGACGCAGGATATGTGATGGACATTATTGGTTACCGCGGGAGACCTGATTTCCCGCGCTATATCTACGCCATCCACGGATATCCTGGCGTTTTCACCTCTACCCTGAAAAGTAATCGAGGTTTGATCCATAAGTTTGCATAAGGCATCCCCGCTCTCCAGGTTTACCCCCGTTTGCATAGCCTTCCAGGTAAGCGCCCTGTACATCGCGCCCGTATCGAGATACGTAAAACCCAGGTGTTTCGCAATCATTTTTGCAATAGTGCTCTTCCCCGACCCGGCCGGCCCATCAATCGCTATTATCAAAATAAATCTCCACAACTATGTATACCCAGCGTTAATAGCGGCTGTTTAAACTGTGTTGCAAAGTATAAAATATACTAAAAACGGCGTTTTATTTCAAGTGTTTTTTCGTAACTATCCGGCAACTGATCTTTATAACGAATCCTGTTTACTTAAACATCAAATTGGCATTTTGACAAATCCAGGGAAAAACATCTACTTTTTGTTACCTTGCTTTACGACTTTGCTGTGTTATAGTATTTCATATAAATAAATTCTGTAACTGTTCCGCCGGTATTCAAGAAGAGCCAGGAATACAATGCCATAGCCCCGTTTATTGTGGGAGCTTTTTGAAGTCCCCCTTCAAAAAGCTGCTATCCGCTTTTACCTATCCCCATGAGCCGTTACAAAACATTCTTAAAGAGGCGTTGCAAAACTATAATATTATATGGATATTAAGATCGAACTAAGCACTATTTGTTTTCGACAGGGTAACATCCCGGAAAAAATTGCACAATGCCGGGAACTTATCGAATCGCACGGCTTTATCTTTGGCATTCAACTACATAATTCCGTTACAAGGGAGTTGTACGAAAAAATCAAAGGGCTTGGCGTCGGGTTCACCGTTCATGCCCCCGTCTTTTCAGATTATTTTATCAACCTGGCTCATGGCGATTTTGACGTCGTGCTTTCCGGGTTTCAGAATACGGCGCTCATTATGAAGGAGCTTCATAGCAGTATCGTGTTATTTCACGGCTTCTTTATGACCCACAAACCCATCAAAAACGACCCTGCCAATTACGGCAAGGTGTTGCGTGACGCCATCGATAATAAATATCGCCTCGGTGATACACGGGTGATGGACCCCCGGTTTCTGGAAACGGAAGAATATAAAAGGTATCAACAAACCGTTAAAAAAAATATACACCTGCTCAGGGAAAGCTACCCCGCCTATACCATCTGCCTGGAAAACGACTTTCCGGGTATCGGCAACGGTAATCAGACACCGTCGAACCTTATGTATCTTGATTGCCCCATTTGGCTTGATACCGGGCATCTATGGGCATCTTCCATTTTAAACAAATTTGATTTCTATGCCGGACTGGATGTAATTTGCAAGCAGTGCAAGGTAATTGGTGTGCATCTGAATACAAACGAAACACCGCTCAACTGGGACTTTAAATATCCAAGCGGCGATACCCATTCACATTTTTCCGGCACGTCAGACGTGGACATGAAAAGGGTCATTGACATCCTTAAAGAAAATCGCATTACCCATTTTACCATTGAAGTAACCGATGGTAACAGGGAAGACATACTGTTCCTTATCCAACGGTACCGGATTTCTTCTCAAAAGGCTTGACAAAGTTAATCTACTTTGTAAGATATTAAGGTTCTTTTGTTTTGTTTAAGCGGTTTGTAGAGCAAAGAGGCTCTTCGCTCTACATGAAAAACCGTTGAAGGTATTATATAATCACGGATATTTTTTAAAAGGTGGAACTTCGCAATTGAAACCCATAAATAGAATACTTATCGCTTCAGGTATCGCCATTCTGGTTTTTTTTGTTATCATGGGGCCTATGGCATACCAATACCTCGTTCCCTCTATTAAAAACGAGGTTATGAACCACTTGATTTCTGTAAGGGAAATTAAGAAAATGCAAATTCAGAATTATTTCCATGAGAGATACGGCGACATTAATATCCTCTCCAAAAACCCTTTGATCGTCCAAAGTTTACCACGGTTTTCAAATGCCTTTAAGACTGGCGGCTTTAATGATCCCGCCTACAAGCAGGTGGATACCTATTATGGCCCGCTGGTTGAGCACTTCCTTAGACAGTACGGATATAATAATATATTTATGGTAGACTCCGATGGTTCCGTCGTTTTTGGAGTCAAAAGAGATGAATATATCGGCACCAATTTGCGTACGGGAGAATACGCATCTTATGCAATCGGAGAAATTTTCAAGGAAGGATTATCGAGTATCAAATTTTCCGATTTAGCCTGGTGCGAAGAGATAAAAGATTTTATATTTCTCGGGGCAGCCCCGGTATATGACCTTAGCAATAAACTCCTGGGGACTGTCATTGCAGAGGTATCCTATTCACAAATCGACCCCATCGTATCACAGAGAGACGGACTGGGCGAGACTGGAGAAATATACATCCTTGGCAGCGACAGCTTTATGCGCTCCAAATCGAGGTTCTTCTCCCAAAACACCATTTTAAAACTCGAAATCAATACTGAAGCAAAACGCGAGGCCATAGCGGGCAACTCGGACGTCAAGGTAATAAGGGACTATCGCAACATCCCCGTCCTCAGCGCATATACACCACTTGAAAATCTCAAAGACGTTTCCTGGGCGCTTTTGGTGGAAATTGACGTAAAAGAGGCCTTTTACCCGGTGCTTGTCCTTAAAACCAATCTGATTATCATCGGCCTGGTTATTAGCTCCATTACTGCCGCGTATCTTTATTTTACCCTTCGGAAAAAACGTTTGTATAATGTCCCCGAAGGAACTCAGTAGGGAACATACAAACGGGATATTCGCGAAATTTTACGGCGTTTTCGTGGGCAAGGCCATTCATCAGGGCATTCTGTTCGTTTTGCTTATTAAGGAATTCTGCGCGTATCTGGTTGAGCAGTAGTTTATTCAGTTCCCTGATTTGATTGAAATAGGCCTTCTTCTCATCCGTAATGCAGCCTTCCATTATTGCGAGTATCCTTTTTTTCTCTTTGACTCGATTCGCAAAGTCGGCATCGTTCAATATCTCTTTTGATGCGTATCGTTCCGGATTATACGACATGTCCCTTAGTTCGCGCTGCACACGTTGAAGTTCCCCGGTGTCCCTATCTAAGGCGTTAAGTGGTAAAAACAGGGTGGCGGAATTCGTAACGCAGGAAGGCGGGGACATCCCGAAGAACTCCTGGATAATTTCATCGGTAATGGTATCGTATTTTGCCCCCCCGATCCCATGAATAAAGACGTCAGAAAAGAATAACCGGGAGAACATGGTTGTTGTAATCGCCCGTGGACGCAGCTTAATCCGGTCTTCCTGCAGAGCCCTTATCTTTTGCATGTTTTCGCTTCCGTCTTCATTTTTTTTCAGGGTTGCAACCACGTGTATTCCGTCGGTAATTTTTAAGAGATCGCCGTCATTCAGCAGATAGCACCTTCTCCGCTCTTCCCCTTGTTTCCATACCCAAAAGGGCAGTTCTGTTATGTTATTGCCGACGTTCAGGTCCGGCAGCGGATTTGCCTTTGAGCGGATTTTGTGGATACCGCGATATTCGGCCAGCCCTGCATTGTGTATACGTGCGAACCGCACTGCGTTGTGCAAAACATGCAAAAAGAAGTGGTAGAATCCATCGGTATTACACATCCAGGAAACAGGGATTTCGAGATTTTTCATCTGAAAATCCTCTTCCAGGGCGACCCTGGCGGCAGTTAATAACCCAACCATGTCAACACACCCGCGTTCGCGGCACGCCACAACACGGGCGATGTAACCTTCAAACGCAACCCGCATATCGGCCATCACTGTTTTTGTGTTTTCGCACAAAGGTTGGATTGTAGCGTCGTTCATTGACTTACCGCATAAAGCATCAGCATTCAACGCATTGTTTTTAAGAAGGGAAAGGACTTCGTCTCTGAATCTAAGCAATATCTTAAAATCGTCAAACACAATCTCTTCGTAAGCCACTCTGTCCTTGCCCTCCACCAGCGGTATTTTTTGAATGTGCAGCGAATTTCCAGACAACGTGGGCGCATAGAGAAAGCCCATAGTACAGGCGTCATTGTCCACAATCATATTTATACCAATACCACCCACCCTTTTTGCGACATGGTGGGCAAGGTGGTTTTTGACCCATATACCGGGATGGTAAAAAACCGGTTCATGCCCCGTCAAAATAATGGAAACTTCATTCATCGGCTTATGCTCCAACTCCCCCCTTTTACCCAATACTTCATCTTGATATTGGGAGATAGCCCTTGATAGCAGACTATTTGCGGGTGGTATGGACAAACTTATTTGTCCATACCTGCCTTTCACCCGAAGCAAGGATTTAATCCCATGCGTATACTGTACGGCCTTGTGCAACAATTCTTCACGGGTCTTGTCCCGTAGCGCTTGAAAAGGAATACCATTGATTTTGAATATATAAGTACCTATTTTGTGCTTGTTTTCCCGCACCAAATCCGGGATACAATCTATCGCAGGGGTTACGAATATCTCCTTGTCATTCTCCGGCACCATATAGGTAATATTTTTCATTGCCATTTTCAGATAATTTTGATTAAGGGTAATAAATTAGGCTTTCGGCGACTTTTTTAGACACAAATTACACGAATTTACACGAATAGGCACGGACAAACAGGGTTTGTCCATGCCACCCAATATTCCGCACAAAATAACGCATCCAGCAGAATTCCCCTCCTGGAAGTGGTACATGGGTGGGTTTTCCGTGGCATATTGCTTGAATACATTCCATCGTTTTATCTCTTGCGCTTCCATACTGCCTGTGATAAACTGCTTTTCTGGTAATTACTCCATCTTCAATCACTAACAAACAAGGAACTACCATTATGCAACATTATTTAAGACGTTTACTGACCTTTGTTTTATTTACCGGTATCGTTTTTTCACTCGGAACGGTTTTATCAAACCAGGTTTTTGCAAAAAGCGCTAAAGAGATAGACATCCTGGTTGAAGCCGCCATGGAGCGGTTTCGCAATGAGGTGAAAGGTTCTGATGAATTCCTCAAGAGTGCAAAGGGGGTGCTGATAATACCGGGCGTCATTAAAGGCGGACTGGTCATTGGCGGGGAATACGGGGAGGGGGCGTTGATGATTGATGGAAAAACGGTTGATTATTACAGCACAGCGGCCGCATCATACGGCTTCCAACTTGGTGGGCAAAAGAAGGACATAATGCTCATATTCATACAAGAGGACGCCCTTAAAAGCTTTCGAAATAGTTCCGGATGGAAGGCAGGTGTTGACGGATCGGTAGCCTTAGTAAATATCGGCACCGGCGCTTCCTTTGACACGACAAAAATCAATGAACCTATCGTAGGCTTTGTTTTCGGCCAGAAGGGATTGATGTATAACCTTACCCTTGAGGGATCGAAATTCTCGAAACTGAAAAGGTAAATCCTGCATGGCTAAATGGCTGCAATCCTGTTTCTTCCATCTTCTTTGGCCTTATAGAGCGCCTTGTTTGCGCATTTTATCAATGACTCCTGGTCAGCTGCCTGCTCCGGGAAAGTGGCAATGCCAATACTCACAGTCAGCGTAACGGCCTGCTCCGTTGTACCGTCGTCGAAATCCGTAGATTCAATAATCCGACGAAGGTCATCCGCAAGAACAAGCGCCCGATTCTTTAACATGTCGGGCATGATGATGGCAAATTCATCATTGCCATATCGCGCAATAATGCCGTATTCTCTCAAAAAGTCACTAAGCACCCTGGCTACCTGCTGCAACAGGAGGTCACCAACGTCGGCGCCGTAGTTATCAATAATCTCTTTAAAATGGTCCACATCTACAATAAGGATGCACAAGGACTCATTCCGCCGTTTTGCCAGAGATAATTGTTTACTTAGTATCTCGTTAAAGAACCTATTGCTGTACACTGCGGTGACTTCGTCCGTTACGTTGGTATGCTTGGCTATGTCCAGAAGTTCCAGCCGGTGAAGCGCCAACGCCGTCAGCCCAATGTAGTTCGACATCAACCTGCGTATTTTCTCACCTTCCCAGGAAGCCATGTTTTGTTTAAACAGGATCACCATGCCGAATGTTTTTCCACCGGCGGTAAGTGGAATACAAATATATCCGCCTTTTTCAATTTTGTGCTGGATGCATCGACAGGGAGATTCATTGGCAATATCGTTGAGTATATGCATTTGTCCATTGGTTAACACCGTGCAAAATGACGGATCCAAAACAGCCTCATTTTTTATAATATCATGAACCGGCAACGGTGGGTCTGAAAGCGGCACATACAGCATGTTCCTTTCTCTGTCTATCATAACAACGGCTACCATATCCGGCATGAAATGAGTACGCAATGCAGTGGAGAGGTGCTTGAATAGTGACTCATCCTGCATTGCCTCGTTCGTTATCGTAGAGAATGACATGAAGTCTTCCAACTCGCGCAGGTGGTTGTTTCTTTCTTCATCAGATCGCCTACGTTCGGTAATGTCCTCCTTGACGGCAACATAGTGCGTAATGACTCCGTTGGCGTTCTTCACCGGCGAGATAGATGCAAATTCCCAATAAAGTTCGCCGTCTTTTTTCTTATTGCAAAATTCTCCACGCCATTCTTTACCCAAGGAAATGGTTTCCCACATTTTGCGGAATTCCCCGGACGATACACTGTCGGGTTTTAAGATGCGTGGATTTTTCCCTATCACCTCTTCGGAATGGTAGCCCGTCAATTGGGTAAACTTGGGATTTACGTACTCAATAATTCCCCAATTATTGGTAATTACAATAACGCTTGAACTCTGCTCAATGGCACACCACAATTTGTTCAGGTCGCCCCCCGCCCGTGCGGATTCGCCTATTTCTGCCTTCAATTGCCTATTTTGCAGTTCCATCTGGAGCAAATGTACTTTTAAACTATTAAGGATTCGTTCCTGTTCCAGCTTGGATTGTTGTGTTTCAGATGGGATGTGATCTGTTTTTTCGGTGAGATGCGGTTGAAGTGTCTTTAACTCATCGGTCAACTCGGTAATCGATTTGTCTTTATAAACTTCAGGCTGAAGCTGCCTAAGTTTTTTTATTAAGCTTGTGTTCGACATTGTTACCTTAACCTTACACGAATGTAACCGATTTCTTAGAAATTATACCGGTAGATATAATTTAATGTTCGCTTTAGACATCCAGCTTTTCTTTCAGTAGTTCATTTACCATTTTAGGATTTGCCTTGCCTTTCGTTTCTTTCATCACTTGCCCCACCAGAAAGGTAAGGGCGTTCTTTTTCCCTTTTTTGTAATCATCTATTACACCCGGATTGCCGGATATGATTTTATCAATAACGGAACCTATCAACCCCTCGTCGCTGATTTGGATCAAACCCTTTTCTTCTACTATTTTTTGAGGGTCTTTCCCTGTTTGAATCATTTCTGCAAATACTTCTTTCGCTATTGTACCGCTGATAGTTCCTTTTTCAACAATTTCAACGAGGGCTACCAACTGAACGGCCTTGACCTTCAACTGGTTAATATCCAACTTCCGATCTTTGACTTCTCTCAACAGGTCATTCGTAATCCAATTACATAAAATTTTCGGACGATTCAGCCCCCGAACACATTCTTCAAAAAAATCGGCAAGGACTTTATCCTCTATAAGCAGATTGGCATCATAGTCGGAGAGTTTAAACACTTCCACAAATCTTTGTTTTCTGGCAAAAGGAAGCTCCGGTATGGAGGCCTTAATGGTGGATAACCATGGCTCATCAATCTGCACCGGCAGGAGGTCAGGTTCAGGAAAATATCGATAGTCCTGCGCATCTTCCTTTGATCGCATACGTGCGCTCTTCTCACTTACCTCATCCCACAGCCTGGTTTCCCGTTCAATCGTCTCTCCCTGGTCCAGCAGCTCCGATTGCCTTATTGCCTCGTACTCTATAGCCTTTATGACAGATTTCATTGAATTAAGGTTTTTTATTTCTACCCTGTTACCCAGCGTTTCTACGCCTTTTTCCCGAAGAGAAATACTTGCCTCGAACCTGAGAGAGCCTTCCTGCATCTTGCAGTCCGATACTTCCGTATATAAAAGTATTTTTCTCAAGGTCTGCATATAACTTTCAACCTCGTCCACGTTTCTCATGTCAGGGTAAGAAACGATCTCCAGCAACGGGACACCTGCCCTGTTAAAGTCAACAAGGCTGTAATCTGCTCCAGATTCCTCCGGATGAATGAGCTTTCCCGCCTCTTCCTCCAAATGGACGTTATGGATGCGTATCCGCTTTATCGTACCCTTAACTTCGATATCCATAAAGCCATCCACGCCTAAATTATGGTAATTTTGAGATATCTGGTAATTTTTCGGCAAATCCGGATAGTAGTAACTTTTTCTATCAAAATTGGTATAGCTGTCGATCTTGCAGCTCAGCACGGCTGCAGACTTCATGGCATACTCGAACGCCTTCTTATTCATCACCGGCAAAACACCAGGCATAGCAAGACATACAGGGCATACCTGCGTATTCGGATCAGCGCCGAATTTCGTACTGCATCCGCAAAACAGCTTGGTCGCTGTTGCTAATTCCGAATGAGTTTCCAGTCCAATGACGACTTCGTATTTCATCTATAAAAACCTTTTACGATAGTATCTTTATCCAGGGAAGTCCCTATACCGCAGCCCTCTTTAAATGGTAATCCGTCTCACGTTCAAACGCATACGCGACGTGCAACATCTGCTTCTCTTCAAAATGTCTTGTAAGAATTTGCAACCCTATCGGTAGCCCATCTTTTGAAAAGCCGCAGGGAATTGAAATTCCGGGAATGCCGGCAAGATTTGCCGGAATGGTATAGATATCAGAGAGATACATCTCCAGCGGATTGTTCGCACGCTCCCCGATTTTAAAGGCAGGGACTGGAGACGTGGGACCGATAATGCAGTCAACCTTTTCAAAGGCAACGTCAAAATCTTTTTTTATTAAATTTCTTACCCTGGACGCCTTCAGATAGTACGCATCATAATATCCTGAACTGAGCGCATAATTCCCCAGCATGATGCGGCGTTTCACTTCGCGGCCAAATCCTTCCGCCCTCGTACGGCAGTACATATCTATAACCCCTTTTGCATTGGGTGACCGAAAGCCGTATCGTACGCCATCATACCGGGACAGGTTTGAGCTCGCCTCCGCATTTGCCACGATATAGTAAACCGCAACGGCATATTCCGTATGGGGAAGCGCTACTTCAACAATCTTTGCGCCAAGCTTTTCATAGATACGTAAGGCGTCCTCCAATGCCTTAAGCACATCCACGTGTAACCCTTCGGTAAAGTATTCTTTCGGTATGCCAATTCTCAGGCCATTAATATTCTGATCAAGTCCTTGCAAATAATCTGGGACAGGTTCTAGTACTGACGTTGAATCTTTTGGATCTTTACCGGCAATAACCTGTAACAACAGAGCAGAGTCCTTTACGTCCTTTGTCATAGAACCAACCTGGTCCAGCGATGAACCAAAAGCGATCAAACCATACCGCGAGACACGGCCGTATGTCGGCTTCAGACCCACGATGCCACACAAAGCAGCAGGTTGCCTGACTGACCCACCTGTATCCGAACCCAACGACATCGGCGCAAAATGAGCGGCAACCGCAGCGGCAGAACCACCGCTGGAACCACCGGGAACACATGCAACATTCCAAGGATTTCTGGTTATTTGAAAGCTGGAGTTTTCCGTAGAAGAACCCATTGCAAATTCATCGAGATTCGTCTTGCCAATGATGATGGCATCCTCTTCTTTTAAACGATTAACGACAAATGCATCATAGGGAGGAACAAAATTTTTGAGGATTTGAGAGGCACACGTGGTAGATAAGCCCTTGGTGCACATATTATCTTTTACAGCTACGGGGATACCGGCAAGCAAACCGACCTTTTCATTTTTATCAATCTTTTCATCAATTTCTCTCGCCTCTTTTAAGGCTGATTCTTCGTTTAAAGAGATGAAAGATTGAATGGTTGGATCGACGGCTTTAATACGGTCAAATACCTGCCCAATCATTTCAACTACCCGTATCTGTTTGGACAGTATTTTTTGCTTTATTTGGAGTGCGGTGGATTCTAAAAGTCTCAAAGAAACTTCTCTTTTTTCAAGGATACTTACTCAATTACCTTTGGCACTTTAAAAAAAACACCCAATGTTGAAGGCGCGCAAGATTGCACATCTTCTATAGCAAGTGGCTTCTCTAAGGCATCTTCTCTAAATACATTGAAAGTATTTGTTGTATATACCAACGGATCTACGTTATCGGTATTCAACTTATTCAGTTTTTCAATGTAGGATAAAATATCACTGAGTTGATGTACAAACAAATCTTCTTCATTATCTGAAAGGGCTATCCGGGAAAGATGAGCGACATAGCGAATGTCTTTTTTACTAATCTTCATAAAATATCCAACTTTTACGCTATAACGCCTTCACTATTTTGCCCGCGCTTATACAACGGGTACACACCTTAACCCTTTTTGCAGCGCCATTAACTTTTGCTCTTACCTTTTGCAAGTTGATCTTAAACTTCCTCTTCGTCTTACCGGTAATTTTTCGCCCTACGCCGCCCTTCCATTTTGCCAAACCTCTTCGCTCTATCTGATTTCCAACTTGTGTTTTTTTTCCACAAATTTCACATACCTGCGACATATTATTATACCCCCATCATCCTATTTTCTTTGGCATTATCGCCCGTTTTGCAACAGTCTTCGCATAAACCCTGTATTTGCAACCGATGGGATTCCGCCTGGAATTTATTTTTTTTACAAACTTCAATTTGCAGTGCCTCTATTCTATCGTCTATAAACTCTATTATCTTCCCACACTTGTTACAAACCATGTGGTCATGATGTTCACATCCATGCACATGCTCGTAATGCATGTGCCGTTCACCAAAAATAACCTCTCTCAACAACCCGCTCTTTACCAGCAGAGAAAGGGTACGATAAATCGTTGCTTTGGAAATCTTTAAATCGTTGTGCCGGAGGTCAATAAGCAATTCATCGGCCTCAAAATGCCTGTGTGTAGCAAAAACACGGTCTAACACGGCCTGCCTCTCGGCTGTGAATTTCAGTTTTTTAGTTGTTAAAAAATTCTTAAATCTATCCTCTTCAG
>CAYJPZ010000064.1:0-1934 GCA_964372185.1 uncultured candidatus Brocadiaceae bacterium
ATATCCTTTCTGCCCTTCGGGCCTGTTGTAGAGCGAAGAGGCTCTTCGCTCTACATGGAAAAGTTGTCGAAATGTATAGGAATTTCAAAGTTTTTGGTAGGAGCCAACTCCTGTTGGCGACCGGGCGCTTGCTCACCGTTGAGCGATAGCCAATCGCCGTCAGGAGACGGCTCCTACCTCTGCATGTTTTAGGTTGCCAAAGATATAATTTAATGTTTGGGAAATTCAAACGTACGTGTAGTGGCAAGGCGCGCCTTGCCACTATGCTGTTAAAAGTGCCGAAGGGCTAACTTAAAATAAGGCATTAGTAATATTTTGTAGATTCTTTCACTTAATACGTATGGGTTCAGTGTTGCACATCAAACATGATTTTGATAACATAAGGCGCTGTATTGTTGACAGGATTCTGATGTTTGAATTTTTTATACATCACACATTTTTAGAGGACGCAATACCTTGGAAGACACAAACAAACCATTAACAGCGACTCCCACCACGGAGGCGCTTAACCAAGATAAAAAACCGGCTCGTAAAAGGAATCGTAAAGATAAGGGAGGGTGGTTTAACTCCATTCGGCTGCGCTGGGCGGTACAAATAGTATTCTTCATTGTGGTACTCGTTATCGGATGGCAGTTTTACACCTTTGTGGCGTATTGCGAGGCCGG
Source organism: uncultured candidatus Brocadiaceae bacterium (assembly GCA_964372185.1). GTDB lineage: Bacteria > Planctomycetota > Brocadiia > Brocadiales > Brocadiaceae > JACVXV01. The sequence goes on from CAYJPZ010000064.1 coordinate 666, forward strand.
GGGAAAGGGGTTTTACCTTCCAAGGCCGCCAGGCGTTGAATCCTTCCTCCCGATAAGCGCTCTTATGGGGACAAAATATTTTTTCGGGACAGGCAAGATCAATACCATCCATCCCGCGGGTTTTGTCATTTTTGGGACGTTGCTCCTAACGGCCCTTTTTTTCAGGAGGGGTTTTTGCGGCTGGATTTGCCCTGTTGGCGCCATTTCTGAGTTGGAGTGGCGATTGGGAGACCTGTTCCTGAAAAAGCTCCCCAAGCGGGTTTCTCATATAATACGGAATGTGCCTACCCGCATCACGGCGGGTTTCAGCCTGATTTTCACCCCCATAATGGTTTTGCTTATTGTGGGTGTTCTTGATATGAATTCGTTCCAATCACGGGTGTTTATGCACTTAACCCCTGCATACGCCCTGGCTATGGCGCTTCCCTTCGTAGTTCCCCGTAAATATTGGCCGGACATGGTTACTGACGTGATTGCCAGGGCATGGAAGTTTGCAATCCTTGCGTTTTTCATCCAGGTTATTATCATCAAGATGCCTCTTGAGCAGTTGGAGCTTATCTATGCCCGCGTGCCCTTCATCCGCGTGGCTGACGTCAAGATGATGAAGTTCTTCACGAACATGTCGGGGATGGCGTTGTGCGTTATTCTCGCGATGCTGATCGTTTCCACCATTAATAAAAACTATTGGTGCCGCTTTTTTTGCCCGTATGGCGCATTGCTAGGCATGATAGCGTATGCAAGCCCGATGAGGATACGGCGCGACACGGCAACGTGCACCGATTGCGGGAAGTGCACAAAGGCGTGTGCGATGAATATCGTTGTTGAAAAGAAGATAAACGTCCTGACCCACGAATGTGTGGCCTGCTACGATTGCGTCAATGCCTGCCCGGTAAATGGCGCCCTGGATATGAAACTGGTTGGGAGCAACAAAAAGATTCATTACGGGCTTTACGCCGGTATGCTTATTGGCCTTTACGTCGCCGTTACCAATCTGGCGCGTGTTACGGGACACTGGTATACCCAAATATCCGACGCCGAGTATATCCTGAGAATACCGGAACTCAATCAACCCAAATATCAGCATAAGGCGGGGCAGTTTGAGACGGAATAGCCATGGTTACATTGGGACTTCGGCGGTTTTTTCATGTAGAGCGAAGAGTTTCTTCGCGCGGTATAGTTCCGTTAGGAACAAAATATTGGTCGAAAATAAACACCGAAACAGTATTAGTTCCGTAGGAACGATATATTGGTAGTAGAACAATTGGGTTT
>CAYJPZ010000064.1:1944-19528 GCA_964372185.1 uncultured candidatus Brocadiaceae bacterium
CTACGGGGCATATACAGAATAAGCTATTATTTTATACCCAATATTTGAAAGCATCACACATGTTAACCATTCTTGCTATAGGCCCCCACCCTGACGACGTAGAAGGCGGTATGGGGGGAAGTATCCTGAAATTTGTGGGGCTTGGATACAGCGTCCACGTTCTCGACCTGACCAACGGCGAACCCACGCCTCACGGCAGCCTGGAAACCCGGCAGAAGGAATGGGAACAGTCGTCCGCAATGCTGGGCGTGAAGAGCAGGACGGTGCTCGACCTGCCTAACCGCTACCTCATGGACGGCATTGAAGCCCGCAAAAAAGTCGCCGCCGTGATTCGAAGGATACAGCCGCAAATCCTCTTCCTTCCCTACTGGGTTGACGCGCATCCGGATCATATTCAGACCACGCAGATCGGCGAGGCAGCCCGGTTCTATGCGAAACTGACGAAATCAGATATTCCCGGAGAACCTTGCTACCCGGCGCATATCTTCTATTACCTTTGTTCGCATCTTCGTGTTCACGTTACACCCTCGTTTATTTTGGATATCAGCAAGGAATTTGAGAAAAAGCTTCAGGCGGCATGGTGTTATCAGTCGCAGTTCGCTTACGATGAGGCGCGGTGGAAGTATATTAGCAACTCCCTTACTGTGCAGAATCAGTATTACGGCAATCTGATACGGGTCGGTTACGGCGAGCCGTTTATGAGCCGTGAGCAGGTGGGATTGAAGGATATACGGGATATTATCTAACCCGAACGAGTCGGAAGGGTAAAGATTTATCTCTGAAGCCACTACCTGTATCTTACCTCCAGGAAAAACAATAAAAAATATCCAATGAGCAGGATAAGCCAGCCAAAGGCGATGACGAATTCGAGGGTGGTGGAAAAGGACATTGAAAAGTTCTCGGAAATCATGCTGTAGATGTCTTCCAGGGCGTCAAGTGTTTTATTGATGTTCGCCCTCCACGATTCCAAATGCAATTTTTTTGTTGCCAGATCGAATAACCGCGCTGAATACCAGTCGCCAATAAGTTTTATATTGCGTTCTATCCCCTCCGATTCAAGGATGGATTCGGTACGGATTTGTATGATTTCACGCAGGGAGTGTCTGATTTCGCGGGATCTGAGCAGGGGTAATTTTTTTGCGGTTGTCACCTGCAAAAGGCGCGCGGCCACCTCCAGCCTTTCTTCCACCTCATGCTCCAATACCCGTAACTTCAACAATTGCAGGTTGGCAATCTCGAAAAGCTCGATATTGCTGGCAAAATCACCGCGCGGGTCAAATACAAACGCCCCATCCCAATCCACGATGGTGAGGTCGTCCTTTGCGTACTTGATGTTAAAGGTAAGCGTTGTGTTGATCTCCTCCTCGTCCAAAGGTATCCGTTCGGTCTTTAGCAGTCCGGCAATGCCGGCTTTGTGTTCGGAAATAATGTATTCCGGGTCGCCCTGGTAATCGGCAATACAATACACGCTGTATTCTTCATCAAAATAGGGGTCGCAGTGGTAATCCCAAAGGATTGTTCTGCATTCGATCACAAGGCTTTGCTTAACGTCTAACACCTTCGGGTCTAAGATGTTTTCCAGATCGATAGATGCCTCTACAATAACAACCCCCGGCGGGCAAAACTTTACGAGAAAATCAACCTGTCTGTTCTCAACGGTTCTTTTTTCGGCCTTGACCACCATTTGTTTTGGAATGACGTCGGGGTAAGATGGAGAGCTTTTAATCTTTTTGATATCGACAATTTCCGCCGTATCCAGGCTGAGTTCGGTAATCCCGACAAGAAAGAAAACCAAAGTACCTTTTACCGTCGAATCGGCATCCATACGATAATCCTTAAAAGTAAAAAAAGGGGGATTTTTGAATCCCGCCTTAATAAAAGGGAGAAACGGGATAGCAACAAAGGCCTTACGTTACCTCTGCAAACACATCATAAAACAAGAAAAGCAATAGATTATATTCCACAAAAGGAGTAAACTGCAATTTAAATTAACTGGAAACTACTTAGGGGTTTAGGTTGAAGGCTGAAGGTTAAAAGTATTCGCCTGCCGGAAATTTTGTGTAATCACACAGGATTTCCCCTTTAGCCTTCAGCCTATCTACCTGAGTAGTTCCCGAAAACAAGGTAAATACCCATCGAAAAAACTATGGCTACCTCTTTACGTAAGCATGCATGGGCGATATTTCACGCCGGATTGCGCGCGGTGGAACCGGACGTCTGTATAAGGAGCCATCTTCAGCTCACCGGGAATATGCTGAAGGCAGGGGAAAGATTTTACAACATCGACGCCTATAAAAACATTTACGTCATCGGATTCGGCAAGGCCAGCGGATACATGGCCGTTGCGCTGGAAGAGATGCTCAGGGAGAGGATAACGTCCGGCGTTGTCAACGTGCGCTCCGGCTACTCCGCGCCGTGCCGAATTGTAAAAGTAAACCAGGCGGGACACCCACTCCCTGACGTCGCGGGAATACAGGGTACGCGCGAAATCCTGCGTCTTGTAGACAACGTGGGAGAAAACGACCTTGTTTTCTGCCTTATCTCCGGGGGCGGCTCTGCATTGTTTGAATTGCCCTGCAGCGGAATTACCCTGGAGGAACTCCGGAAAACCACCGAACTGCTCCTGAAATGCGGTGCGCGCATTGATGAGATCAATGCCGTGCGAAAGCATATTTCACAGGTTAAGGGCGGACGCCTTGCCAAGCTTTGCCGGGGCGAGATCGTCTCGCTGGTATTATCCGACGTGGTAAATGACCCGCTCGACGCCATTGCATCGGGACCTACGGCCCCTGATAACACCGTTTTTTCTGACGGTGAAAGCATATTGGCAAAATACCGTATCTCTCACGAAATTCCCCGTTCCGTCAAAAAACACATCCACAACGGTTTGGAAGGCAGGGCAGAGGAGACGCCAAAGAAGACCGACGCGGCATTTCATAAAGTCCATCACGTAATAATAGGCAACGTCCATATCGCGTTACGGGCTTCTGCTGAAAAAGCGAAAGCGCTGGGGTATCACACGGTCATTCATTCTTCTTCAGTGGAGGGCGAGGCAAGGGAGGCGGCGAAGATGTTTGGAACTATTGCAAGGGAAATCCATGCGTCTGTGAATCCAACCAAACGGCCTGCCTGCATCATTGCAGGGGGAGAAACAACCGTCACGACGCACAGGCATGGTTTGGGCGGGAGGAATCAGGAATTTACCCTGGCTGCCGCCCTGGAAATTGACGGATTAGAAAACACCGTAATACTCAGCGCAGGCACTGACGGAACCGACGGAAACACCGACGCCGCCGGAGCGGTTGCGGACGGACTTACCATCACCCGCGCCAAAGACCTGAAGATAGACCCGGATGCGCACCTTTCAGAACATAACGCTTACGCCTTTTTCAAAGGCCTGAACGACCTTATCATAACAGGCCCGACAAAGACAAATGTGATGGATATTATGGTGTTGTTGATACGGTAGTTTCTTACCAATAATATTTTGACATTTTCGTCTTATATATGCGGGTTTGCGGGTGGGTATGATTATAAGATATGCAATGGTAATGCGATAGGACAACCCACCCCTGCACCCCTCCCAGGATGGGAATTCTGGTGGACGTGTTAATTTAATACAGCGCTACCGCCCCCATTTCCCGTTCCTTTTTTTGTAGATGATACCGTGTTGCCATGAAAATTAAAATCAAAGGAAAGTTTTTCTTGTTTTTGCATGAACTATTATCTTTAATAAGTTACCACCTGCCTAATTGGTTTACACTAAAATTCTTTAACAAATAATGTATGGCAAAACTAAAACTTGATCTTCATGACATTTGCAAGAACGGGCGTTCGATTGAACGGGAGCTTAACCGGATAATCTCTGAGGCCGTTGAGAAGCGGATTGCATTGGTGGAAATTATTCCCGGCAAGGGCAGCGGACAGCTCAAGAAGACCGTTCTACGCTTTCTAAACCGTCCGGAGATAAAGAGGCTTTATCACCGTATCGACAAAGACAGCCAAAACTTTGGCAGGCTTTTTGTCCGGTTTAAGCATTAACATGACAGCATGATAAATTTCAGATATGGCTCCGTAAGATAATGGCAATCGATAGGGAAGTCTAATCCCTGAGTTGAAACGTTGATGAGCTTATAGGTTTTTGAGGTAAAATCCTTCAGGCGTGGCAGCAATTGAAAAAATTTAGAAAAACCCATTTTTGCCAGATTTGTTGAAAATACCAAAACCCCGTCCTCGCGAAGGAGGTTGAGTCCAAGCCCGATCAGCCTCGGTATGTCCTTTTCTATCGCCATCACCGTTGTCTTGCTGGTGGAAAAAGTCGGGGGGTCTATAATAATCACGTCAAACGTCCGTCCCCTTTTTTGAAACAGGTTGGCCCAATCCCATACGTCTCCCACAATAAATTCGTGAGAAGCGCCGTCAAGCCCGTTAAGCAGGAAGTTTTTTTTGCTCCAATCGATGGCCTTTTTAGAAATGTCAACGTTCGTCGTCTTCGCGCCGCCGAGGGCTGCATACACCGAAAATGAGGAGGTATAACAAAAACAATTCAGCGCCTCTTTGCCTTTGGCCAGTGATTGAACGTGTTTTCTGTTCTCCCTTTGATCGAGGAAGAGACCGGTGCCGCCCCCCTCGCTAAAAGATATGATAAATTTAATATCATTTTCCAGCACAACAAAACCCTTTGGAATTTCCGCTCCGAGAACCACTTCGGTTTTTACGTCTTCACCCTTCAATCGCATCTTTTCGGTGATGGTCTCCGGCGCCAAAAGACCTTTCAGAATGCCATAAAGCCCATCCCTCACGTGTTTTTCATACGGTTTGAAGTATTGAACCAGAAGGTGTTTATCGTAGACGTCGACCGTTACCTCCGGCAGTGAATCGCCGTAAGAGTTTACCAACCGGTAGACGTTTGTTGTGGTGTGATTTATGAGTCTTTTCCTTAAAGACCATGCCTTATGGATGGTTTTTTGTAAATGTTTGGTCATCATTATGAAACGAGCGGACGTCGTAAATGTCAATTATCTATTCAGCAAGGATACGGGTAAGGAAGGTGTGGGCGTCATTCCATCCTGTTTCTTACCGGAAAACAACCCACGTAATTATTTGTTCGCGATTATAACATTACCCGTCTCCAAGTAAAACACAAATTCCCGGAAATGAAATTTCTGTTGCTTATAGAATTACTTTATATATACTTAGGCGTGTTTTTTTTAAAACACCCAGATGCCAACGATAGATGCCCTGTGGCTTATTTCAGACTCAAAAAACAATAATCGAAGTGATATTGAAAAATGGTTAAACGAACGGTCACATTACCTTGAAAAAGTGGAGGTTTTTTATGTGTAGCACAATACTCGTTGTTGACGACTCGGTTCACGTACAAAAACAGATTGAAGTTTTCCTGAAAACAGCGGGCTATTCGAAGCTGCTCTTTGCGGAATCGGCGCCGGAAGTGTTCAAACATTTAAACGTGGAGTCACCCGAAAAAGAACCAAATAAGGTCGATCTGATTTTAATGGACATCAACATACCGGGACTAAGCGGGGTGGAGGTGTGTCGCCAAATAAAAGCAATCGGTCATCTCCGGGATATTCCCATTGTTATGGTAACGGCAGAAGATACCGACGCGGGATTGCAATTGGCCTTTGAGGCTGGGGCGGTAGACTATATCAAAAAACCCGTGAGCGAGGTTGAATTGGTTGTGCGGGTCGGCTCCGTTTTAAAGCTTAAGCACGAAATGGACGAGCGAAAAAGCCGTGAGAAGGATTTACTCAACATTACCAGCCTGCTGGAAGAGTCCAGTCAGAAACTGCAGCAGGTGAATGTGATATTGAATCGATTGTCACGTATCGATGGGCTTACGGGCATTGCAAACCGCCGTCACTTTGACGGTCTCTTTTGTCAGGAGTGGAAACGCGCCGGCAGATTATCGAAACCAATATCCTTACTATTAGTAGATATTGACTTTTTCAAGAATTTTAACGATACTTATGGACATCAACTGGGCGATGAATGCCTTAAACAAGTGGCCGGCGCCCTGAGCGGGGCGTTAAAGAGGCCCTGCGACGTTATCGCACGATATGGTGGGGAAGAGTTCGTGGCCTTTCTTCCTGAAACGGATGAAAAGGGCGCGATTATGGTTGCAGAAACCATGCAGGTAAATATGGCTAACGTGAATATTCCGCACAGGAATTCGCCGGTCAGCGATAAAGTTACGGTGAGCATCGGGGTGTCAACCGCCATTCCGGTTACGAACTTGTTACCTGGGACGCTTATTGCCGATTCGGATAAGGCATTGTACCAGGCAAAGCAAGAAGGACGTAACCGAATCAAGATAACAAACAGATGATTTCCTTTTTTGAGACGATACATGAAAACAGAAAACTTTCTTCTTGCGGATGTTGTTGACAAGGCCGAAAACCTTGCTTACCTGCCAACGATTGTTTTAAAGCTTATGGAAATAATTTCCAATCCCGATGTGTCGGTTACCGATGTTGTGGGAATCATCAAGAAGGATCAAGGGCTTGTTGCAAGGGTGTTCAAGGTTGCCAACTCATCGTTTTACGGGCGGGTAAAAAAAGCGGAACAATTAACGGAAGCGGTGGTAACCCTGGGATTGCGAGGCTTAAAATCGTTCGTTGTTTCCCAGGCAGTAAAGCACGTGCTGACGACGTCAGGCATGGACGATCACACCTTGTGGCAACATGCAGTAAAGGTGTCCGTTGCCGCTTCGGTTTTGGCGAAGGAACTAAAACGCGAGATGATTGAAGACGCCCTCATGGGCGGACTGGTGCATGACATAGGCAAGGCCTTTATTGTAAGTGTTTATCCCAATGCGCCTGCACTGATTCAGCAAAAGGCTGCAAAGGAGGGTATATTGTATTATGAGGCGGAGCGGAAGCTTCTGGGCTTTGATCATGCAACGGTGGGGGCGATGATAACGGAAAAGTGGCACTTTCCTCCCAGGATAGTGAGTGTCATACACTATCACCATAGCGAAGATGAAGGAAAAAACGCTGGCGCGGATTCGCTGGTGCTGGCGCGCATTGTTAAACTTGCCGACATGATAAGCAACCAATACGACGTGTTGTCGCAGACCAGCGCCGATGCCAGACTGGAAAAGCTGGGTAAATCGAACGTCCTTAACCTGTCTGCAGAACGTTTAGAGCGCCTTGTGGAGGAAATTGAAAGCAACTGGGTAAAAGAATGTGAAAACAATTTGTTTAATTAAATAAAGCGTTTATTTATGCGACTTGTAGGGCGAAGAGGTTCTTCGCTCTTCACAAAAAACCACGGTTATAGAACGAAGTACCATGTCGTTCTACAAGTTCAGCAAAGAATTTTTTTACTAATATAGAGAAGTAATCACACAAAGACACAAAGACACAGAGGCACAAAGAATTAAAAAAAGATACCTTATTCCCCTGAATAAGGAATTTTGTTATGACAAGCGGGGACGCTTGTCCTACCTGTAGCAGCAATCTTTAAAGGCCAAATCGTTTGTTTTCTCATTCCTGAACTTAACACGCGCTTTTATCAGTCACGAACTACGCCTTGATCATTAAGGATACGAGATGTTTCAATCAATCAAGCATAAATTAATTTTCCTGTTCCTGATTGCCGTTCTCACTCCGTTGCTCGTGATGAGGCTTATTGCTTATCCTACGGCAAAGAAGGCCATACAGGATACGGAAATCAGAAACTTACAGTCACTTGGCTCCCGGAAGGCGTTGCAGGTAAGAAGCTGGCTTAACCGGTTAAAAAGCGGTGCAGGGCGTGTGGCGCGGAATCCGCTGGTAAGAGATGCAACCAAGGTGACCCGTCCGGATCGCGATAGTATTGTAAGAACCATTTCTCAGATACCTTGTGAGGCAGAGTTCAATGGGTATATAATCTGTGATGTGTCCGGCAATATCCAGCTAGCTACGGATGCGCGGCTTATAGGGTCTGACATAAAAGACAACGAGGCATTTCGCAGCGCGATGGGGGGGGAGACGTTTATTTCCGACATTACGCGCGCCCCTCTTGGCGATGAAAGAACGGGAAACTGGGAAAACGGCTTGCCCGCCATGCACGTCTCCACCCCTATCAAAAATGAGGACGATTTTGTAGTGGGTGTAGTGATGCTGCAAGTCGATCTATCAGTTCTCAACAAGGAAATAAACGAGGTGCGATACGGGGACAGCAGTGACGCGTACATCATTAATCAACACGGCATGATGATTACCGAATCCATCCTCGCTGAACAATTAAGGCAAAAAGGGCTGATCAAGGGAAGGACAACGCTGGAATTGGCCGTACTTGAGCCGCAAACCACGCAACTTACCAAAAGCGCGGCCTCGTGCCTGAAGGGAACGGACGGGTTTGACGTAGACGGCTATATCAATTATGCAGGGGAAAAAGTGGTTGGAATCTGGTATCGGATTCCTGAACTTAAATGGGGTGTTGTCATGGAACGCAGCTTTGCTGAGGTCTCTTTGGCCCTCAGCACGGTAAAGAATCCCATTTTGGAAATTCTCTATTACCTGACGATCACCGGGGTGGTTTTGGCGGTTGCCGGGATTGCGTTTGCGCTGATAATCGGACAAAAAATAGCCAATCCCCTCATGGAATTGATAGCGGCAACCCGGAAGATGTCTGCCGGAGATTTGTCTCAACGGGTCGCCATAAAGACGCGGGACGAAGTGCGTGAGTTGGGAGACGCATTCAACGTAATGGCGGCATCCGTGCAGGAAAAGACAACGAATCTGCAGGAGACCAAGAATTTTTTAAAAAGCATACTGGTCAGCTCAACGGAACATTCAATTATAGCGGGTGATCTCGATGGGAGTATTCTGGCCTTCAATGAGGGCGCCCGGAGGATGTTCGGGTATGAGCCGGAAGAATTAATACAAAAATCCACGATCCGGATATTACATACAAAAGCAAACGTTGCATCGGGCAAGGTAAAGGAGATGTTCGATACAACCCTATCGGTGGGCAGGTATAAAGGCGAAATGCAATTGATACGGAAAACCGGAGAGGTGTTTACCGGATACAGCACCTTAACAACCAGACAGTCAGCCGATGGAACACCCATTGGCTTTGTAATGATCACGCGGGATATTACGGAGCAAAAGTCGCTTGAACAAGAGATACATAACTATACCGTGCATCTTGAAAAAATGGTCGAAGAAAGGACCCAGAAGTTAAGGGTTTCGGAAGAAAAGTACCGGCGACTTTTTGAATCCAGCAAGGACGTCGTGTTTTTTTGCGACACGGAATGCCTGTTTGTGGATATTAATCAAGCCGGGGTTGATCTGTTTGGATATGAATCGAAAAATGAGATATTGAAATTGAATCTGGTTACCCATTTGTTTTTTAACTCCGGCGTCGGCAAGACAGTCAAGGATATGGTCTATAAAAACGGTTTTATTAAGGATTATGAAGTAGAGTTACGAAAGAAAGACGGCGTCAAAGTCCCTTGCCTTATGACAAGTAATCTCCGCCGGGACGTGCGGAACAACGTTATTGGCTATGAAGGTATCATTATCGACCTGACGGAGAGGAAGAGAATTGAGCAGGAAAAGGACATCCTGAATAACATCAACAAAATACTGGCCTCAAGGCTGGACATCCGGGAAGTGTATAAATCTCTCGGTTCAGAACTAAACAAGGTCATTGATTTTGACCGCATGAGCATCACCCTCCTGGACGAGAAGAGGGAGGAGTTTTCTATTTTTGCCGTTTCTAACGAGTATGATGGGTCAAGGTTGGAAGAGGGGTTGCATTACCCTAAATATGGAACGCTGGCGGGAAAGGTTGTGGAGGATGGCATGGTATATATGGTGAGCGATACATCTCAAGGCTCTTTTTCCACGGACACCATCTTGCTGAAAGAAGGAATCAAGTCGCGCCTTTCGGTTCCCCTGATGTGCAAAGGCGAGATTATCGGAAGCCTTAACTTCGGAAGCAGGAACGTGCAGAATTATTCTGAAAATCACGTGGACATTGTCAGCAAGATTACGCCGCAACTGGCTATTGCAATTGACAATACCCGTCTTTTTGATAAAATTAAGGAATCAGAGGAAAAATACCGAAACCTCGTCGAAGACATTGAAGACGTTATCTTCAGGCTCGATAAGCTGGGAAGATATTTGTTTCTCAATAGCGCATTGAAAAACGTGACGGGCTATACCCCCTGCGAGTTTTATGAAAAACCGCTTCTCGCCATGGAGATGATTCATGGCGACGACGTAGAACTGGTGAAGGAAACCACAAAAAAGGTCCTTGTCGGCGAATTAAAGGCCTCCAAGGATTTGGAATATCGTATATTTTGCAAAAACAGAAAGGAACTCTGGGTCTCTCAAAACACCTATCCGATCAAGAATAAAAAAGGCGAGATCGTTGGCATCGAAGGAATCATCAGAGATATTACGGCGAGTAAAAAGGTAGAAGAACAAATACGGCGTTCAGAACGATTGGCCTCGATTGGAGAACTTGCTGCTTCCATTGCCCACGAGATACGCAACCCACTTGGCGCCATATCGAATTCCGTCTCCGTGCTGAAAAGGGACCTGGCTCTTAAAGGGGACGACCAGAGGCTGTTTGAAATGGTGGTAGAAGAAACCGACCACCTCAACGACATCATTACCAACTTTCTTACCTTTGCGCATCCGGCAGATTATAGTTTTGTCAAAAGCAATATCCTCGAAATTATCGACGAAACCGTGTTTTTGCTGGAACAGGATGCGCGATTCCAAAAAAACGTCAGGATTATAAAGGTCTATGACGACGATATCCCTGAAAGCTGTTTGGACCGGATTTGGATTAGAAAGATATTTTGGAACTTACTGCTGAATTCCATCGACGCCATGCCGCAGGGCGGGAAAATTCTCATTCACATAAAGAAGCCCAGGATATCAAACCCCAATGAGATTGAAATTGTGATATCGGACACGGGAGAAGGAATTCCGCCTGACATTATAAAAAAAATATTTGAACCTTTTTTTACGACAAAAAAATCTAAGGGAACCGGATTGGGTCTTTCCATTGTTCATCGTATTGTCGATAATCACGGCGGTAAGATCGATGTAAAGAGTAAACCGGGCAAGGGAACCGTATTTACCATCCGTCTTCCCGTGAAAAACAAGCTGGTTAAGGCACTTTCGCAGTAATCCGATTATAGAGGGATTTTTCATTTGCTTCTTCGGCTTCCATAAAAGGCGAACATATTAAACTCCTACGGAGTTTTTTTGGTAATTGAAAACAACTCCTGCTACAAATAGTAAATCCCTACGGGATTTGTACCTTTAATCGGCTGGCGGTGAATGCCGGTAATTTCTCAGAATATGGTTCCTTAAATCGTGATTTTGCAACAACACTTGCTCCATCGGAGCAAAGTATTTATAGAACAAAGATACACAAACAACGGAAAACTCCATCGGAGTTTTATATTGAAACGTATAAACTTTCAACTGGCAATGTAAATAAAAGCCGCCGAAAGCCTAATTTAAATGTATAGGAATTTCAATGTAGGGACACGGTGCCCGTGTCCTTGCGTGTGAATACAAATCAGTTGCCGAAGGCCTAATTTAACGAAAAAAACACTATGTTTAACATACTCCTCGTTGACGATCAAAAAAATATGCGTGAATCTCTGGCTATTGCCTTTAAGAGGGCGGGCTATAAGGTAGATAGCGCCGAGAGCGGGGAACAGGCGGTACAATTACAGGAAGAACATTTTTATGATCTGGCCATTGTGGATCTTAAAATGGAGAAGATGGACGGTCTTGAGGTGCTGTCGCGGATCAGGGCTATCAACCCATCGACGGAGGTGATCGTGATGACGGCGTTTGGCACTATTGACAGCGCCATCCAGGCGATGAGAAACGGCGCTTATGACTACGTTACCAAACCCTTTCAATTGTCGGATATCCTCTCTATAACCGAGCGGGCGTTGGAAAAAAAACGGCTGACGGACAAGGTTAATATCCTGCAAAAAGAAAACAAGGGGAAGTATAAGTTTGAAGGCATCGTCGGCAATTCCCCGGTGATGATGCGCGTCCTGAACATCCTTATGGAATTGACCAACAGCGAAAGCACGGTGCTGATTACGGGGGAAAGCGGAACGGGCAAGGAACTCGTCGCTCGCGCCATTCATAGAAACAGCCGTCGGGCTGATAAAAATTTTGTCGTGGTAAATTGCGGGGCGTTGCCTGAGAATTTGCAGGAGAGCGAGTTGTTTGGACACATGGTTGGATCGTTTACCGGCGCGGTGAAGGATAAAAAAGGCATCTTTCTGGAAGCGCAGGACGGCACTTTGTTTCTTGATGAAATCGGCGAGACGTCCCTTGCGACCCAGGTGAAACTGCTTCGCTTTTTACAAAACGGAGAAATACGAAGGGTCGGCGACAACAAACCGGTTTACCTTGACGTTCGGATCATCGTCGCAACGAACAAAGACCTGGATGAGGCTACTAAAAACGGGTCTTTCAGGAAAGACTTGTTTTACCGTCTGAACGTCATCAGGATTCACTTGCCGCCGTTGAGGGAAAGAAAGGAAGACATACCCGCGCTGATCAACTATTTCGTGGATTTATACGCAAACAAACTCAAAAAATCCCCGCCGGGAATATCAGGAGACGCCATGAATACCATTTTAAATTATCCCTGGCCGGGAAACGTTAGGGAATTGGAAAACATTATAGAGCGGACGATGACCCTGATGAAAGGCAACCAGATTACCACGGAAGACCTGATATTGCCGACTGCATTCTCTTCCGATGACGTAACAACTGAAACGGGCGGAATTCGGGCGGCCTTAGCCGTGCGGGAAAGAAAGGCGATCATTGACTCTCTGCGAAAATATGAGGGAAATCGTAAACAGGTAGCAATCAATCTCGGTATATCCACAACGACCTTATGGAGAAAAATGAAGGAATACCAGATTGTGCCGAAGACGAGTTTTAATACAAAGGACAGTTAAGCGATTTAATCGGCTTAAACGGCTTAAACCGTTTGCACCTGGAGTGTGGGAACGAGTTGGTGTAGGGACACGGTGCCCGTGTCCCCACGTATGAACACAAACAAACCGCTGAAAGGCCTAATTTAATTGTAGCGGTTTAAGCCATTCAAATTGCATAAACCGTTACTAAAAATCCAAAATCTGTGAAATATGTGGTTCCGATCTTTTCTCGTCAGTCGGAGGTCTTGCCTCGCTGAGTGTCTGTTATATGGCGTTTTGTAATAGTTGTTTTACTTATTTTGTAACCTTGTTTTATCGCTTCGCTTGCTATGGATATTGTAGATAAATACTTCAGAAGGATAAATCGCTTAAGAATATCGGTCACAGACCTCTGCAATCTTCGCTGTGTTTACTGCAGACCGGAAAGTGGATTGCCACTCATAGAGCACAGCAATATCTTGACCTATGAAGAAATCGTGGCCGTCGTTAGGCATGCCGTAAAATTAGGCATTAAAAGCTTTCGTCTTACCGGCGGAGAGCCGCTCGCCAGGAGAAATATCGAACAACTGCTGCACATGCTGGGAGATATCGGCCACGTTGAAGACCTGGCGGTGACGACAAACGGTATCTATCTGAAAAACTATGCACAGATAATGAAAAAGGTCGGGAAATACAGGCTAAACATCAGCCTCGACAGCCTGGATGAGGCAAAATTTGAAAGGATCACGAGGGGTGGAAGGCTGGGAGACGTGCTGGAAGGCATTGAGAGTGTCTTAGACCTGGGGTTCAAAAACACAAAGATAAACGTTGTTGCCATGAAGGGCATTAACGACGACGAATTTGAAGGGTTCGCCAGGTTGACGTTGGAAAAAAATCTCGAAGTCCGTTTTATTGAATATATGGCTATGAACAAAGAAAAGATGGCCTCTGTGGATAAATTTATTCCTATGTCCGACATAATCGACATTATTGGCAGAGACAACGAACTTGTCGCGCTTCCACCGCCGGAACTGGGCAGCGGCGCGGCAAAGACCTATAAAATAAAAGGAGCCAGGGGGACGTTGGGATTTGTGTCTGCCGTCAGCCAGCCTTTTTGTGGGTCATGCAACCGCCTGCGCCTGACCTCGGACGGAAAGCTCCGCGCCTGTTTACTCTCTGGAGGAGAAGTGGACTTGCGGTTAATCCTGAGAAACAATCCCACCGAAGAACAGCTTACGGATGCGTTTTACCGTGCGGCGAATTTGAAACCATCCGCGCACGCGGGCAAGGGACATGCCGTAATGCATCAGGTAGGAGGGTAAGTAACGTGGATGAAATGGTAGAGTTGTTTATTAACTACCTCCTCAGCGAGTGTGGTTTGTCCAAAAATACCATCGTCAGTTACAGTCACGACCTGCGGTTGTTTGCTTCCTTCCTGCTTTCTAAAAAAATAGACGACTTTACCGGTGTTCGCCCCGATACGATTACCGGTTTTATCATTTCTGAAAAGCAGCGCGGTCTTTCCACCAGATCCATCTCCCGCGCCATCGTATCAATTCGGATGCTCTATAAATTCTTGCACGCGGAAGGAAAATTGCAGAGAAATCCCCTGGTTGCAATCGACTCCCCGAAACTCTGGAAAAAGCTGCCCGAATCAATCCCCACGCATAAAATTGACGACCTGCTTTCCGTCCCCAACGTAAATACTAAACTGGGCATAAGAAACAAGGCCATCCTGGAGCTTATGTATGCCACGGGCGCAAGGGTGTCTGAGGTGTCGGCCATCCAGTTGGATTGGATTAACCTTGAATATGGGTATGTAAAATGCCGGGGCAAAGGGTCAAAGGAACGCATTGTGCCAATTGGAACAAAGGCGGTGGAGGCCGTAAGAAATTACCTGCAAACGGCCAGGGGAGAAATAAAAAACAGCCAGGCCAGCCCTTATCTGTTCCTTTCAAAAACGGGAAAACCCCTTTTGCGGGAGAATATATGGGTTATTGTTAAAAAATGCGCGGCTAGGGCAGGCATCCACCAGCCCGTTTCCCCGCACAAACTCAGGCATTCGTTTGCCACCCATTTATTGGAAAACGGCGCAGACCTGCGTTCCGTCCAGGAGATGCTGGGGCACGTCAATGTCTCCACAACCCAAATCTATACCCACGTAAGCAAAACCCACCTCAAGGCCATCCACCGGCAATTTCACCCACGGGCTTGAATATCGCTCAACAAATCAGGTTTTCGATACAGAAACCGTAAAACACAAGGCAATGGAATTTTGCTTTACTTTTACCTGTTTTGGGCTAAAATTAAGCCTCTTTAACAGGCAATAATCTGAAAAATCTTATACTTTTCTCATCACTATGGATATCAATAAAGCAAAAAGCCGACTCCTGGACATGCTCCTGGAAAAATCATTTCAATACAACAAAGACCCTGTTTTTAAGCTCGTTTCCGGGAAGATGAGCAACTATTACGTCAATTGTAAGATGACAACCCTCAATGCCGAGGCAATGTTGCTTATTGGACGAATATTCTACGAAAAGGTTAAACCCCTGGGAATAACCGCTATTGGCGGCTTGACGCAAGGGGCAGACCCGATTGCCGTGTCCACCGCAATGATAAGCGGCACGGAAGGCGGGGGTATAAATGCCTTTGTGGTTCGCAAGGTGGCGAAGGAACACGGGCTGAAAAAGTTAATCGAAGGGGACGTTCACCAGGGAGACAGGGTCGTTATCGTTGACGACGTGATAACGACCGGCCAATCCACCATAGACGCAATAGAACGGGCAAGGAATGAAGGATTGCAGGTCGTAAAGGCCGTCGTTTTGGTTGACAGGCAGGAAGGCGGCAGAGAAAATATTGAAAAAAAAGGCGTGCAGGTCGAATCCGTTTTTACGATTAATGACCTTATGGAAAAATACAAAAGTCAGATGAGTAAATGATAACGGTTCTCCATGAGAACGTAGGCATAAACTTTTATCCAACATCCATCAAACCTGAAGGTTGGGGCTACGGATACCAGCACTGCACATTGTGCTGGAAGCTACAAACAGAATGCCGGCGCTAATACACTTCACTCCCACCTATCTGTGTAAGATGTACAGGCAGGCCTGCAATTGCATTATTACTTATGGAATAAATCCAGCACGGCATCAACGCGTTCCTGCAAGTTATCACCCGTTAGCGCATAGCATTCCGTCCTTTGCGACAGCTTGATGCAATGGGCAATATTATCTTCAGACAGGGGGCGGTTGGCAAATGAACAACTCAGCAATTGAGAAACGGCCATGGCCTTAGGGATTTTCTCAAGGTGTGTTTTCGTTGATAGCGTTGGCTTTTCGAGAAATATAACGTGCTTGACGGAAACCGGCTTTTCGGACGTCCGATGAATGAAGGCGGATGGGTTGAAATACCGGAAATGCGAGGCGGACGCCTGCGGGTAAAAGCCTATTGAAGATGGCGGTTTGTTAAGGGATTGCAATAAATGAAAGGCATTTTCCTGGATAGCCAATCCCCGTGGTAATGGACGGAGGGTGAGGTCTTCCGTATCTATTATGGCAACTTCGTCTGAAAGGTATTGAAACCCACGTGGTATCAGCGCCAGGGAAACGGTGGTCTTTCCGGAGCCGCTGCTTGCAGGAAAGATTACGCCCGTATTGCTAAAGGAGAGCGCCGCTGCATGAAACACCATGTACGTAAGATTTTTTTGTACTACGGCATTGATAACAAACCACTCAAGGAAGGCGATGGCTGCTACAGGATTACTGCCGCGGAAAACAACCTTACCATCCGCCGACAAGGTGTAGAAAGGGTTATCATCCGCCCGTTTGGTGTATGTTTGTTGCCCGGCAACTGCCGTTGCCGTGTGGGATGGCATCCGATGGTTAAGGGGGGCAACGTCACGATTTTTTCTGTGTATGGTAAAAACGATACTTTCCGTTAGCGGTTTTTCGGTGTGATAATAAGCGTATAAACCTCTAAATGTTTGTGATATTTCCCTTTCATTTGAGCGGATGCAGATAGGGTAAGAAATGATTTGATAATGGTCTTCATATTCCCACTCGCCCCTGTTCATGGGCTGGATGAGGGTTTTTGCTTTGCCGTTGGTTCCGCTTTCAATCGTGGAATGTTCAATCATTTGCCTTGAGTAGTGAATGTTCCTGGAATTTGGCGATTACACCCTCAACGTCCTTAAAGGCATCCACCTCTATTACATCGAACTGTTTTACCAGTTTTTGAGAGATATCCCGGCAACTGTGGCGTCCGTCACAAAGATTCCACACAAAATTCGCGGTCACGTTTAGTGAGTGGACTTTTTTGTTTTTAGGGTCTACCAGGAGGTTTTCGTCTCCTAATGGCTTGTATATTACGTCATCCCTTTTTAAGGGTTTATCCGGGGTCATCACTTATTCACGGGCGCGGAAAAGCCATATTAAATTACGTCGCCTACGGCGATGGCATTAGTAGCGCAGGCGTCCCGCCTGCATTTAAAAAACAGCAGGCAGGACGCCAGCGCTACCGATAAATTAGGCATACGGCAACTTTTTTTAATGAATAACATATAACAAAAAATGAAAAATGTTAACGTGTTGTAAGATGGTTTCTTCTTTTACTTATTAATTATTCGTTTCTTGTTATATGTTATTCATTACATGAAAC
>CAYJPZ010000065.1:0-19237 GCA_964372185.1 uncultured candidatus Brocadiaceae bacterium
AGTGCCGTAGTCATGAAATATTCAAAACCTAATGGTTTTTCTACGAATATGTCGTTCCTGACGGAACTTTGCTATGCCTTCATTATGGCACAGATAGGCCAAACACCATTGATAAAAACATGATATTCAAACCTTACGGCCTGTATTTACCTTTGCAGGATTAGTGGATAAGTTCCTTGGGGATGCTGATGTCCGTTACAACAACTTCTCCCGTATGCGCCGGACCTTCGTTTAGGTAGAACCCCTTTTTGCTTACCGCAAAGGTCACCGTCTTTGCTGCCTTGATGGCAGCTCCTAACACCTCGCCGGTATTGGCGTCAAGCCCCGACGGGATATCGACGGAGATAATTGGTTTGCGCAAGTCATTCGTAATTGTAATAAGGGTTTTAAAGGGATCTCTTACCTCACCGGAAAGCCCCGTTCCAAAGAGCGCATCGATGATGATGTCACAACTGTGTAATTCCTTTGCAAGATTTTTTATGGTGACAATATCGAGCAATTCCTGAACGGGAATCTTCATTTTGAGAAGTATGTGCAGGTTTACGGCGGCGTCCCCTTCTTTCAAAATATCGGAAATGTGTGCAACGACAAACACCGTGACGGGAATGCCGTGATTATGAAGGTGCCGCGCGACAACGTACCCATCGCCGCCGTTGTTTCCTTTGCCGCAAAGGACAGCAACCTTTTGCACGCAAGGGTTGTTTTCGGCTTGCGGCGGCTGAGAATACTTCAGCATTTTCATAACTTCCCCGGCCACGTTCCTTCCCGCATTTTCCATAAGGATGATGCCGGGAATCAGGTACTCTACCATCGCCTTTCTATCCAACTCCCGCATTTCTTCGCGTGTAAATGGCTTTTTCATATTGCCGGACTATTTAAGATATTTGCCAAAGATAACGTCCAGCTTTTTTTTGGTATTTTCCGGGATTTTGTCTTTGTGTGTCACTATTGCGTTTTGGGATGCCGTTGCACAGGCGCACGTCCTTTCTTTTGCGATGGTGGGAATGACGGCTTTTAGTATGCGCTTCGCCGTTTCAGCATTTTTATTCAAATTGCCGATAATCATTTCGAGCGTTACCGGCTCTTCCTCGACGCGCCAGCAATCGTAGTCCGTGGACATAGCGAGGGTGCTGTAGCAAATCTCTGCCTCTCTGGCCAGTTTTGCTTCTTGAAGATTTGTCATGCCAATAATGCTGACGCCCCACTGACGGTATATATGGGATTCTGCGCGGGTAGAAAAGAGTGGGCCTTCCATACACAGGTACGTCCCGCCCTTGTGCACGCGTGCGCCTACGGATTTAGCGGCTTGATGTAATTTGTCTGCAAGCGTCCCGCACACGGGGTCAGCAAAACTCACATGACCGACAATGCCTTCCCCAAAGAAGGTGCTGATCCTGCCGCGTGTTCTATCGAAGAATTGATCCGGAATGACGATATCCAAGGGCTTGATTTCCTCCTTCATACTGCCAACGGCGCTTACCGCAATAATATACCCTGCCCCCAGCTTTTTCATTGCATAAATGTTCGCGCGGAAATTAAGCTCGGAGGGAAGGATGGTGTGTCCCTTTCCATGCCTAGGTAAAAAAGCCACCTGGCGTCCTTCCAGCGTGCCAACGGTAAAGCTGTCGGAAGGTTTGCCAAAGGGTGTGTCGACCGAAACGGATTGTATGTCTTTAATGCCTTCGATATTATAGAGACCACTGCCTCCGATTATGCCGATCAATTGGTTTGTCATTTCGTAGATTCTCCTTAAGTATTTTTGATAAATTGCAAAGGTTTTCTCAGTGTTTTAATCATTTACTACGTCATCCGGCGTGCATGTATTCTACCAGCATTTCCAAGGCATTCAACGGAATTTAATTGTATAGGAATTCCAAATGCAGGCTGGAAGCCTGCGCTACTTTATCCAATCTGTGTCTGGCTCGAAAATAAGGCATCATAAAACGCCATAAGCGTAATCATCACAATACGATATGGCAATAAAGTCAATTTTCATCGTTTCAGGGTGTTGCTAATGCAACATGGTGACTTGTTCAGCCGTATTACCGAATGAAGAGTCAGATAATGGCAAGTGATCTTTTTACGCAGACTTCGTCATAATACAAAACGTGCAAATGCCAAGCGGTTCCTGTTCAAACCGCACCGATGATTGAGGAATCCCGGCCATATTACACAATCTCTGCAGATCGTCCTTCGTGCGATACATCAGAAACCATCTCCAGCACCATTCCATGGCGTTCCGGCTGGGGTTATCGGGGTGCAGATTGCTCAAGACGGTCCTGCCTCCTGGCGCAGTCCAATCCCATGCGGCTTTCAAGAGCATCTTTGCATAGAGGTCTCCCATAAAATCCAATAACCCGCCTGCCCACACGAGGCCGTAACGCCTTTCCGTCTGTAGCCTGAGTACGTTTAACACCTCCCACTGAAACGTTACGTGACCGGCCTTGGCTTCCCGGATGGTGTTTTGCGCGTACGCGATGGCATCGTTCTCCTTGTCTACACAGTGAAATAAACTCCCTGAGGCTGCATGTCCGGCCAGGACTATCGCTTCAGCCACATCCCGGCAGGAACCGCAAGCAAGGTTCAGGACCGCTATGCCTCCAGGTGACTTGCCGGTGAGTTTACAAAAGAGATTATTGAAGTATTCTTTACGGTTCCTCAGAGCTTGAGCGACGGGAAACCTATGATAAAATTCTTCCCAAAGCTTGCTCAAGGGATGTGATGGAATATCCTTTTTGTATATCCAGTTATTCACCTGGTAATCACCTTGATATCCCAGGGGTTTATTCCTGCAGTAATGACTTATGGAGCATCTGTCGAGTTCATAAGCACACGCCTTGGCGCAATACTTTGTGAGTTCATACCTTTCTTCCGGACATTTGAGGGATAGTTCGTTGATGTGCTTTAATCTGGCATGGAATTGTCCATCGAACACCTGTTGTTCTTCGCTGGTAATAAGCTTCAAGTAGGCTGCCAGGGCATCGATCTCATGCCGTATTTGTACACGAAAATCATCCATTTGCACACACCTCCACTTTTATTCGGGTTAAGCCGGGCATTTTTGTCATCTGCTTTGTAGGTGCGGTTTCAACCGTGCCAGCCCAAAAAACCGCTCAAATAACTGGTTATATCGTAAACTCATCCAATTATAGCACAGAGTAATAATTTCTCAAGATAATAATTACACCACGGAATTGTTTATTGCGCCTCAGTGGTATACCATGTTACAGCCTCAAAAATCATAATTTTCATTATTATTGATTATTGACAAATGAGTCACATTTTAAAGGTGATAGCTGTTTTCCTGATGCTGGATTCTTGATACGGGATATTCGAATACGAGAATCCGGTGTTTTTTTCGTTCCGAGGCCATGCCGCGGTAGTAAAAAGAGCCACAACCACATGCATAAAAAGAACATAGTCGGAAGCAACATAAGGAGGTGCAGGATAAAGGCAGGCATGACGCAGGAAGAGCTTGCCTTGAAAAGCGGCCTTTCGCAAGGATACATCAACCAAGTGGAAAATGGAAAGCGAAATTATACCCAAAAATCGCTGGAACTTATTGCAGCCGCCCTTTCCGTAACGGTGATAGACTTATTCAAGGAAAAAGAGATTGAACAAGCGGTTTCCATTGCAGAGAAGTCGGAGATTTACCAAAAGAAAAGGAGCTATGAAAAAGAGTTCCAGACACTCCTGAGTAACTTGCCGGAACCCATCGCCAACCATTACCTCACCCTCTTGAAACTGGAGTGGGAATTACTCAGCAAGAAGTGAAAAACAGGCACAACAACCCCGTCCGCAAAAAACCGCATAACGTTTTTGGTTTGCGCATGACCACCGATACCCACCCTTGCTTACGATGTCTGCAAAATATCCTTGACAATTCGTTAATAAAGAATATAATTTCATACTTTCTAAAAACTTTAATCGTCAGCTTCTTTTTTTTATGCGAGAGGAGATTATTTGTCTATTGTGAACGTGCAGGAATTAGTTGATGCGGGGTTTCATTTTGGTCATCGCACGAGCAGATGGAATCCTAAGATGAAACCCTTTATTTTCGGCAAGCGGAATTTAATCCATATTATCAACTTGCGGGAAACGTTGAAAGGGTTGATCACGGCATGTAAGTTCTTAACTAACCTTGCCAGAACCAGAAAAGACGTCCTATTTGTAGGCACAAAATGGCAGGCGCGCGACATTACCGTGCAAGAGGCCAAACGCTGCGGAATGCACTATGTTAGCGAACGTTGGTTAGGCGGCACATTGACAAATTTCGATACCATCCGGAAGCAGTTGCTGCGGCTGGTAGAGCTTGAAAATCTGGAGAAAACCGGGGGAATCAACCAATTTAGCAAGAAGGCGATTTCTTCTCTTAATCGTGAGCGTAAAAAGCTGGTTACCAACCTGGAAGGCATACGGAACATGTCTGCGCTGCCCGGGGCGCTGGTAGTGGTAGACCCAAAGCATGAACATAATGCTATTAATGAAGCAAAGAAACTGGGAATTCCTACGGTATGCCTCGCGGATACGGATTGCGACCCGGATTTGATAGACATTTGCGTGCCGGGAAACGATGATGCTATACGGGCTATCAGTCTTTTTTTGACGAAAACTACCGACGCTATTTTAGCGGCTAAAGAGCTTTCGGCGACGATACAAAAGTTATAAATAAAAGGACTTACGGCTCTCCTTTCATTTCCAACAAAAGAGAAAACAAGGCTTATCCACAACGAGCAAACCCGATTGCTGCATCAAATACATTCAGTGGCTGTTCCATTTTGAATTGTTTTGCACTCAGTGGTGTGGTGAAGTACCGGAAAA
Organism: uncultured candidatus Brocadiaceae bacterium; assembly: GCA_964372185.1. Taxonomy (GTDB): domain Bacteria; phylum Planctomycetota; class Brocadiia; order Brocadiales; family Brocadiaceae; genus JACVXV01. The sequence continues at coordinate 4,822 of CAYJPZ010000065.1, forward strand.
GGTTGCTGATTTATACTACAGGTACGGAGGATGTACATGGCTGATTTATCTAGTATAACGAAATTAAGGGAACAAACAGGCGCAGGCATACTAGAATGCAAAAGCGCATTAGACGACGTTAAAGGCGATTTTGAAAAGGCTTTAGAAATCATTAAGAAAAAGGGGATCGCCAAGGCTGCCAAAAAAGAACAGCGGGTTACCGCGGAAGGAAGGGTCGGCAGCTATATTCATACAAACGGGAAGCTGGGTGTGCTGGTAGAGTTGAATTGTGAGACTGATTTTGTGGCAAAAAACGAGGTCTACCAGCAGTTCCTGAAAGATATTTGTATGCAGGTGGCCGCCACAAAGCCGCTGGTGGTAAAGAGAGAAGATATTCCTGGCCACGTCATTGAAGAACAAAAGAAGATATTTATGGAAGAAGCCAAGGGCAAGCCTGCCAATATCGTGGAAAAGATTGCTGCGGGTAAGTTGGAGAGCTTTTATAAGGAAAGGTGCCTTTTGGAACAGCCTTTCATAAAGGATAATACAAAAACCATTCAGGAATTGTTAATTGCTATCATTGCCAAAATCGGAGAAAACATTAAAATAAACCGTTTCGTCAGATTCGAGGTTGGGGAAGGATAGCGTGTCTGCCACGTATTACTGCCTCGAGGCCTATGCAAAGCAACGTCAAGTACAAGCGGGTGTTGTTGAAAATAAGCGGTGAAGGTTTTGGAGATAATACCGGGCGTGGCATTGAAACCGGGCATTTTAGCGCAGTAGCGAAGACGATACAAAAGATATCTGCAATGGGCGTGGAGCTTGCGGTCGTTGTGGGAGGCGGCAACATACTGCGCGGCGCAAGCTTTAGCAGCACGGGCAAATCGCGGGTACATGCGGATCAGATCGGGATGGTGGCAACCGTTGTGAACGCGTTGATCCTCCAGGAGACGCTGGAGTCCTTTAACGTTAAATCACACGTGGTCAGCGCGGTTAACGTACAAAATATTACCGAACCGTTTATTCTGAAAAATTGTTTGCAGTATCTGAAAGAAAAATCCGTTATTGTTTTTGCCGGTGGGACGGGTAACCCTTATTTTACCACCGACACGGCTGCCGTCCTGCGCGCAATTGAGATCAACGCGGACGTGCTGCTGAAGGCGACGAAGGTCGATGGCGTTTATTCGGACGACCCAAAAAAGAATTCGTCGGCGCAACTATTCACAAAATTGACTTATTTGGATGTGCTGAACAAGCGGCTTGGCGTGATGGATATGACGGCAATATCTTTAAGTATGGACAATAAATTGCCCCTGATTGTATTCAACATGAGTAAGTATGAAAACATGCAGAAGGCAATTTGCGGAGAACCTGTGGGAACCTATATCGGGGAATAAAGGTATGTCAAAAGAAGCGATAAACAAAGAAACCAGGGTTAAGATGGAAAAGGCCGTTGCCCACCTGGGCGATGAGTTAAAGAGCCTGCGAACGGGCAGGGCGACCCCGGGTCTTGTGGAGAATTTGAAGGTGGAGTGTTACGGCACGTTGACCCCGCTAAAGCAGTTGGCGGTAATCTCAGTGCCGGACGCGCAGTCTTTGATGATTAAACCTTATGACACATCGGCTATTTCAAGCATTGAAAAGGCCATTTTGCAGTCAGACATCGGTTTAACCCCTTCGAACGAGGGGAAGGCCATCAGGATCGTAATTCCACCGCTCAATGAAGAACGCCGTAAGAAAATATCAGCGCATGCAAAGGAATATGGTGAAACGGCAAAGATAGCCCTTAGAAACGCAAGGCACGAAGCAAATAAACAGGTTGACAAAGAAGAAAAAGAAGGTATTCTAACAGAAGATGATGCAAAGCGCACGAAGGACGACGTACAAAAGGCCATTCACGAGTTTGAAGGCAAGCTGAGTGACCTGATTAAGAAAAAGATAGAAGAGATAACAAAGGTGTGAAAGTGACCCGGCAGGGGGCATAGCTCAGTTGGTAGAGCACCGCCCTTTTAAGGCGATTGTCGATGGTTCGAGTCCATCTGCCCTCACCATTTCAGATAGTAAAATGGCCCCATCGTCTAGCCTGGTCTAGGACAACAGATTTTCGATCTGTGAACTGGGGTTCAAATCCCCATGGGGTCATATAACGTTAAAAAGCCATGCGATGAAGAACGTCGCATGGCTTTTTTTGTTCCTCCGGTTAGCCCACCCTTGCTATTTCCCGCCTAATTTCGCCCAAGTCGATACATCCGCCAAGTATCGGGATAAACTGTATCTCACGACGTAAGACACGTTCAATCTCATGAACGTATTGCCCGGTGTTCATTTCCATCATGATTATCCGTTTGTATCCGGCTGCAATTGTTTTGATCTCTTCAACGAGCGGGTACATGCGAATGGGTCTGTACAGCGCAAAATCATTTCTAAAATAATATGCCACCCGGGACAGCGCCCCAAACGATATCAGAAGCGTGCCCGTCTCTTTCGTGCATTCACAATATTCATAGTAATTATATCGCTGCGCCGTCAGTTGTTGCTTTTCCTGCAAAGAAGCGATCAGCCTGCGGTAGTTATCGACGTCGGCGGTCTTTACCACGGAATCTTCGTGCGACAGCCCCGTAAAGTGCCGGTTGCCCATGCCTAAAGGGGGGCGGCTGCGCTTTCTGACCTCAAAATCGCGGTGGGGGACGATTGTTTCATAGAGGTGGCTGATGTAGCCGTCGCTGAGGAGGATAACGGGGCTTAAGGACTCTTCCGCCGCATTACAAGCCATAACGGTGTATTTATAAAGCTCGGCAACAGAGTTTGGGTAAAACACGATAGGGAAATAATCCCCGTGGCTGCCGTGTTTACATTGGATGATATCGCCCTGGGCGGGAAGGGTAGGCATTCCCGTGCTGGGTCCTACCCTTTGAACGTTGACAATAACAAGGGGAACCTCCATGATATGGGCGAGCCCGATGCTCTCCTGCATGAGAGAAAAGCCGGGGCCGGAGGTGGCCGTCATTGCCTTGAGTCCGGCCAGTGACGCGCCGATAACGGCGTTGATGGAGGCAATCTCATCCTCCATCTGCAGCACCTTTATATGGCTCTTATTAACCATTTCATGGATAATTTCAGAGGCCGGTGTGATGGGATAGCCCGCAAAGAATTTTACGCCGGCTACCTCTGCCGCCATCGCAATGGCCTGATTACCCTGTAACAACTGCTTTGGCATCTATTTCCTCAATCTCAATGGCCATATCGGGACAGTACCGCTGGCACGTCTTGCAGGCGATACACCTTTCCAATTCAATCAGTTTCTGTTGTCGAATCTCCAGATTTTTGACGGGGCAAAAGTCTACGCAGATACTGCAGCATTTACAGTATGCATGATTGACATGAACAATCCCCTTCCGCTTTTGAACCTTTTCTTCAGACAACCCAAACCTCCGTATAACCCCCGTAGGGCAAGGCTTCAGCCTTGCCACGCGCCTGCACGGCCTCAGACCGGGTAAAATGAACATTTTCAGCTTCCGGGAAATCCAATATCGAATATCGAACAAGTCGTCATGTTGCATTTGCAACACCCAGAAACGATGAAAATGTGATTTTGGCTATATAGCGTTGTGATAGTTATACTTACGCTTTTTTGTTAGGACTTATTTTCGAACCAGAAAACTTCCTAGCGCGGCGAAGCCGCAACTAAACTTCCTCCCTTTTTCCCCACGTTTACGGCAGGTTGTTAATTTAGCAAAAACGAAGGGAATTGCAAGATTATTTATTTTGTCTGTTTTTTTTGTGGGCGATGCCCACCCTACAGATTTCAGGTTGAGTTCATTCATTTTGCTTTACCTCCTTCTTCTCGTATTTTTTCACGATATGCAGAATGGTACCAATTCCATAAATACACCTCAAAGAAAAAAAGGGTTGGTATTGGGGCGGTAACGGACATAGCCGGACGTTCCAGCCGTAAGGTGGATTAAGCGAAACCTATCCACCAGATTATGACTTCCCCTTTTTCCCCTAAATTTGAAATATAGCCACTGATTCACGCGGATAAGCGCGGATTGCAAAAAGTAGCGCAGGCTTCCAGCCTGCATTTATGAAAAACAGCAGGCGGGACGCCTGCGCTACCGACCGTTTTAGGTTTGATTACCGATGGAATTTTGATAGAATTTCACTTTATTTGCAGGCATGTGCGGACACTACGTGGGGTGTTCGAAGGCATATAAAGGCATAGACCCATGCTCTGGTCTCTCCGTACCTCCGTGGTTACGATTTAAAGGGGTTTTTTGATGGCGAAGCGGGAATATAATTTTACTGATATCGAAAAAAAGTGGCAAGGATTCTGGGAGGGGTGTGGATTATTCCACGTCAAGGAAAACACGACTAAGGAGAAGTTTTATTGCCTCGTTATGTTCCCCTACCCCTCCGGCACCCTGCACGTGGGACACGGCAGAAACTACATCATCGGCGATGTCGTTGCGCGCTATAAGATTATGCGCGGGTACAACGTGCTTACAGCGATCGGTTGGGACGCCTTTGGCCTCCCCGCGGAAAACGCGGCGCTCAAGGGCGGCGTGCATCCGGCTCTGTGGACAAAAAACAATATCAAGGCCATGAAGAACCAGCTTCACCGCTGGGGCGTCGGCTATGACTGGAGCAGGGAGATCACCTCCTGCAACCCGGACTACTATAAGTGGACGCAATGGATATTCCTGAAGCTTTACGAGAATAAACTGGCATACAAAAAAAAGGCCGCCGTGAATTGGTGCCCGTCCTGCGCCACCGTGCTTGCCAACGAACAGGTGGTAGACGGAGGCTGCGAACGGTGCGACACCCCGGTGCGCCAGCGGGACCTCGAACAGTGGTTCTTCCGCATCAGTGACTACGCACAAAAGCTGCTCGATGACATTTCATTACTTGACGGGTGGCCTGACCGGGTAAAGACCATGCAATCGAACTGGATAGGCCGCAGCCAGGGCGTCCGTATCAATTTTACCCTTGATGGTTCCGGAAAGACCTTGCATTGCTTTACCACGCGCCCCGATACGCTCTATGGCGTCACCTTTGTTTCCCTCGCCCCGGAACATCCTATTATCGGCGAACTGGTTGCCGGTACTCCCCAGGAAAAGACGGTGTTGGATTTTGTGGAGAAGTCCCGCAATCAGGGCATGGTGGAGCGCACGGCGGAAGGGACGGAGAAGGAGGGGGTGTTTACGGGCGCTTACGTGATCAACCCTATCAATAATACCAAAGTCCCGCTCCTGGTGGCCAATTACGTGATTATGGAATATGGCACCGGCGCCGTTATGGGCGTGCCTGCGCACGACCAGCGCGACTTTCTGTTTGCAAAGAAATACCGCCTGCCGGTAAAGGTCGTTATTCAGCCGCAAGGCAAGGAATTAAAGGCCGAGTCGCTAACGGAGGCGTACGTGGACGATGGCATTCAGGTGGATTCGGGGATTTTCAACGGCTTGCCCAATACCGACGCAATGGCGAAGATCGCCGGGCATCTTGAAGTCCAGGGCTTGGGGACGAAGACGGTGACCTATCGCCTGAGGGACTGGCTTATCTCCCGTCAACGTTACTGGGGGGCGCCAATCCCCATTGTTTATTGCGAGAAATGCGGCACGTTGCCCGTGCCGGAATTGCAACTGCCGGTGGTATTGCCTGAAAGGGTGGAGTTTAAGCCACATGGGATGAGCCCGCTGGCAGAGGTGGAGTCCTTTATCAACACTACCTGTCCTGCCTGCTCAGGCAAGGCGCGGCGTGAAATCGACACGATGGACACCTTTGTTGATTCGAGCTGGTATTTCCTGAGATACCTGTCGCCTAGGGACGACACGCGGCCATTCGTCACCGAAAAGGTGAACACGTGGCTGCCGGTAGACCAATATATCGGCGGCGTGGAGCATGCGATCCTCCACCTGCTCTATTCACGGTTTATAACCCACGCGCTGCATGACCTGGGTTGTTTTAATTTTAAAGAGCCTTTTAAACACCTCTTTACCCAGGGGATGCTGATCAAGGATGGGGCAAAGATGTCGAAGTCAAAGGGCAACGTTGTAAGTCCGGATATCCTCATTGATAAGTACGGCGCGGACACGCAGCGTCTTTACATCCTCTTTATCGGCCCACCGCAAAAAGACGCCGAGTGGAACGACCGCGGTGTGCTGGGCGCTTACCGGTTTTTGTGCCGTCTGTGGCAGAAGATCACCGATTACGAGGACGTATACGCCGGCGTAAAACGTACGGCCATCAACATCCAAAAACTTTCGGCAGAAGAGAAGGCTCTTTACCGGCTGACAAACCAGACCATCAAGAAGATTACGGAAGACATGGAGACCTCATGGCACTTCAACACTGCCATTGCCTCCGTGATGGAACTGCTGAATAAGGTGGATTCGTTTACGATAACGACGCCGCAGGCGGGCGTGGATTCATCGGCTTTTAACGTCTTCCGCCATACCATGGAAAACGTCCTGTTGCTCATGGCGCCGTTCACTCCGCACGTCTGCGAGGAGTTGTGGGAGGCGGTGGGCCACAAATCCAGCATCTTTCAACACTCCTGGCCTACGTATGATAAGGATGCTATCCAGGAAGAGACGCTTGAGATCGTTATCCAGATCAACAGCAAGGTGCGCGGCCACTTGTCGGTGCCGGCCGGTATAAACGATGACGACTTGAAGACCCGCGTGCTAAGCGACGAACGCATTATTGCGTTTCTGGAAGGCAAGAAGGTGGTCAAGACAATCATTGTGCCGGCAAAACTGGTGAATATTGTGGCAAAATGAGGCAATGCGGCGGGATTTCTGATGGGTGTAAGCGATACGATCTCATACGCAACGGGAAACCCACACAAATAAAATGAAAATTCCTAAGATATTGGTTTGTATTTGGGAGAGAAGTTAAAAAAAAGGGGCACATGGTCGATGTGCCCCTTTACCGTAATAATACCGGATTTGAATAACCTGATTTATAGACGCCCTTTATTTAGCGGCGGTGGGTGCCTGTGACGGCGCCGGTGCGGCCGGTTTTGTGGTAGCGACCTTGATCATGGAACGTATCATGTGGCCAAATATAAATACCCATGCAAGGTACGCGAAATAGATGAAGTACGTGGATATATGGGCGATAAATGGGAGTTGCATGGCTTGCGAAAATTTTATGGTGCAAGCCGTATACATGCCCAAAGGGAAGACCATCGCCCAGTAAAGGGGCGAATACTTGAATGGCGTTTTGTGGAATATATATTTCCATACGCCGATGATTATCAGGAAAGGTATCCACCACGTCCCGAATGACCAGAAAAACAAGGTAAAGCCCTTCGTAAAGCCAAGGAGGTCTGTATATGGCCCTTCTACTGCTGAGGTGTTTAAACATAAGATGGAACCTGCCAGGGTTGTTATGGCAAGCGCCCCCATGTTTATCCAGTAGGGAGGCACCAGGGCATCCGTAGATACTTTAAAGAAAACGAGCCGATAGATGATCAGCGTAATTAAGATCATATAAAGGAAGGAACCAATCATCCACCATACGAAGGAGGAAAACAGAACAAAACTGCTGCAGCAACCGAATTTCGGTGCTAGTATGGCGCCAAGTACGGCAACCGATTGCGTTCCTACGGTGGCCGTCAACCAGCCGCCATGCATTACCAGCTCAATCCTTTGTTCACATTTAAGAAAAAGGATGCTAAATGTAGATAGCGAAACAATCGTCCAGAGGAATATACCGAAATACCAGAATATTTTAGCCACGCACGGTTGATTTGCTATGGTGGCAAATTGCGCGCCCAGTACATTGGTGCCCGCAACGGTGGTAAAAAATACGAGGCTTAATTTCGGGTTGGAAAGGTCGCTGTACAAGTTACTCCAAAACATCTTTACCCGCAGCAATTGCAACGACAAGATGATGGCATAAGCTGCGATGTTCAGGTAAAAAAGTCCGTACGCAATACCCTTGAACCCCAACATGTTGGATGCAATGGAAATGATACCGGTAGACATTACCATCGCAAAATAGGCGGGGTGAAATGCTTTTATCGTATTTCTAATAACACTCATTTGCTAAGATCCTCTCCTTTATAAAAATTAATGGGTATACGGTATGAAAACCAAACGTTACATTATATATAAAATATTTTTTTTAGCAAGGATTTTACCACTATGTTGAATGAAGAGAGGGAGAAGAATGACGTGCAGAAAAAAAATCCCGAAGGGGTGAAATAACATGACGAGCCGAAAATATATTACCCTTTATTTATGCGTATTACAAGGTATGCACGGACAAACGGAGATTGTCCGTGCCACCCGGAAAGTCCAACGCCACGTTTTTATTGCTGCATCCAATAGCAAGGCAATGGTAAACTGTTGTAGCAACAGATATGCTTCGCCACTCCGTTCCTTATAACGACCGTTTTGCAACGTATTTTTCTCAAAGACGTCCTGCAACCTACATAATCCTTAATGAGGCAACGCCCTTTACACCGTTCCCGCGAGGGCATCAACCATTGCGGATATCTTTCCAAACCTTTCCTTCTGTATGCCTCCGCCAATAGCCTTTGCCTCGTCTGCCTTCCCGGCAAAAAAGAGAGGAATGACCTGGTTATCTCGTGTGTCCCTAAAGACATCCCAAGCATCCTTTATTTCCTTTAGTTTCGCCTCGGCCGGTGTGCCTGTTGCCTTTGTGATTAAATCTGGGAAAATATCTATGGTTGCCTTTGTCACCTGCTTCACTTTATCAGCGCATTCCTGTTGTTTCGCCTTGTCCGCTTCCCCCAGCATGGCAACAAGCGCAGTCCGTGCATCCACAAATTTCGACTTTAAGTCATTTACATCCCCCGCACTAATAGGCATATTTTCTCCTCCTTACGTTTTTATCCCACCCACCTTCTGATCGCAGACAGACCCACATGGCTGCTCCTGCGTGGTGAAAAAATCGACTTGAATAAGGTAAAAATCGCTAAGAAAATGTTCTGACAAACCCGGGATATGACAACAAAATGAAAAACCATCTTCGTTGCTTTTTAATACCGGCTAATATTGCTAAGGTATTTCAAACCTTTGTAGAGGCGTAGTGCATTGCGCCTCCCCGTGGGCTACGAACAAAGTCGCCCAAGGCAAAATATAAGAATACAAGTGGTATTCCAAATCAAATAAATTGTTGATATTTTGTTTTATTAACATAACATACAGTAAACATTGCATTTAAAAGCGAAGCATTTTTTTACTACTCCGTAGCAACGGTTGCCGGGCATTTCAATTGTGATATAGGTATTTCAAATGTTAGGGAATGCAATCCGGTGGTTTTATGGCGTGTATTACCGCAAAAATACATTGTTTTTGATAACATTTTGAGTTATCATATCTGCGCGTTAACAATTGTTTTTTCTGCCCGGGGTATGAAAAAGCGCTGCTTTTGGGCGGAAATCAACGTGGTCTTCGAGATAAATTAGGCTTACGGCGACCTATTTGTGTTCACACGTAAGGACACGGGCACCGTGTCCCTACTTTGAAATTCCTATACATGAACTTATACAGCGTCTTTAAAGAGGAGAGGTAATTCGTGCCATATCGGGCGTGGTTTCAGTGCATTTCAGGGTGTGATGTAAGATACGAGCTGAATGAGGTCATTTACCAGTGCAGAAAGTGCGGCGACCTGCTGGAAGTCCGGCATGATATGGACAGGCTTCGCGTTCACAGTCCGGAACACTGGAAAAGGTTGTTCGATGAGCGGTACCGGCGCACCAAATGGCCTTACGGCAGTTCCGTCTGGGGCAAAAAAGAATGGGTTTGTCCAACCGTGGAAAGCAAGAATGTGGTTTCCTTGTATGAGGGTGGCAGTAATCTCTTTTGGGCTGAACGGCTTGGGAAGGAACTCGGACTCGAAGACCTGTGGATCAAGCAATGCGGAAACGCCCACACCGGTTCTTTTAAAGACCTGGGCATGACCGTGCTGGTTTCTATGGTAAAACAGATGATTTCGGACGGAAAGAACATCCCGGCCGTTGCTTGCGCGTCTACCGGCGACACCTCCGCTGCGCTCGCCTCTTATTGTGCCGCGGCGGGTATCCTGGCGATTGTGTTTTTGCCGAAGAATAAGATTTCCCACGCGCAGCTCATCCAACCCATTGCAAATGGCGCACTAACCTTATCGCTGGATACCGATTTTGACGGTTGCATGAAGCTGGTAAGGGAGATTTGCAGTAAAAACAACATCTACCTCGCCAATTCCATGAATTCGCTCCGCATTGAGGGGCAAAAAACGGTGAGCATCGAGATGGTGCAGCAGTTTAATTGGGAAGTACCCGACGTGGTGATTGTGCCGGGGGGAAATCTGGGTAACACAGCCGCACTGGGAAAAGGCTTTCTCATGATGAAGGACCTTGGCTTAATAAAGAAACAACCCCGCATTGTATGCGCGCAGGCCGCCAAGGCCAATCCGCTGTATCTTAGCTATTTAACCGGTTTTAAGGAATTTAAGCCGATAAAGGCGCAAACAACGCTTGCCAATGCCATCCAAATAGGCGATCCGGTCAGCTATAAAAAGGCGATCAACATCCTGAAAAATTTCCAGGGTATCGTGGAACAAGCGACAGAGGACGAATTGGCCAATGCATCTGCGCAGGCGGACAGAACGGGTTTGTTTAGCTGCCCGCACACCGGTGTTGCCCTGGCGGTGCTCATAAAGTTACTAAAGAGAAAAGAGATACAGCCGCACGAGAAGGTCGTTGTTATCTCAACCGCGCACGGATTGAAATTCCCTGAATTTAAAATCAATTACCACGAAAGCAAATTGGAAGAGGTAACTTCGCAATATGCCAATCTTCCCCTGGAAGTCTCCCCGCAGTACGACGCGGTAAAAACCGCTATCTTCAAGAAGCTGGATCAGATAGCCTCATAACGGGGAGCAATCATAAAAGAAGGTTTTCGCCTTAAAATCCCCATTTCCATGTCCCTTTGTGACGGTTATGGCATGGACAAACCTTGTTTGTCCATGCCATCCAATAATACGCGTAAGCGTAAATAAATATGTAGATGCATATTCCCGTTCCTGTGCCGTTTAATTACTTTCCTTGACTACCCGCCCGTGAAGAGGCTGAACCGGTCTGGCATTGTGTTTGAAAAGTGATGTAAATTTGTCCACCCCTACCTTCGACACCGCAATTGGTGTCTTCAGGATAAACCAATTTACACCCTCACTGCAAGGTGGTGTGGTAAGTGAACCAGTATAGTTAAAATATGATGTGGTGTTCTTTGGAAGAAGTTGACTTGCGCATATCCTTACATCAGATACAATATGCTCTTTACCCACTTCTTTGGGAAAGTTACTCCAAAGGGTTTTTATGAATGCGTCTTCTTTGCCTTCTTCAATGAGTACGGCAATAACAGCCAATTCTCCGCGCCCGCCCTTATGTACTAAATGTGCTTCCATATCGTAAGATTTTCCGTGTATTTTGTGTTCACTCGGAGTGTGAAAGTGAAATTGCATGAGTTCGTATTTCTTGTTGCCTATTGATATGGAGCTTCCGCAGCCATAATTAACCTGAATGGTATGACCATTATTTAATATCTTCAGAGGGGTAGGGAAGTAATGAAAATTTATAGTTTCCAGAGGAGCCTTTTCTGCTACAGAAATACCGACCGGTGATTGCATATCTCCAACTTTGCAATTGCAATACTCATGTATTAGTTCACCCCAATGATCCGGCCCGCATTCGCCTTCATAGCTCCAATGAAACGGCTGTTCATGTTTGGCGGACTCGGCGAACAAATTCGTTGTTACAGCAAAAGTAAGGAATAAAAAACAAGCTGTTACAAGACCGTTTTTAAGGTTCTTCATATTTTACCTCCTTAATTATGTGTTAGTGGATCAATACATAAACGTGTAACGTTTCTCATAAAAATCCTCTTTTAATCCATCATTATTTTAGAAATTTATACCTTTTTCCCAAACATTCTGTCAACTTAAAACTTTTCTATCAAAATTCTTTTTGGAAGATATTAAACCCAACCCGACTTCTTTCCTGCAAAAGAGTTAAATTAGGCCTTCGGCAACATTTTTCACGTTCGCGCGTAGGGGCGTATTGCAATACGCCCCTACAACGGCATTGAATTTCCTGTACCTGAACATAGTGAAGTGGCTATGGTAATGGGTTACATGGCTGTGTCTCGTTATAAACGACATCAAAATATCTCTGCCAATTTTTTTGAAATCATGGCAAGATTTTTTCCTTTGGTCAAATATTCCACCTCATGAGGATGTATCTTTAAATCGGTGAGCATTTTCTTTATCTTCTTCCAGCCGGAGTCCCGCTTTTTCTCGTCTGTCTCCAGATACAAATTTGAGACGGTCTCCCCTAGCTGCTGTATCAGACGAACGTCTTTATGCTCGTAAAAATTCCTGATAACCTTCTTTTGATATTCGGTGTACCCCTTTGAACCTTTTTCGTCCACGGTAACTCTCCCCCCCCCTTTCAAATGCTAATCTTTCTTCCCATCCCCCGTCAATACCCCTTCAGACCAATTGATAATAGCCCCGATGTCCACGGGTTCCCCCCCTATCGACATCTTATGCTGGCGTCCTTCCAGCAATTTCTTTTCTTCACCCTCCAGCAATAACGTGGCGTCGCCCTTCACCGCCGTTACAATCGTGACCAGTTCACGCGCCTGAATGTTAAGCGTGCCCTTGTTCGTCCGCACCATGCCGTTGGGCGTGTCAATCTCCATGGGCGCGGAGGACTCAAGTATCGTAATGATGATCTGGCCTGTTTTAAGCCGCAACTTGCATGGGTCTAAAAATTGCACCTCGGTATGGGCGTCTACCCCTAGTTTAACCCCTTTTTTAATGGAAAATACGGTCTTGCCGCCATACCCGGTTTTTATGATAATGTCCCTCTTCAAATGGGTGCGTTTTGCCGGATTTGTCTTTTCATCGACTCCGGGATACAGAAGCTGAACCTCTCCCTGCGTATTCACCAGTTTGATTTCACCGCTTTTGTGCGTAAGATAATAGAATATGGCAAACAAGACGAGACATCCAACCCCCACGATTGTGCCCAGAAAAATAAAACCCCTTTTTGAAGGGCGTGCAATCAGTATCCCCAACTCGTACAGGACGATCATCGGGATAGCCGTCATGGTCTGGGTAAAGGGATCGGGCGGCGTAACTACGGCGGCAATGATGAAGATAACAAGCATGGCATACTTCCGCCACGCAATGAACTTCTCAGGCGCAATAAACCCGATCTTTGACAGCAGCATCATAATAAGGGGCAATTGGAACACCAGCCCCAGCGCAACGGTAAGCATGAACACAAATGAGACATATTGTTCCATGGTAATAATCGGTTGTATGCCGGGGCCAAGGATGCCGATCAGGAATTGCAGGCCGAAGGGAATAAGTAAAAAATATCCGAAAAGCCCTCCCACGACAAACGCGACGTAAGAAACAGGAAGGTAGAGCAGGAGGTATCGCTGCTCTTTCTTGTAAAGCCCAACACTTACAAAGCGCCATATTTGATAGATCATAAAAGGATAGGCCAAAAACATGGCCGTGATGAAGCATAGCTTCATGTAGGCATAAAAACCCTCCTGATAGCTCAACACCTGCAATTCCGTAGAAAGGTTTGCCTTTGACATGGCAATTTTATGGGGGGTTTTTGCGATATCGAGGATTTCTACTTTGAAAAACCAGCACAAGATAAAACAGAAAACAACGGCAATCAGAGAAAATATCACGCGCCGCCGCAGTTCTTCGAGATGAGACCCTATCGACATCCTTATGTTTTCAACGTCACCTTCAAGCGTATCTTCTGCCATAGTTTTTTTCACTCTACAACCTCAACAGTATCCTGAATTAAGTTTCAAATTTTATCATACATAATAGTTTTTAAATTACAAGAATTAATTACAGGGGGTTTTTGGCCTGTCTTTATCCTTTTTGTCGTTGTTCTGCAGTGCTTGCATTCTATCAGTATTTTCAAGCCATTCAAAGGAATTTAATTCCCGTTTGCTTTTATAAATATTACAATTACACCAGGTAAAATTTACAATAATGTTGTGTAAATCATAGATATTTGTGGCCTGTAAAATAGATTGAATATGCTTTAACATTCCTTATAATAACAGTTTGGAGTCCGGAGTTCGGCGTTTTGAGTTGGATAGCAGGATGCATAATCACCGAGGCCAAAGTCCTGAAGGCGGTACACAAGATAATCGTGCATCACGGAACATGCATCCATTACCCCACCAATCGGCCTAACCGGTTTAAACAAATTGAACGTTAACCGTAGGGACACGGTGCCCGTGTTCCACCTTCCACCAATTGGCTTAAACGGTTTAAATAAATTGAATGTCCTTAATAGTTACTCATTGTTTAACGCCCTCTACGCCTATCTAGTGTCTGAACGAAAACGCACTTTTTACAAAAGTGCGGGGATGATTTGTTCCTT
>CAYJPZ010000066.1:0-19039 GCA_964372185.1 uncultured candidatus Brocadiaceae bacterium
CTTCGGGCCTGTTGTAGAGCCGTGTAGGGTGGGCAATGCCCACTCTACACGGCTACTCAGCATACCACTAAGTTCTCTTGACGCCGGCAGCATGTTGCAGAAAATCCGTGAAAATCTCAACGTCTTTTTCTATATGTTTCCAATGGGTGAGTATCTTGTGCTTAAGACCGCTTACTTTATCCGGGTCAAGTTCGTAGTCATAAGCATGCCTGAAAATGTGCCGAAATCCTCTCAGTTCATCCAGGGCAAGGCGGCTCTCCCTGGATAGGAGTCTTGGTCTTATTCCCGGCATGTCTAACTGCATACGGTTAAGAAGTTCTCTGTGGTATTTCGACGGGTCTTCTATACGATTTTCAAATGTCCTGGCAATCTCTTGAAAAACGTCTTCCAGCGCACAGTAAAAATTATGAAGAAGGTAGGCAAGGTGGCTTGTTTTCTCCTTGCTGGTTGGATTGGTATCTTCAACCTCTTTCAAAATTCTTCTGAGCAGTCCCATCTGGTTGGATAAATACCCTAAAAGTAGCGACAATGACTCCTTTTTCATAAAATCTTCAATCCCTTTCTTTCCAGGGAATCTTTAAACCGGCATTTTTCAATTTCAATCAGGTCTACATTTCGTCCAAGAACGTCCTCAAGTCCCAACAGGGTTTTAAAATATGCTTCATTTAGACCACCGACAGCCACGTCTATATCGGAAAATGGGTAAAAAGCACCTTTCTTAAGGATTGACCCGATAAGGAAAACCCGCTTAACGTCCTTGCCTTTAAAATATACCTTTAAGGCCTTAACGGATGCCTTAAGGACGGCAAGCCGTTCTTTTTCCCTATCATTATATTCTTCGCTTAAAAACCTTTCCCATAGAGAAATATTATATGTTTTTGCTTTCATAACAATTCCTGACCGTAACGTTTTGCAACTGGTATCAAAACCTCCGAACGTCCAGTAGTAATACCAGGGTATTACTGATTGGAAATACCCCTCTAAAGAAATTTTTTGACATGGCTTTTGCCGCAAAGGGAGGAATAGGCGCTATATCTTTTTCTACGGCTTGAAATATGTCCTTTACCTCATCAACCGGTATCGCACATTCCTTGTTCTTGCATATTACCACGATAAAATCCGTTTCCTGGCGACTTTCCGTCCTGTTCTCTAAAAAATCAACGACACCTATCTTTTGCCCTTTGTATTCAACAACGTCATTGTCAGTCCATGCAATGTTTTTTGTGATAGTCCTTACAAACGAAGTTTCTAAACCGAAATACGTTTCCCCCACCCGAAACACCACGATATTTGCCATGATAGCGTATTACCCTGTAAGAGATTCTTTTTTATGCGAGTTTGTAGAGCGAAGAGGTTCTTCGCTCTACATAAAAAGACACGGTTATAGAGTTATAGAACGAAGTACCACTTCGTTCTCCAGGTGAAAGTCACCGGAGGCATAATTCAAACTCCACCTTTTATACGATTAAAATCAGGGTTCAAGTTGCAAACCTGAACCCACCAGTGCCACCGGGAATCTGAACCCGCCAGGTATTCCCGTATTTCTCTGCGCACTCCGCGTCCTCTGCGGTAAACTGCGGCTTTGCCACGTTATGTTTTATACTTTCCCATCATCTCTTTAAATTCATCCGCCAAGTTGTTCAGATCGGCGATTGCTGCGGTAAATTGCTTCAATCCTGCCGATGATTGCTTCACCACCCCGGCTATCTCTCTCATCGTCTCCGCCACCTGTTCCGTTGCGCTTCTTTGCTGCTGCGTCGCCATGACAATTTGACGTGAAGCGCCTGACGTCTTCTCAATCAATCCCAAATTTGACTCAATAGCCTGTCCTGCCCCCTGAATTATCTCCACCCCTTTATCCACATTCTTTACACTTTGTTCAATAGATAAAACTGCGGCGCCAGTTGACACCTGGATTTCAGAAACAACGTTTTTGATTTCTTCCGCATACGTCTTTGTCCGTTCCGCAAGCCTTCTCACCTCAGCCGCCACCACGCTAAACCGTTTGCCGAATTCCCCGGCGGACGAGGCTTCGATAGAGGCATTCAAGGCGAGGAGGTGCGTCTCTGAGGCAATTTCCCTAATCATGCCCAGCACGTCGCCGATTTTTTGTGATTGCTCACTAAACGAGGCAACCTTTTTCATGCTATCCTTCGTCGTCTCCTTGATCTCCTCCATGATATGGATGGATGCGGAAATGGATTCCCTGCCCTGGTTACCTGTGAATTCAGAATCTCCTGCAATCTTTGCCACAGATTCGGCATTAACGGCAACCTGTTTTGCAGAACTGGAGAGTTCCTCCATCGTTGCAGTTATTTCGCCGACGGAGGACGCCAATTCAGCCGTACTACTTGCCTGTTCTTCCGAACTGGATAACATTTCCACGGAGACAGAAGAGATACGGGCAATCGACTCCTGCGTTTGCCTGTTCAATGCGCGTAAGCTCTCAAGCATATAATTAAACACCTTTATCAGGTTACCAATTTCGTCATTACTTTGTACTTTTATATCCTGGCTAAAATCTCCCTTGCTAATATGGTCTGAAACCTTGATTAACTTCTGCAATGGTGAAGAGACAAACACCCGCGAAAGGGAAAAAATCACACCTATGCACGCGCCCGTTGTCACCAATCCGACAGCAATTAGATACCAAAGGTCATTCCAGATGGCCATCGACACGGTGTTGTAAGGAACTTTTACACTGATAGCGCCTCTGATATCACCAAGATGATAACCCGTAGCAGTGTCTTCTTTGTAGTGTTCCTTTATGAATGGAGGCATGTTTTCCTTGTCCCCATGGCATTTCAAACAAGATTCTTTTGTTTCTAACGGAAACATATAGAGGAAAAATTTCTCCTGATTTACCGTAATGACCTCATAATGTTCTTTCGGTTTTTTCTCCTCCTCAAACCTCTTCAAAATACGGCTCTCAAATTCATCGGGGGCATTAGCCGGATTCCTGAGTTTTAAACTGGTTTGTTTCAACAGGTATCCCGTTTCTTTTGAAAATCTGTTTCCAATTTCATATCCAGCCCGTGCCGGGACAAAATTTGCCATTTTTTCGTCTAAAATTATATCACCAAATGCTGCCAGCGATTCAGCGAGATACATCCTCATTATAGTGAGTTCTTTTACAATGGTTCTACATTGCTGTAAAACCTCGTCATTATGTTGTTTTATGTTTTTCATTGAGAAGAAGGTGATACTTACGGCCATAATAATAACAATTACCATTGCATTAACCAATGACAATTTTACGCCTATTTTCATATCTGTCTCCTTCGCAGAGTTGTTGGATTATCAGAAGTTTTGTAACACTTTTACCCGGGAATTTCACGTTTTAAACTTTTTAACGGTATCTTTAAGCTCGTCTGTCAGTTTATTCAATTCAGTGACGGCAGCAGTGGATTGCTTTAATCCCGCCGCCGTCTGCTTTACCACCTCGGATATCTCTCTCATCGTTCCCGCCACCTGTTCCGTTGCGCTTCTCTGCTGCTGTGTCGCCATAACAATTTGACGGGAAGCGCCTGACGTTTTCTCAATCAATCCCAAATTCGATTCAATCGCCTGCCCTGCCTCCCGAAGCACCTCCACCCCTTTATCCACATACCGTACATTTTGCTCGATGGATAAAACTGCGGCGTTGGTGGATACCTGGGTTTCAGAAACAACGTTTTTGATTTCTTCCGCGTAGGTCTTTGTCCGTTCCGCGAGCCTTCTTACCTCACCCGCCACCACGCCAAACCGTTTGCCGAATTCACCGGCGGACGACGCCTCAATTGATGCGTTCAAGGCAAGGAGGTGCGTCTCCGATGCAATTCCCTTGATTATGCCCAGCACGTCTCCGATCTTTTGTGATTTCTCACTAAAAGAGGCAACTTTTTTCATACTATCTTTTGTCGCCCCTTTAATATCCTCCATGATGTGGATGGAGGCGGAAATGGATTCCCTGCCCTGGTTGCCCGTTTTCTCAGAGTCCTCGGTTATCTTTGCTACAGATTCCGCATTGACGGCAACCTGTTTTGCGGAACTGGAGAGTTCCTCGACTGTTGCGGTTATCTCACCCACCGAGGCTGCAAGCTCTGCGCTCCCGCTTGCTTGTTCTTCCATACTGGATAACATTTCCATAGAAACCGAAGATAAGCGGGTAACAGACTCCTGTGTCTGCTTTATCAAAGTACGTAAACTTTCCAGCATGTTAGTGAATGCGCCGGCAAGGTCTCCCTTCGTTTCAATATTCACGGTAAGATCGCCCCGGGAAATAACCATTGCTTGCTCCGCCAGCAACCGCATATCCCTTATCAACTTATTAAACACGTTTATCAGCAGGCCGATCTCGTCATAACTTTGTATTTTTACGTCCCTATCGAGCTTTCCCTCACGGACATATTCCGATATCTCAATTAGCTTTTGCACCGGTTTTACGGTGGCAAGCGCAGAAAATATTGCAATGACGACCACCATAATTACCGTTACCGATAAAAGGATGCTGTGATTTATCTGATTTGCCCATAAGGGGGCAAACGCCTCTGCCTCGTCCTTCTCCACAATCAATACCCAGTTGGTGTATTTTATCGGGTGCCAGGAACCGAAAACAGGGATATTTCGGTAGTCAGGATAAACGGAAACCCCCGTCTTCCCACTCAACCCCTCACTCACCCCGAAGGAATCCACCTTAACCCTCAGCACAGCGTCTTTAATGAATCTGGATTCAGAGATCATAAATTTATCCCGGTCGACCAAATAGCTTTCCCCGGTTTCTCCAAGCCCTTCCCGATCAACCAGCACGTTGTAAATCCGCTTCAAGCCTGCTTCCAGGACAACACATCCTGCAAACCGACCCTGCATGTCAAAGCAAGGGGTGGTGATATAGATAAGATTTTTACCGGCAAACTTATTGTAAAACAAACTGGTAAAATGCGTCCTCTCCTTACCCTCTTTAAAATAGTATTCAGAAGAGACGTCAAGTCCCATCTCTGCAGAATGTTCATCGCAGGTAAGCTCAATTTTCCCATCAGCGGAGATCAGCATGATATCTTCGTATCCTTTTGTTGATGCAATCCGGCTTAAGTGTCCCTTTGCGTTTTTGAATAGTGTGCCAAAATTCGGGTCCGTTTTGTTTGTTTTTTCAAGGGATATCTGGCGTAAGACCTCAATTACAATCCAATTTTTGGCAATGGTCTCGGTATCTGTCTTTGTCTCTTCCAGCTTTTCATCAATAAAAAGGGTGCGCGTCCTGCCAATGGAACGCAGGTCTTCACATACGTCGTTAAGGAGAACCGAAGACATCTTTCGGTGAGAGACATAGCCGGTAGTAAAGAGGGGAACCAGGGTGACCACCAGCAGGATGATAATCAGGTTTTTTTTCAGCTTTAACCTTTGCAATGCCTTTGTCTTAATCAGGACAAAGAGTGCAATATTACAAACCAGGATAATTACAATGGGTATAATAAGACTCCATAAGATGTCCGTCATGACTACTTCTCCTGTTTCAGTAATAATTTTTCAATGTCGAGGATGCCCATCAATCCGTCACGGGTCTGAACCTGCCCTTTCATTGAGATGTCCATTTCTTTGCTCAAGGTGGAAAGGGGGGGTTCTATGTCTTTCGTTGATACGTCGTATATGTCGGCAACCTCATCGCAAAAAATCCCTACCGGGCCTTCTCCGGTTTTCACCACGACAATCCGGCTCTTTTCCGTCATCTGGGTCTTCCCCATATTAAGGAATATTTTGACGTCCACAATGCACAGAATTTCCCCGTGAAGGTTCGTCAATCCCTTGATATGGGGAAGCGTTCCCGGAATACCGGTCATTTGGAGGGGCTTCGTAATCTCTCTCGTTTTTTCGATGGGAATGCCATAGAGTTCAGTTCCAAAACGTATTCCGATAAATTGCTGTATCTCTTCCGCTGTTTTCCCCTGTGGGACGTCTGCCACAGCATGATTTTTATTCCCATCCGTCATGCCATTTCTCCTAACGGTAAAATTACTTTTAAAAAACTTTATCTGCTGTTTATCTTTCCCAGTGAGGTATGACAAGCGCCCCCCGCTTATCATAAAATTCCTTAGTTTTTACGTCAAAAGGCCTGGGAACGATTTCCGTAATACCAAAATCGTTCCCAGCGTTTAAGTTATAACAATTTCGCGCATTCTTTGCAAATTGAAAAGAATTTGACTTATTTCTCAAAATGTAATAAAGTAAACCACCATTATTTTGACGGAGGCTGAAGACTGAAGGTTTTTGCATGACTCAGCGTAATCGCACGAAATATCGGGTGCGAAGTCCTTCAGCCTTTAGCCTTTCGCTAAACACCGGTAAATATTTCTAGGAAATGTATGGTAATTACAGATAGGGTGGCGGCTTTAAAAGCGCCTGAACTGGCGGATGTGTTGTGCCTGATCGTTGGAAGCAAAAACGTGCTTTCCACCCTTGAGGACCGCATCTGCTATTCGTGTGACGGTTCCAAGCAACAATACCTGCCTGACATAGTCGTCCAGCCGTGCACAACCCAACAAGTATCAAAAATCCTGAGTTTCGCGCATGAACACAACGTGCCTGTATACCCGCGCGGCGCGGGTTCCGGGCTTACGGGTGGGACCGTTCCCGTGTTGGGCGGCATGGTGCTTGATTTCAGTCAGATGAACCGAATTCTGGAAATTATGCCTGAGGACCTTACCGCCACCGTTGAACCGGGCGTTGTCACCCAAACGTTGCAAAATGAGGTTGCCAGGTACAAGCTCTTTTACCCGCCTGATCCGGCAAGCGCGGCATTTTCCACTATCGGCGGTAATGTTGCCGAGTGCTCCGGCGGCATTACGGGACTGAAGTATGGCGTTACGAGGGATTACATCCTGGCGCTGGAGGTTGTGCTTGCGGACGGAAGCGTTATTCATACGGGACGCAAAACCTTGAAGAGTGTGACCGGCTACGACCTTACCCGTCTCTTTGTCGGTTCGGAAGGAACCCTGGGCGTCTTTACAAAAATCACGGTCAAGCTGATTCCTCTCCCGGAAACGGTGGAAACATTGCTGGCCTTTTTCCAAACCCCGGCTGATGCAATTAAAACCGCCAATCAAATCGTTGCAAACAATCTCCTGCCCAGGGCGCTTGAATTTATTGACAAATCGAGCATTGATTGCATAAAGGCATATAACCGGGCTTTCAAAATCCCTGCAGAAACCAACGCCATCCTGCTCATAGACGTTGACGGACGGGCATCTAGCGTTACAACCGAATCCTCTCTCATAGAAAAAATAGTCGTAGAAAACCACGCGCTGGAAGTTACTTCCGCAAAAAACAGCCAGGAACGCAATGCACTGTGGGAGGTAAGGCGCGCGATTTCCCCTGCGCTCTATAATATCGCCCCCTATAAAATCAACGAGGACATCTGCGTGCCGCGAAGCCAAATATTGGAAATTCTGGAACGGATAGCGGATATCAACGGACGATATCCGTTGCTAAAGGTTGCCAATTTTGGACACGTCGGGGACGGTAACATCCACGTCAACGTCATGTATAATGAAGGCAAATCACAACGGGCAATGGCGGAAGGGATGATTGACGAGATACTCCGCACCACAGTAGAACTTGGCGGGACTATTTCCGGGGAACACGGTATTGGAAACGTAAAAGCCGCTTTTGTGCCCATCGAGATACCGCCACAAGAGCTTCAGATTATGAAAAACATCAAACAGTTATTAGACCCAAAAGGGATATTAAATCCGGCAAAGATTTTTATACAAACAAATAACAGGCAACCATTATGATAGGAGAAAACAATTTATGGCATTATCAAGAATTGCCAGGGAAGTAAAGACTTCGGCAACGCTTGCCATTACGGCGAAGGCAAAACAACTAAAGGCAAAGGGTATTGATGTGATAGGTTTCGGGGCCGGCGAGCCGGACTTCGACGTCCCTGAAAACATCAAAAATGCTGCAATAAAGGCGATTAAAGACGGTTACAATAAATACACGCCGACCTCCGGCGCCCCTGAATTAAAAGAAGCCATCTGCGAAAAGCTTCTCAAAGACAACAAGCTGAAATACAGCCCATCACAGGTTATCGTGTCGGCGGGTGCAAAACAGTCTATCCTAAACCTCGTGCTCGTTTTGTGCGACGTAGGGGATGAAGCGATTATTCCTGCCCCGTATTGGGTGAGTTACCCGGAAATGGTAGTCATGTCCGGCGCTACCCCGGTTTTTCTCAAAACCACCGCTAAGGAACATTTCAAGATTACCAGGGAATCTTTGTCCAAAGTAATCACCCCACGCTCCAAATTGCTTTTTATGAACAGTCCCAGCAACCCGACGGGCATGGTTTACACAGAGAAAGAGCTTCGGGAAATCGTTAGTTTTGCGGTGGAAAAGGGGCTGTACGTTATTTCAGACGAGATTTATGAACAAATCCTTTATGACGGCGCCCGGCACGTCAGCCCGGCTTCTTTTAGCGACGAATGCTACAAAAAGGTCATCACCGTAAACGGGTTTTCAAAGGTATACGCCATGACCGGCTGGCGCTTAGGCTATGCTGCAGGGCCGGAAGAAGTCATCAAGGCGTCTACCAATATCCAGGACCATGCCACTTCCGGCGCAAACTCCGTCGCCCAGATGGCAGGATTGGAGGCGCTCACGGGCAGCCAGGATTCGGTAAAAACGATGGTTTGCGAGTTTGACAAACGAAGAAAATACATTGTCAGGCGCCTCAATAGCATAGCGGGCGTATCGTGCCTGATGCCACCGGGCGCATTTTACGCGTTCCCTGAAGTGTCCGCCTTATACCATAGAAAAATAGCCGGACAGCCGGTAACAAACTCATTTGACCTGGTAAATCTGCTCCTTGAAAAGGCGCACGTGGCATTCATTCCCGGCGCCCCGTTCGGCACAGACGAATACATCAGGATATCGTATGCAACGTCCATGCAGAATATAGAAAAAGGGATGGACCGCTTCGAGAAATTTTTGGGCAACGGGTAGAGCCAGCCAAACGAGCCGGAAGGGTAAAGTAAGAAAAATACCAGAACGGATCAGGCGTTATCGCCTGATAAGCGGTTTAAACCGCTTCACCGGGCGTTTGTCTTCCCTTATTCTTCAAAGACCTGCGGTAACTATTTAATTTTTGTTGAATTGCTTTTTAAGGCTTCGGTTGATATAATATAAACCGTTATGTGTTATTAGAAATATAAGGGGGCGAAAGGATTCGACCGGATTAGTTGAGGTATAGGTGGCGTATTGAGGGCGTCGGGCGGCCTCATTAAAAACCTGACAAATGATTTAAATGCCGAATATCCAATGGCAATGGCTGCTTAATTAACAGCCACGTTTCATTCATTTTACCTGCGAAGTGAATGAAACGACGCAAAGCAGGTTAGTTTGGTTTTCCGGCCTGGTGGAAACTAAATGAAACTCTAACCGGGCTGGCTGCAGGAAATCCTGTCTATTGGAGTTCTGCGCGGCGAGATCCAAAAAATAGACTATTTACGTAGAAGCCTATATTGATCTGTCCAGGGACGCGGGTTCAATTCCCGCCGCCTCCACCATAATAATATAAGGTGTTACAAGAACCATAAAGCCGCATTTTTGCCGCATGCTGTTGTCGTGTCCCATCATTTCACGCCTTAAAATCTATCAATCAATTTGTGAGTACCAACAAAATACAATGTATAAACATTACCCTCTTGCTTAAAAACACACCGATAGCCTTTGTCGACGTAAAACTCCAGGAAATCTGTGCCTTCCAGTTTATGAATTTGCAATGAATTGTGTTTAGGGTTGTCTTTCAGGTAGGATAACTGTTTTTTAAACTTCTTTTTTATCTCTTTTGGCAGATCGTCATATTGTGGAAAAAATCCCGGCTCTATGGCAATAAGATATTTACTCAATCTTTCAGTTCCTGTATAAGCTTGTCTATCTCAAGCGTTTTAAAATTGCCTGACTTGAAATTTTCCGCAGCCTTTCTCACTTTCTCTTGTACTTCAGGATCCCATAAATACGCCTGAGAACGTGGCACGCTTACGATGGGTTCTATGATAATCTTCCCCTTTTCCAGTTTATAGGTTAATCTATCGCCTTCTTTAATGTCCAGAGAATCCCTTATTTCCTTCGGTATGGCTATTTGACCTTTGGATGATAGTGTTAATACCTTCATTGCCTTTTAATATCCTTTGTAAAATTGTAAGATAGTAAGAGTATTTTACCTGGTAAGGTATTAAAGTCAAGTGTATTTTAATGAGTACTGCAATTAGGAAGGTTGCATTTTTCTTTTTTGTCTTGTTTTTCGACCAAAATATTTTAAATTGGGACTTCTGCGATTTAAAATATGCAGGTAGAAGGTGACAGGTAATTCTCAACACTGAGCAAGAGCCACAGTCGCCAACTGGAGTTGGCTCCTGCCAAAAACTTTGAATTATCTATATGTTTACTTAGCTGCCTTTTTTGGAAAAACATGGACATCTCTTCATCCCTGCTGGTTGTTTTCGGGTTGGCGTTATTCGAAATTATCATAAGCGTTGACAACGCAATCATAAATGCCGAAGTCCTCGGAACGATGTCGAAGAAAGGAAGGAGATGGTTTCTTCTTTGGGGTATCCTTACGGCTGTTTTCGTGATAAGGGGGCTGTTGCCGTGGCTCATAATATGGATAAGCACACCGGATTTAGGTCCGATAGCGGCTTGGACTGCCTCGTTCTCAGGCGATGAAAAAGTCAAAGAGATAATTAACGAGTCATCGCCGATACTTCTCATAGGCGGTGGAACTTTCCTTGTATTTCTTTTTTTCCATTGGCTCTTCCTTGAGGTAAAGCACTATGGGTTAATCGGCGAACGCTTTATCTATAAGCAGGGAGTCTGGTTTTATGCCGTTGTCTCCATCATCCTCGTTGCATTAGTTTGGGTATCATTAAAATTTAATCCGATGATGTCGCTGGGTATTGTAATCGGCTCCTCGGCCTTTTTTATTACGCATGGATTTAAGGAAAACGCGGAGCAGATGGAAAGGCAGATGCTTGAAGGCACATCAGGCATGTCAGACATAAGCAAGATACTTTATTTGGAGGTGATAGACGCGACCTTCTCCATTGACGGAATACTCGGCGCCTTTGCGTTTACCTTTTCCATACCGCTTATTTTGATCGGCAACGGCATAGGCGCCCTTGTCGTCAGGCAGCTTACCGTCAGCAATATAGAAAACGTTAAAAAGTACAAGTATCTCAAGAACGGCGCAATGTACTCCATTTTTGCGTTGGGTTCGATAATGATACTGCACAGTTTCGGGCATTACATAGACGTAAATAAATACCCCTATTTGTCCACAATAACACATATACCCGATTGGTTTACCCCGGTCGTTACTTTCATTACAGTAGGATATTTCTTCTGGAAATCCCATAGGGAATTGAAAAAAAGCAAGGGAAAGGACTAACGTTTGGCGTAACCGGCGAGCGAAGCGGGTCCAAGTTTATGCCGTTGCCGGACTCATCATGTGTTCTCTTAAGATCGCTACACTTGCAGGGTATTTTGACATGCGTACTATTTTTAAGAATCCAGGCTCTAATGAAAACATCAGAATTACCTCTCAGCAACTTCATCAACCTTGTTGCCCGCTTCCACCCAGCCTGCTATTCCATCCCTGCAATCCAATCCGGCTATTCTCCGGCTTGGCAAGAGCATTTCCTGTTTCGGTTAAAACCGCTTCCGTTGTAATGGGTTGAACGTCGATTTCGGGAGACAATTTCCTAGCCTGAAGATGAAACTCATCATGTGTATTTAGTACCTTACAGATTCAAAACTGCAATAAAAAACAAGTTGTTTTGTTGTTCCACCCGAAAATCCCTCTGTAGAAGCGGCAAGTAAGGCATTTTATAACGTTTGGTTTTTCTATTGGGTTGTGGGCAAAGCCCGCTTTGGTTTTAAGAAACCCGAAACCACCCTTCAACGACCAATAAGTTACAAATCTGCTAAAGTCATACTAGCCACTTTGGTTAAAACAATCCATAAAAATTCATGTAAAAACGTTTGACTATAATATTGTTGACACCGCCTCAATCAACTGTTATGTTTATTACATAGTGTAACGTTAGTAACATTTACCTTTCAGATACCCCATGAATAAGTGGATACTCTTCATACACCAGATTGCACAGGATGCGCCGAATCTCCGGGTTAAGGTCTGGCGGGATTTGAAAAAGCACGGGGCGGCGCTTTTTAAAAATGCGGTATATGTGCTTCCCTACACAAAGGAATACGAGGAGATCGTGCAGTGGCTCTGCAAGCACATCAGGGATAGCGGCAGCGACGCATCTCTGTTCATTACGGAGTCGCTGGATAAAAAACAAGACGAAGAGATAGTGAAGACCTTTAATGATGCCTGCGACAAGGAGTACCTTGCGCTGTCCGATGTGTGCGACAAGATGCTGAAGACGGTTGAACAAATTGAGGGAACGGAAGGCATGACGGATAGCCTTACGCATGACTTCAAAAAACGACTGAACGAAATCATCAAAAACGCTGAAGACGTGGCCAGGACTGATTTTTTCAATGCCCCGCAAAAAGAACGGGTTTCCCAAAAGATACAATTAATCCAACAGAAGTTAGATGAATGGACTAAGACAACGAAGAGAGAAGTACGCGGTATTAATATGACATACCGGGTAAAGGAGTATGTGGGTAAAAAATGGGTAACACGAAAAGACGTTTACATTGACCGGATGGCTTCCGCCTGGCTTATCCGAAGATTTATAGATGCAAAGGCACGGTTTGTTTTTTTGCGAAAAAGCACGGATAAAATACCTAAAGACGCGATACCTTTTGATATGTACGGCGCAGAATTTACCCATCACGGGGAGGATTGCACCTTTGAGACGCTTATTAAGGCATTTGGTCTGAAAGACGCGGCGCTGCCGCCTATTGCAGAGATTGTCCATGATATTGATTTAAAGGATAACAAATATGGCCGAAAGGAAGCGGAGGGAATTGCCCAGATTCTTACAGGACTTAGCCAGGGGGGCAAGGATGATAATAAATTACTTGAAAAGGGGATGGAGATATTCGATGCAATCTATCAATATTATTATTCTTCAAAAAATGAAAGGAGATAAGCAGTATACCGCCACTCGATGCACACTTAAAGAATAGCAAGGAGAGAACGGGAAAAGAATATGGAGAACTTCATCACTGGATTGATGATGACAAGATAAAAGCCCCTGAAATCCATGACATTTCAAAAATCCATGAAAATATAAGATATGTCCGTGAGAAATGGGGAGAAGAAGCAGTTGCTGAGTTTGTGCTTCACGTCAAAGAAGATATGGAACACAGGTTGAAAGAAAATCTCCAATATTTCGGGATATTCAAATGATCAAAAAGTTGTTTTCTCCTTTTATTGCCTTATGTACCGTGGGATTTTTTGCCAGAATGAGCTATTCAATGGCAAGAACGCCGATACTGCCTTTGTTTGCGCTAACCTTAGGCGCTAAGCCAGAGGCTATTGGATTTGTGGTTGGCGCCTCCACGATAACCGGAATTTTTTTCAAACTGCCGGCCGGCGCCCTTTCTGATATATTTGGCAGACATAAGATGCTTCTTGTAAGTGTTCTCGTTTTTGCACTGACTCCATTTGTCTATTATCTTGTAACTAATTATTGGCAACTGGTAAGTATAAGATTTTTCCACGGACTGGCTACATCAATATACGGTCCTGTTGCTATGGCAATGATTGCCGATACCGCTGGTGAAAAAAAAGGCGAAAGGCTTTCATGGTTTTCCTCCATTACCATTATAGGAAACCTCATTGGAGCTCCCTTCGGTGGATATATGCTTCATTACCTGGCACAAAATGGAAGTAATTCTTTACACCACTTTTATGTAGCGTATTTTATCTGTGGACTTTTTGGCTTAATTTCTTTGGTTTTTACTCCAAAATTATTCACTTCGGGGATCACAGAAACAAGACAAAATAAAATCTCTCTGATAGACACCTGGCAAAGGTTTTCCAAAGGCATAAAAGAGGTAATGGGCGATTATCGGGTAATAATTACCAGTAACATGGAAGGTATACAAAATTTGTCTGTGGGAGCATTGGAGGCATTTTTACCGATCTATGCAGTTACGGTTGCAGGACTCACGGCATTTCAAGCCGGCATCCTGTGGGGATCGCAGATTGTTACCACTATCCTGGCAAAACCAGTTATGGGAAAAATTTCTGACCGGTATGGCAGAAAGCCTATAATCTTCTCCGGAATGTGGATATGTGCAATTCCTTTTGCCTGTATTCCGCTGACTCAAAACTTTTATCTTTTATTATCTTTAGCCTCGGTATTTGGTATCGGCGAGGCCTTTGTGACTTCGTCTTCAGCGGCTATGATTGCTGATTTCTGCAAGGAACAGCATTACGGCGCTGCCATGGGAACCTTTGGAAGTATCTTTGATATAGGCCACGCCTCTGGTCCCATTTTAGCAGGACTACTTCTGGCACACCTTAGTTATCGGTACTCTTTTCTCATTATTGCGGTAATCTTGATATTAGCCTCTTTTATTTTCATTTTGACAGTATACGAAAGAAAAGCAAACCAATTTAAACAAGGGGAGGTAACATGAAAAATTTGTTTGTAATCATTAGCGGTTTTCTTTTATTAAAGTAAGGCGCCTTTATGAAAAAATTAATTTTGGCAGGTATCGTTTGTTTCGTATGTTCGTCAATTTCAAATTCTGCCCATCCGCAGCAGGGGCAGAAGCTTTCGACCTCAGAAGTTCCGGGTGGAAGAAGGGAATACTATTTTGATGACAATAAAGCCGATGAATTACCGGCAGTATTTCAAAATGCCTTTACCGGAAAAGGCGAACCGGGACACTGGATTGTTAAGAAAATAGAACATGCCCCTTCAGCCGATAACGTGGTTGTACAGACCAAACTGGATGATACAGACTATCGCTTCCCATTATTGATATTGGACGGAGTGTCGTATAAAGATTTTATGGTATTTGTAAGATTTAAGGCTATCAGCGGGAAAACCGATCAGGCTGGTGGATTGGTCTTCAGATACAAAGATAATAATAACTATTATGTACTCAGGGCTAATGCCTTAGAAAATAACGTCCGTTTATATACGGTAATTAACGGAAACAGGAGACAGATTGCGGGTAGAAATACAAAGGTGACGTCGAACGAGTGGCACTTGCTTAAGGTCGTTTGTAAGGCAGACAAGATTCAATGTTTTTTTGATAATACAAAAGTATCTGAGATATCAGATGATACCTTCGACAGTGGTAATGTAGGACTTTGGACAAATTCGGATTCCTACACATTTTTTGACGATCTGGTGATGCAGGAAACGAAGTAGACCGAGGCAGACCTGAGTCGTTACCCTTTTTCTTGTGCGCTTTGTGTTTTGTAGTTAAACTCTTTTTGGCTGCGGCTTCGCTGCTCTAGGTTGTATGTGGAAATGTTCATTGCTTACGGCGTTATTTGTTTTGGCAGAACTTTTCGTGCCCCCAAAGGTATTCGCATTAAGACCATTCGTCACGACGGATGCAGATGTCGTTGAACCCAATTTGTCCGAAATCGAATTAGGGGTCTTTGGATTGCATGAGCAAAAACACCCATGCCATGATGAAATAACATTGGAGATACCAAGCATTCGCTTTAATTACGGGCTACCGTGGGATAGCGAGATTGTGTTGGAGACCGTGGGTGAATTAGTTGACAGCGAATACGCCGGTACCTTGGGTATAAAAGAAAAACAGTTTACCAATACCGCCGCTTTTTATAAGAAGGTTTGGTGGCGGTCCGAGGGTAGGGGTTGGGCGCCTAATTTTGCTACGGAAACGGGCGCCATATTCCCCACAGAAAAAGGCGCCTCCGGATTAGGCTTTGAAGGCACGGGCATCTTTTCCTGGTATTTAGAAAGACTTACATGCCATACAACACTGGGTGGAGGCACAACAACAGAAGAGTTTGAGCATAACAGACGCGGTCTCTTTATTTACGGTATCATATTGGATGTGCCTGTACCACACTATAAAAAACTCCATCTGGTAACAGAATATAGTGGAGAAAAGATAGAAAGTTCTCTATTAGATCATCAAATATTAGGAGGAATGGTATGGGAAGGACCAAAGGATATAGAATATGATATTGCTGGATTTACCGGCATGAATAGTAAAAGCGCGGATTGGGGCATGACGATGGGGATAACATTTATTATCGGGAAAAAGTGAGGTGAATTATGAAGTTTATTACGATTACGTGTATTGCTCTCTGTGTGTTAGCAAAAGTGTGTTTAGCAGGAAATGAAGTGGTCGTTTATACCTCTGAGGACAAGATTTTTTCAGAACCCGTTTTGCAGGCATTTGAAAAAAAGACGGGAATAAGGGTACGGGCTATTTATGATACGGAAGAAACGAAAAGCACGGGCTTGATCAACCGCCTGATTGCCGAGAAGAATAACCCGCAGGCAGACGTGTTTTGGAGCGGGGATCCTGTGCGTCCCGCCCTACTTGAATTTAAAGGCATAATAACATCTTATTTTTCAAGCGCCGCGTCGGATATTCCCAAGATGTACAAGGATGAAGATGGCCATTGGACAGGGTTTTCTGCACGTGCACGCATCATCCTTTATAATACAAATCTGGTAAACACGGACGAAAAACCATTATCCATATTCGATCTTGCTAAGCCTATATGGAGGGGTCAGGTAGCGATGGCAAACCCCTTGTTTGGCAC
The DNA here is from genome assembly GCA_964372185.1 of uncultured candidatus Brocadiaceae bacterium. Taxonomy (GTDB): domain Bacteria; phylum Planctomycetota; class Brocadiia; order Brocadiales; family Brocadiaceae; genus JACVXV01. Next base: position 16,718 of record CAYJPZ010000066.1, read on the forward strand.
TACCTCAATACATATAGCAGCTTTATTTATTGTTTTAGGTGACGAAAAGGCCGGGAAGTTTCTGAATGATCTGAAGGCCAATGGAGTGAAGATTGTTTCCTCAAATAGCGAGGTAAAGAGACTTGTTGTAAGGGGCGAGGTTAAGGTAGGTATTACCGATACAGATGATGCCAGTGTGGCTATTAAGGAAGGAAGCCCGGTAAAAATGGTATTTCCTGACCAAACCAGTATAGGCACGCTTATCATACCCAATATGGTCTGTCTCATTAAAAACAGTCCAAATCCGGAAAATGGGAAGAAATTAATTGATTATCTTCTGAGCGCCGAGGTTGAAAAGAGCCTGGCCTGGGCGGCATGCGCCCAAATGCCGGTGAGGTATGATGTGCGAACACCCGCGGACGTATTAACCATCGATGCTGTGAAAGGTATGGATGTTGATTACCATAAAGTAGCTAAGAAGTTGGATGAAATTAGTGAGTTTCTCAAACAATGGGCGGGGTATTAATGCAAAAGAAATTAACATTAGGTTTTTTCTTTACACTATTTATCTGTACAACATTTCTACCAATTGTGTGGATGTTTGGAAGCTCTCTCTATGAGGAAGAAAAAATATCGTTTATTTATTACCGGGATATTTTTTTGACGCAGAGATATTCGACGGTTATTCTCAATAGCATGGCGCTTGCTTCAATAACAACCCTATTATCCTCTCTCATAGGCGTATCTGCAGGATTCTTTTTGGGAAAAACAAGCCTTCCCTTTAAAAATGTTTTTCGGATGTGTTTCTTTGTCCCGCTCATCATACCCTCATACATCACCGGCATAGCATGGGCAAATCTGCTGGGAAAGACAGGATTTTTGAATACCCTCCTCTCCCAATATACGTTGCTAACACCTGAATCTATCTCGAATTTTATCTACGGTATCTACGGCGCTTCATTTATTCTCTCAATGAATCTTTTTCCCGTTGTGATGTTAGTAACTGAGTATGCCTTAAAAAGTTTAAACCCGCGGCTTGAAGAAGGCGGACTCATTGTGGGGAATATTTTTCTGGTATTACGGAAAATTACATTGCCATTAATTGCACCAGCAATTCTCTCGGGTATGATGATTGTCTTTGTGTTATCACTCTCTGAATTCGGGATACCGTCCCTTCTGCAGGTTAATGTCCTTACTACCCAGATATTCACCCAATTTAGCGCCTTTTATAACGAGAAGGCTGCAACTGCGATTGCCTTTCCGCTTATCATGATTACCTTGGTTTTCATGATACTTGAGCAGGTTTACTTGCATGGAAAATCATTTGAGATCGTGGGCAGAAAGGCTTCAAATGGCTCAATACTGTATCATGTAAGATGGCTTACCGCAGTTGGTGTACTCTTTTGTATCTTTATTTTAACAGTATGCGTCATCATTCCGCTCAGTACCCTTATTATTACCAGTAAAACAATATCTGCATATCATGATGCTTTTCGTTTGGCAAAGAATGGTATTACCAATACTATCTTGTTTGGTTCTTTGGGGGCTACCTTTCTGACCATTATAGGTCTCTTTTTAGGCTATCTTTCTGAAAAAATCCAGTCCGGATTGAAAAACAGCACGGCGTCGTTTATCTGGATTTTCTTTGCCGTACCTGCAACGGTAATAGGGGTTGGACTTATCAAGTTATGTAACAGGCCGGAAGGTATATTCCAATTCATCTATGGTTCTTTATGGATCGTGATCATTGGATATGTAGCAAGGTTTTTGCCATTGTCCAGCCGTATTATGGCAAACTATTTCAAACAAATCCCGAATTCCATGGAGGAGGCCGGAACAGTAACAGGCGCTTCCTGGTTTCGTGTCTTAGGTAAAGTTTTGGTCCCTTTGCAGAGTTACGGGATCATCGCTACGTGGTTGATTTGCTTTATGTTTTGCGTCGGTGAACTGGGGACGACAATATTGGTCTACCCACCCGGTCACGAAACCCTCCCGATAACTTTGTTTACCATCATGGCAAACAGCCCGGTAAACATTGTTTCTGCACTATCCGTTTTAATTGTAGTTATGACCTTGTTGCCTGTGGGAATCTTTCTTGCGATCTCAAAACATTTCGTGAAATTCTAAACATATATACCACATGAATGCCCTGGAAGTTAAAAATTTAACAAAGAGTTTTAATAAAAAAGAAATTGTAAGAGGGATTTCCTTTGAAGTCGAAAAGGGACAACTCCTGGCCTTATTAGGTCCTTCCGGGTGTGGCAAGACAACGACCTTAAGGATAATTGCCGGTCTTGAAACTCCGGACGATGGGGAGATTTGGATAGAAGGTGCGCTCGCAAG
>CAYJPZ010000067.1:0-18866 GCA_964372185.1 uncultured candidatus Brocadiaceae bacterium
AACTATAAATTGGCGGGCCTTTGTCAGGTCTCCACTTGACAACGCTACCAATTTTTTATCTTTTTTAGAATCCATGCCCTGAAATCCTTTATATCTTTAATGTATCTTTACTTTAACATAGCAAGCCTTCAACAATTTTTCCAGCACCAGATGTCCGGTAAACAATGACCAAACATAGTGACCATTGGCAAAGAGTGACTCCATTGCCTTGAAATCTACTTCTGATGAATCAACCCGGTGTTGTATAATATCATCTTTTGTCATTTTGCAGTCCTCCACGCACAGTTAGTTATACCATACATTGCTATTCCACCACAAACAGCTTCTCAGCCATGCGCCTGGTTTTGCCCTTATCCTGTATATCGCCGCGGGCAAGCACGATTCCTTTAAAGAACAATCTTTACACCGTTTGTCGTTCACCGGCGGAGGCACAATTTTTTCATCCAGAATCTTGCGCACGGCAATAGCCGTTTCTTCTAACATGCCCCGCATGGCCTCCGTGAAGACCACCTCTTTTCTTTCCCTGGACGCATGCCAGAAAATGGCGCCCTTCTCAACCTTTACGCCAAGCATCTCCTCAAGGCAGATAGCCTGTGCGCAGAGTTGGAGATAATCATTCTGAAATTCTTTATGTCTTCCCGATTTGTATTCGACGGGATAGGGAATTTCTCCATGAAATTCAACTAAATCGGCTTTTCCGACGAGGTTTAACCGTTTCGACCAAATAGGAATCGCCCTTTCATATCGCACGTCAACCAGCACGTGGCTGGATTCCACGTCAACCTTTTCGTGAACTGCATTACCTCTCAAGGTATACAGATTTTCATCCCAGATATGTTCTACATAGGCAAGGAAACAGCGCCGCGGACAATAGACATAATGATTGAGGGCAGAGACAAGGACTGGCTCTGCCCTCTCCTCATAGAGATCGCTCATGGGGCTAGCAACTCCACGCCTACCGGCAGGCGGTCACGATGAACAACAACGTCATAATAATCGGCAAAACTACGTGGTGCACCATCCTTTTTCTTCTTGATCTCGATAATAGCGTCTTTGTCCAGTAGTTTGTGGGCAGGAGCGCAACCGAGCATGGCCTGTTTAATCCTTCGTTCCGGGTCAGTTTCAGTACCCACGTGTTTGAACACATACAACCCACGGCAAGACATCATCCCCTTACTGGCGGAACGGTCATGGTCATACATATTGAGCAACGCCTCCCAGAGGTTTTCCAGATCTCCGTCGGAAAACCCGGTACCTTTGACAAGATTGGCGCTAATGAAGCCTTTGGCAACGTAAAGGCCGTAAGGAATGAGCGCCTTACGTCCCATTGTACGAAGTTCGTCTTCTTCCTGTTCGTTCTCCCACTTCTCATAATCAGCCGCAGTTTTAGCGCCGCTTACCTTTTCAGCTACAGCCATGCGCGTAATAGAAGCTTCCAAAGGAAGGATCGGATCAAGCGATCTGGCAAAGGAAAGTTGTACAGGCCCCCGCACCTGCCCGGCGTTGGCACCGGTACTCATGACCGCTCCGAATGTACGAACATCAAAAAAGGTCTTGCACATCCAATCCCGTGCATTCATAACCTGATTACGGTTTCCTCCCCCTTCAGGCTTGCCCTCAGTCTCTTCGTGTGCCTTGGTAATGTATTTATTGAGGTTGGTGGCGTGCTGGACATAGACGGCATTGGGAGTCGCCGAAGTAATATCCGCCCCAAATTTTTCCTGGATGTAGTTACGAACCCGGCGCTTGAGCGCCACGTCTGAAACAAGGCCGTGCATGTCTTCCGGGTCAATGCGCGGACTGTTGCCGGCGTCTGGGTCGCCGTTAGGGTTGCCGTTTTCACAGTCAAAGAGATAAAGAAATTCATAGCGGTTTTGGATACTCATTAGTTGTGTCCTCCTTTGTTAGAGTTATTGTTTTTGTTGTCTTTTCTTGCTGCGATTTGTTGGTAATAGCCCAGGGCAAAAAGGCTCTGGCCTTCCAGGTCAAGCGTGGTAGGAATGCGGTCGCTAATGCGGCTCATGATCTCAGCGATCTGATCTTCATACCAGTGGGCAAGTCCTCCTTCCAGCTTGTTCAGGTGGTTCTTTGCATTGGCAACAAGCCTTCCGATGGTAAGTCCCGGCGTCTGGCTGGCCGCCACGTAGTAGCGTTGCACGACACCGGCGCCAACGTCGCCTAATGCGGAATATTGCAAACTTGCCAGCATTGCAAGCAAACGCCCGCACTGATATGCCGGTTCAGGGTGTTCCTTGTTTAGATAGACACTCATATATTGATTTCCTCCTTTGCGAATAAAGTAAGCCTTGATAATGCCCATACGGGCAGGATTGAATGGTTTGTCACCAATGAGGTCGCTACGGAAAACGGGTCAACGCCTGGGAAATGAACGGCAGGGGGATCGGTAATCCTGCCAGGGCAACTCGCCAGAGAGTTGTTGCAGTTGGTGCAGGTAGTTGTTTTAAGTTTTCAAAGTACGATTTGTTGTTGTCGTATCGAACCATAGACAGACAAACGTCATTAAACCTAGGATCACGGGCAAGGCTTCCGTCCTTCTGTCCAACAATCTCTAGATCGGAAAACCACTGCCCAATCCTGGCTACCAACTCCTCAAAACCTCCCTCCATCCAGTCGCGCACCATGACACGTCCTGCTGCACCAGACACCGTCATAGCAAAATAACGGTTATTCACAGTAATTACCTGCTGCCCGCTCTTCAATGATTCAAGTATCTGCCGGGCAGAACTTTGAGCTGCCGCTTCCGTCAACTCCGGCGGCTCGTAAAGAAAACTTAAAGGGTCATCTTCCGGTCTCACTGCTTCCTTAAACCAGTGTACAACCAAGGCATTTGCCAGTTTGCGGGAATGATTCTTTATGAGGTGATTAAGGGCGTCCACGTACCCACGAACAGCCTTCTCGCTCATGGCAGCATTACTCGCCTGTTTAAGGCCAAAGGAACAGAAGGCGTCTTTATCGAATCCGGCCATTACATCCTTGGTTCCAAGACCACCAACCCCAGAAAGGCCAGCAATCTTCGGGTGCGTTGGCAACGGTTGTAAAGCTTCGCCGGTCAGAAAGCAGACCATACCGCCAGATAGAGGATTGTCGGAAACCCCGGTCGCCTTTTTGCTGCGCTTGGGTTTGTCCTCTACCTTTCCTTTACCAAGATCGGCTTCACGCCATGTACGCCATCAGTCAAGCGCTACTGGTTGTTGCAAAGGATCAACGCCAGCAATGCACCAACGCAGCCAATCGGCCGGCTTGGCCTTTTCGTTAGTCAGTCGTTCCCGAAGAACCGAAAGTTGCTCTTCATTTTCGAGGAACGTAATCAGTGGTTGAAGGGCTAATGCCGTGGCAGATGCCTGATGAATCATCTCCTTGAAGTATGAATGTTTTTCAAGAGAACCGGCAATTTTTTTTGAATCTTCATTTAATTTGAAAAACAGTGCTACCGTTTGTAATGTTTCCACAAGGAAATGGGCGCGGCCTCCGGCGTTCATGTTATGCATCTCTGGACATTTAGTGGTCTGCTCTCCTCTTTTCTCATCTCCCAGTGGCAGCACGTTGACAAATCGCCCTTCCCCGGAAATCTCCACCAGCCAACGCACCGTCCGCGTTGTAAAACCGGGTTCAGAGCCGGCAAGGTTTTTCTGAGCGTACTCAACAAGCTGATTCAGCATCAGGAAATCCCCCCTTCCGGTTTCCGCACCTTCCGGCTCTCGAAGGGCGGGACTTCAACGATGCCTTTAACCACTGAGGCGTCAAAGAGCGAAATGAAGGGCTTGTCGTCCCGAACGACGTCCCGCCGCAGGTCAAATACGTCATAAAGCATCCATCCGATGTGCTGGTCAAAAGGGACAGGCAGTCTTTGAGCGCCATCGGGCTGGACATATTCAAAGAAGGCCGGGAATTCGCTGCAACCAAAGAAAGGCTGTTGAAAACACTTGCCCTGTTTTGCACGGCGTTCAAAAATGCTGTCGAACTTGTTGATCTGCTCCGGCGCGGAGAACTGCGATTTTGGTATGACCCTGGCCGTCAAACGGTAGCGGACGTTCTTTAGCGCCATCGTTTGTCGTTGGGTTCTCCCCTTCTGATCTGTGCCAAGATCATCCTTTCCCCCATCCGCCCAGAGAGGTTCGGGCGGCTCACGGCCATCCATCCAAGCCTTAATAGTCCGGTCGGCTGTCGCCTTGTCTTTCACCTCATTACGCCGCAGGGCGATATAACGAGGCATCTCCAGCACTTCGATCCGCTCAACCTGCCAGTGGAAGTACGGCTTCATGCCGTGAGTGTCGCGTATCCCCTCCCAGTAAATGGCGTCGAATATCCCGCGTGCAGCGGACGGTGTAATGACCGGATAGCTGAACCGTTCCACCTTCATTTCGGGGCGGGTAAAACATGCCAGATCGCCCCAAACTTCAAGGGTATGTGTTTGTCTGCTCACATCTTCCTCCTTTCTTTAACCAATCAGAATTTGTTGGGATTGCGGCAGTCGCAGTCCCATGACATCATCGTAGAATTTTCCGTTTTGATCCTCAAGGATAAACCATTCGTCTGACGTGCCTTTCCCATAATGAAGTTTAGCCGGAATAAGGACGCCCCACGCCGGATGATCGGACTTAAGGCGGAAAAGGCTGACCGCAAGCCCCTGCGCACGACGAATCCATTTGGCGTTTATTCCATTCCTGTCCTGTTCACTGCGGAGATCGTCAAACAGTTCAAGGTATGGCTTGTAGGGGGCAAGCACCTGGATCGCAGACTTTTCGATCAACCTATACTCCTGTGCCACACGAACAAAGTCCACTGCGGTAAAAGCATCGATAATCTCTCTGTTTTGCGCCTCCGGTTTGCTCAGGTCGTAAAGACGGCGGTAGTAGTCGCGGAATACATCAGGGTTGTGCAAGTCGAGACCGGCAAGGCCGGCCTCAATCAGCATGGTTTCTGTTACTTTTGCGGCCTGGTAGTATGCAAAGGCCGGGTAGCGCCCTCGCCAGTCGCCCTCAATGGCAGGCTCAAAGACCCGCACCTCTCCCATCTTTCGATTTCCGGCATCGTCCATGAGGCGTCCTTCTCTGTTGCAGCGTCCGGCTGCCTGAGCAATGGAATCAAGCGGCGACATGGCGCGATAAACAACGGGAAAGTCAACGTCCACCCCCGCCTCAACACATTGAGTGGAAACAAGGCGACATGGCGTGCCGTTCTTCAGCCTTGCGCGGACCTCATCCAGCACCGCACGCCGGTGCAAGGCACAGAGGTTGGTTGAAAGATGGAAAACGGCGTCAGTACCTTTCAATTCATCAAGCAAAGCGGCTGAATGGTTTTTAAGATTCACTACGCACAGTACCTTTTTCTCGTTACGTACCTCAGCAGCCAGATGCATCCATTCTTTCGTCGTCCCACACTGCGGCCAATTTACCTTATAGCGGCGGAGCGCCCTATAAAGACCGCCGTGATCTGGCGCCACTTCAAGGGGTTTCCAGCCAGAAGGAACAAATACCTTAACGGCGCTGTCAAGCGTGTCAAAGGCCGGTTGAGTAGCTGTGGCAAACAGCGTTGTGGTACGGTAGGCATTAGAGAGATGAGAGAGCGCCGCTAATGTAGGAACGGCAAGCGCCTGCGGCAGGGTCTGTGCCTCATCAAACATAATAACTTATTCCATTAGATTATGCAGCTTGCGGCAGGCCGACGGACGATTTGAAAAGAGAGACTCCAGTAGTTGCACATTGGTGGTAATAATAACCGGCGCATCCCAGTTTTCAGCTAGAAGGCGGCGGTATCTTTCCGTTGCAACTTCAGCGTCACCCTTCGCTTCTTCGCTTCCCAAACCGGCCAAACTGTGGTGTTCAAGCACATAATGATCTGAAAATGACTGAAAAACAGAACGGTAGATTACCGCGGTCTGCTCGATGATGGAAAGAAACGGTACCGCAAGTATAATTCGCTTGAGACTGTTTCGGGCTGCATGTTCCAGGGCAAACTTGAGCATGGCAAGCGTCTTTCCGCTGCCGGTCGGCGCTGTGAGTGTGAACAAGCCAGGGTTGTTTACTGATGAGACGCTAACCATATCCCACAACATGTTTCTCGCGCCAAGCACGTCCTCATTTGCAAAGCTTCCTTTACGGACGTTGGCAGTCATGTGCCGTTCTAGTGCCCGAAGCGCTTCTACTGCATTGAGGAGAGGTCCCTTTTCTCGATGTTTTTTGCCGTTCTCATCACCTTCAAAATGGGCTTCAGTATCCAGGAAATCGGCGTCCGTCAGGCACGAGAAGAGCATCCTCACATCCAGCATGGAGGCAACGGGGTTCTTGAAACCCTCACGCGGATTGATGATGTATTGTTCCGGTTTTAAAAAAGTCAGCCCGTCAGCATTTGCACGTGATCTCAAATGCCCAAGATCGGAATCGCTTAACTTCAAGTTGAGGGGGTGATGTTGTGCAATGGTAGCCGGATGGAGGTTTCTCAATGCATCATTTCCACCCATTTGAAGACCGACATGGTGTCCCTGAACGGCCAATGCCGTAGCGACGGCATGATACTCACTCAAGGCTACCCATTCCCCGGACGACCAGTGGTCAAGCCCGCCAGCCTCACCCCGCAGCCGCGCCTGAAACGTGTCCGCATATTTGCCAAGATCGTGAAGCAGTCCGGCAAGACGGGCTTCAGAATTCCACCCGGTCTTTTCTGCAAACTTTTCAGCACACAGCGCCACCGACAGCAGATGGTCTAAAGCCGTATGTTTTTTTCTATGCTTGTTTTCGCTATGTGCGTAGTATTCATTCATTATACACCTTCACCATTCTCACAATCGGGCAAATCCACTTTTTTCTCACTCAGGTCAGCAACAAATCCCATTCTTATCCCGTTCGAAAAAAAACAACACCGTCTACCCCCGCACAATAGACAATGTGCTTCCACTCAAGGTTGGCATCCTTCATTAGTCCGCAATGCGGGTGATCCCCTCCCCGATGATTCGGGAATAGACCATGCGTGCCGGTACGTTTGTCGCTCTTCCCCCGTAAATAAGCAGCATGTGCGTACCGTTCTTTCATGGCAAATCATTCCCTCTCCGGCTGGTAATAGCGACTTTTGTTGGAAATTGTCTCTACGAGCAAAAAGGGTCTGAGCTTTTGCATGGCTTATCTGGTGTTTGACGTAGCGCTCGTAGCGTGTATGGATTGATGAATTATGCCTTATTGCAAGGAAAGAATGCAAGGTGGTTTTTCTGCGGCATCTCCGGCAGATCGCCTGAAGGCAGAGGCTGTTTGTCTGTGTCCGGCTAGGATCGGGAACATCCCCCATTTTTTGTGTTGGATTGTTTGACGTTTTTTTTGGAGTGCATTAACCGTGTTACTACTTGCATTAACACGGTTAATGCGCGCCCTATTTCGCATTAATCAGCAAGTTGAAAATGCCCCTGCTTAACTTGCTGGTAGGGTGATTATGAACGTGTTCCCTTTGGCGGAAGGTTCCAGGCTTATGGCGCCGCCGTGTGCCTGGATACTATTTTGGGCTATGGCAAGCCCTATTTTCGTGGCGTCGCCCATCCCCATGTAGATTCCACTGCTTTTGACACGGCCAGGCGCGCGGCCTCTTCCATGTCTTTTACAGAAAAAATACCTGATCCTGCACGTTCCAATATCTTTCTCGCTACGTCCGCGTTGGTGCCTTCAAGCCTTACGACCAGAGGCGCCTTTACGTCACCGCCCTTAATAGCTTCAATAATGCCGGAGGCAATGGTGTCGCATTTCATAATGCCCCCGAAGATGTTGATTAAGACGGCCTTTACCTTCGGATCGGACAGGATAATCCTGAATGCCTGTGTGACCTGCTCCAATGAGGCGTCGCCTCCCACGTCTAAAAAGTTGGCGGGCGCCCCACCGTGCAGTTTTATAATGTCCATCGTGGCCATAGCCAGCCCGGCGCCATTGACGAGGCATCCGATATTTCCATCCAATCCGATATAATTCAACTTATGTTTTCGGGCCAACGCCTCGGCAGGGGAGGCGTCCTGGCAGGCCGCGAATGGCTCAAATTCAGGGTGGCGGTATAAGGCATTGTCGTCGATATCCATCTTAACGTCGAGCGCGCACAGTTCGCCGTCAGCCGTGACCACAAGGGGATTGATTTCCAGCAGGGAACAATCGTTTTGAACAAAGGCGGAAAAAAGGTTTACGAGGAAACTAGTCACTTTTGCGATGGAAACGCCCGTTAACGGCAACCGGGCAGCAAGACGGCGGACTTGAAAGGGGTGTATGCCAAATAAAACGTCTATGGGTTCTTTTCTTATTTTATCGGGGTGTTTTGCGGCAACTTCTTCGATTTCCACACCGCCTTCTCCGCACGCAATCACCATCGGCGTTTGAAGGGAACGATCAATCACTATGGCAAGATACAGCTCTCTGGTAATCGAAATGGCTTCTTCAAGGAGGACGTATTGAATAACGGCGCCTTGGGGCGTCGTCTGCGGCGTTATGATGCGGGCGCCAAGCATGCCCGCGACACAGGCCTCTGCTGCTGCCGGAGAATTAGCAAACAGAATGCCACCGCTCTTTCCCCTCCCCCCGGCAAATATTTGCGCTTTAATAACGCAACGGCCGGTGCCGATTTCCGCGTGAGCCTTTGCGGCATCGTCCTTCCGGGATATGGCCCTGCCCTGTGGCATACGGACGCCATACCCCCGAAGGATGTTTTTCGCCTGGAATTCATAGAGCTTCACATTTTCAGTTTGTCCGATTTAATGAAATCCCGAAGATGGAGGCGCGCCTGTTCCACCATCTCATCATCAGAGATAGAAATGATGCGCCCCTCGTTATACTGCTTATCAACCCATTCCTTTATCTTAACGACGCCCTCGTGGTTCTTAGGGACTTGATCATTTCCCTTCAATCCAAAAAAGATGCTAAGCCACTGCGCAATCCCGGCAACGCCCGACTTGTCCGTTACCGAAACGCCAATAGGCCTGTTTAAAAGCTTTTTCGTGTCGAAAATATTGTATATCTCTTCGTTCTTCAGCAAACCGTCGGAATGGATGCCTGCCCGCGTGATATTGAATTCAGAACCCACCAGCGGTTGTGTGGGCGGTATCTGGTATCCGATTTCCTTCCGGTAATAATTGGCAATTTCGGTGATCACGGTGGTATCCACCAGGTCATCGTCTCCCCGCAAGGCCAGGTATTCCATGATGAGCGCTTCTACCGGTGTGTTGCCCGTGCGTTCACCCAGGCCTAACAGGGTGCCGTTGATGGCGCTGCAACCGTACAGCCACGCAGAGGTGGCGTTGCTCACTGCCAGATAAAAATCGTTATGGCCGTGCCATTCCAAATATCCCGACGGTACGCCGGCAAAGTGGTTCAGCCCGTAGACAATGCCGGGCACGCTGCGCGGTAAGGCCGCGCCCGGATAACTAACGCCCATACCCATGGTATCGCAGGCGCGAATCTTTACGGGGATGTTGCTTGCCCTCGATAATTTCATCAACTCCTGGGCAAAGGGTACCACAAAACCGTAGAAGTCCGCGCGGGTAATATCCTCAAAGTGGCATCGGGGTATGATGCCCACTTCCAGCGCCGAGCGCACGATATCGAGATACATTTCCATTGCCTGTTTCCGGGTCTTGTTTAGCTTTAAGTAGATGTGGTAGTCCGATGCGGAACATAAAATCCCTGTTTCTTTGAGACCCATCTCCTTAACCAGCTTGAAATCGCTTTTCACCGCCCTGATCCAGCCCGTGACCTCCGGATATTTATAGCCGCGTTCCAGGCACTTTCTGACCGCCTCCTGATCTTTTGCATTATACAGGAAAAACTCACACTGGCGGATAAGGCCTTTCGAGCCGCCGAGCTTGTGGATGAGATCGTAAAGATCAACAATCTGCTTGACGGTATAGGGCGGGCGGGACTGTTGCCCGTCCCGAAACGTCGTGTCTGTAATCCAAATTTCCTCGGGCATGTTCATCGGATTCAGACGATAGTTAAACGGAATCTTGGGGATTTTATCGTACGGAAAGACGTCCCTGAAGAGATTTGGTTCAGGAGAATCGTTCAGTTGAAAGATGTATTCTTCAGGTTCCAAAGTGTTGCGGCGTTTATTAAATCGGAGCATTTTCAGATTCTCCATCATAAATATTCTCACTTATCCGTCAAGTAAATCCAATAAAAATTTAAAGAGTATAATGTATCACAAAAACTGATTTTATGCAATATTTTTGCACGTAGGGCAGGCATTGCCTGCCGCTTCCTGTATTTATGGGAAAAACCGGCATGGACGCGTGAGGTGAAATACAGTCTTTTTTGGGCAGGCGATGCCTGCCCTACTTGGCAGGATGCGCCTGCATTATGACATGCGATTGGCCATGAAAGAGGCTATTTCTTTGAAGATGGTCTTGTTTTCTACGGGGATTTCGTCGATGGTCTTGTAGGCCTGTTTTATCAGGCCGTCCGCGTAGTCTTGCGCATAAGTCATCGCATGATATTTTTTGTAGATGTCTAAAACCACCTTTATATCGCTATCCGTCGTGTCGTCCCTTGCCTTTGACATGATGAGGTACAATAGCCGCTTATCATCGGCGTTTGCTACTTGCAGCACGTAAGAATAGAGAAAACTCGCCTTGCCTTCCTTGACGTCGGAACCAATCACCCCTCCCCGGCCTTTACCCTGGGTCAAATCGATCAGGTCGTCCCGTATCTGGAACGCCGGACCCATGGTCTTGCCCAACGTCCATATCTTTTCAACCACCTGTTCTGAAGCGCCTGATACAATAGCGCCACCCACCATACCGCAGGCGAGATAGCATCCCGTTTTAAGCTCCACCATTTCCATGTATTTATCTACGGTAAACCCTTCGGCGGCCCTTGCGTTGATGTCGAGAGCCTGCCCCTCCACCGTTTTGCCGTAGGTTAGGGTAAACACCTGTAACAATTGCACCTTCTTTTCTATGGAAACGGGGCTTACCAGAATGCTTTTGTAGGCGCAGGCGAGGAGATAGTCTCCGGCATTAACGGCGTTGGCTATGCCGTATTTTACCCAGACGGTAGGCTGGTCGCGCCGCATGGTGTCACCGTCTTCGATGTCGTCGTGCATAAGGAACATATTATGCATAATCTCCACCGCAAGGGCAAAATGAATGGCATTGTCCGGGTTTCCCCCCAAGGCCTCGCAGGTAATCAGGCAAATTGCAGGTCTCACCCGCTTTCCCCCGGTGTGCAGATGGTGCCATATAGGATCGCTTAAATAATCTTTTCGTCCCGGAGGAATAAGTTCCTTCAGGAGGTTGTTTATCTTTGCGCCGTAAATCTTAATAGCATCCTCTATGCCCATCGTTTCCTCTCTTAAAAATCTCTCGGCAGGTCAACCGTCCCCCGGTTGACATTATGTTTTTTCCTTGTTCCGCTGAATAAGGAATTTTGTTATGACAAGCGGGGACGCTTGTCATACCGTTGCTTTGAATCAGGCCGTTCTTGTAGCTCAAACCTTTAGGTTTGACGGACGTTGCGCTCGGTATAGATACAGGCATTGTCAGGTATTATCACGCATTGTGTGGAGGTTTAGCGTGGCGTACCATGCAAGCACGTGGGGACACGGGCACCGTGTCCCTACGTCAACACTCCGGCATTTTCACTGACACTCTCACCCTATTCCCTGCCCAGGAACTCGCCGGTTCGGGTGTCCACCTTGATGGTTTCTCCGTTGTTTACAAACAGGGGTACCTTTACGATAAGTCCGGTTTCTAATTTTGCGGGTTTATACACGTTCACGACGGTGTCGCCCTTCATGCCGGGGTCCGTCTCAACTATTTTCAGGACGACCGACGTCGGCAATTCTACGGTAAGCGCCTTGCCTTCGTAAAAGGCTATTTTTGCCTGGCTGTTTAGTACCATATAAGGGATAGCGTCTTTGATGGCCTCTTCCGGCAACATGATTTGCTCGTAGTTTTCTGTGTCCATAAAGCAATAGCTGTCTCCGTCCCGGTACAAATATTCCATGTTGCGGTGATCAAGGAATATGTCTTCCACCTTATCGGTGGAACGGAATCGTTTCTGAACGATGCTGCCCTGTTTCATGCTCTTCAGCTTTGCCTGCACCATGCCGCGCCAGTTTCCGGGCGTTACGTGCTGATAGTCCACCACCAGATACAATTCTCCGTCCATCTTAATTACCGTGCCTCTTTTCAGTTCTGTCGCGCTTAACAATTTAACTGCTCCTCAGTAAAGATTAACTTATTAACAAAATAAAATGCATGCTATAAAAATTCCGCCATTACCGTGTCCGCAACGAACAATCCCTTTTCGGTAAGCCTTAAATGCTCGTCTTCGTAGCTGATCAATCCATCTCTGACCAGATTGCCTATCTGCTCTTTGAACCGGTCGTCTATTTTATATCCGAATCTTTCGTAAAAATCGGCATTTGATATGCCTTTCCGCAGCCTTAACGACATAATAACGGTTTCTGCGGCGTGTTGCGCATCCGGCAGGCGCTCATGAAAGTCCGTTATGTTGTTGTTTCCCAGTATTCCGTCGATATAGCTTAGCACGTTTTTTTCATGAGCGGTTCTCACGCCGCTGATAAAGGAAAACGCCCCCGCTCCAACGCCCGTGTAACTCAGATTTCTCCAATAAAAGTAGTTGTGAATACATTCATATCCGCTTTTGGCAAAGTTTGAAATTTCATAATGATTGTAACCGTTGTTCGTTCCGTATGTGATTGCCGTTTTATACATTTCCAGTTCAACGGACTCGTCCAATTTGCTGATTACCTTATTCTGCATATCTCTGGCAAGCGGCGTTTCATCCTCGTAGGTCAGGGCGTATGTTGAAACGTGTTCGGGATGCAACCCGACTGCCGCCTCAATATCTTTTTCCCAATCGTTCAGCGTTTGTCCGGGGCAACCGAAGATTAAGTCGACGTTGATATTATGAAATCCTGCCTTTCTCAGCAAGGCAAACGTATCTTTAGCATCATCTCCGGTATGGATGCGTCCGAGCGTTTTCAGGTGTTTCTCCTGAAACGATTGCACCCCAATGCTTATGCGGCTTACCAGGCGCTCCTTTAACAGCCGTGCCTTAGCTTCCGTCACCGTTGCGGGGTTTGCCTCAACAGTGAACTCCCGTGTATTAACTGAAACCATACCGTAACGGATGGCGCTATCCAGCAGCCTTTCCAGTTGAAACTCGTTCAATACCGTAGGCGTCCCGCCTCCGATGTAAACGGTATGAAACAGATATCGGTCTTTTAGCGTCTCAAACTCGCGTTCAACGGCGTCGAGATAACGGTCGATGGTGCTTGACGCCGATACCGTCGAGTTAAAATCACAATAGTTACACCTTTTTACGCAAAAGGGGATGTGTATGTATAGCGCCTTCGGTGAAGTGTCTTTTATTATCATCATGCTAATCGGGTAGTGGCTGCCGGTAGGGCAATTAAAGATTGGAATAGTATCCTAAAAAAAGCGGAACCACAGATTTCACAGATTAAAAACGTAACTGTTCAAACGGTATTAAAAGTAACTCCTTTTTCCCAACCCGAACAAGTCGGAGGAGATAATTAACAATTATGTATTATTCTTTCGTTGTTTCAACAACTAAACGTTTCTTATGACTCAAAGATTCTTTTATTTAATTAAGTTCGGCTTGGTTATCAAAAAAACAGTGAGAAAACACACGGTATTTTAAAAAGTCAGACGAAGACGCCTAACCTACCCGAACAGTTACCAACAATCAAAAATCTGTGTAATCTGTGAAATCTGTGGTTTCAAAGCTGTTACTATCGTACCGCCCCTTCAGCACGCCCCATCTCGCTCAGTATAATTTTTTTGTAATACTGAAGTCGCTTGTCAGGGTTTTCCAAATTTCCTTTAAATCGCTTTGTAAGGTCTTTGTAAATTAGCTTTACCGGAATTTCTTTCACCCGCAAACCGGCCTTCCATGCCTGTATCCAAAATTGCAGGGGCATGCCGTAGCCGGATTCCGTTAGGCATATTTTCTGCAACTTTTCTACTTTATATGCCTTGAAACCACAAAACGAATCCGTCAATTGAAATCCGGTTATACGATTGAGGATGCCGGTGACCTCTTTGTTGATAAGATACCGCTCCAGGGGCGCTTCTTCGGCCATCTTTGTGGGAAGAAGATAGCGGGAACCGGATACGATATCACAATCACAAAAAGGGATTTCCTTCAAAAACAGGACAATTTCTTCCGGCTCGTGTTGCCCGTCGCTGTCAATCGTTAAAAGGTAGTCATACGCCTTGTTCACCGCAAAAGTAAACGCATCAATGATCGTCTTGCCGTATCCGAGATTTTCCGGATGGATAATGGTCTGTATGTTGGCGTCGTGAGGCAGCCATTTGCTGATACCATCGGTCGACCCGTCGTCAATAACCAGGGTATCTAAAGAAAATTTTTTCACGCCCCGAATTATGGTATGCGCGTAACTTTCGTTAAATACCGGTAAGGCAACGAGTATCTTATTATTGTCCGTAATGATTGGCAACGCATCACCTCTAATCAGGGTGTGACGTTTGCGTGCATTTTTAATGCCTCAACGGTATTTCTGAGCAGCATGACGACCGTTACCGGCCCCACTCCGCCCGGAACCGGCGTAATGTAAGAGGCGACCTCCCTGGCTGTGGCAAATTCAACGTCACCCACCGTCTTCATCTTTTGTTTGCCGTTTTTATTCATCACGGGGTTTCCCTGCGCGTCAAATTCCTTTACGCGGTTGATTCCAACGTCAATTACAATAGCGCCTGGCTTGATCATGTCGCCCTTTATCATTTCAGCCTTTCCAACGGCGGCAATCAGTATATCCGCCTTTTTCGTTTGGGCACGGAGGTCTTTCGTTCCCGAATGGCAGATCGTGGGCGTAGCCGATAAATCGAGCATTAACAAACTAACGGGTTTTCCAACAATGGCGCTGCGGCCGACGATGGTTGTCTCTTTCCCCCTGATTTCAACGCCTACGGACTTTACCAGTTCAACCGCCGCCATCGCCGTGCAGGGCGCCAGCCGGGTATTTCCATAGACCAGCTCACCCATATTCGTTGGGTTCATCCCTTCAATGTCTTTGTGGTGGGCAATTAACGTTTGTACTTTTTTTGCGTCAATGCCATCCGGCAACGGCATTTGCAGGATAACGCCCGTCACCTGTGGATCGCCGTTCAGTTTTTTGATGTGGTCGATGAGGTCTTTTTCTTTCGTGTCGGCGGGCAATTCGTCAAGGGTATAGGTTATGCCTACCGCCTCGCACTGTTTCTGCTGATTTTGAACGTACAGCCGCGATGCCGCATTTTCTCCAACCTGTACGGCCTTTAAATGGGGATGAAATCCTTTCTTCTTTAATGCGTTTATTTCCTCAATCAACCGATTTCGAATCTGTCCCGCAACGGATTCACCGTCTATAATAATAGCTGACATAATATCCTCTCAAGTTGTGGTCAAAGTTATACAAATTATTACGTAGGGCAAGGCTTTAGCCTTGCCACTGTTTGAATACCTACCATGTGTTGCAACCCTAAAGGGATCGCCCCACAACAGGCCCGAAGGGCTGATAGGATATAGCCAGGGGTGAAGCCCCTGGTAAAGAAACAAAAGGGAACCAGCCCCGAAGGGGTGACAGAAAAGGACGCACAACAGGGATGAAATGCCCATTTTCCCCTAAATTTATTATTATTTTGATTACGAAAACAAAAACATCCTGTCTCCCCTTCGGGGCTTGTATTGATTTATTATCTTTACAGGGGGCTTCACCCCCGCTATATCCTGTCGGCCTTTCAGGCCTAACTTTGAAATTCTTGTACATTGTACATTTTAATTATGCCTTCGGCAAAATTGAACAGCATAACGGCAAGGCGCGCCTTGCCGCTACACTTACGGTACTTAAATTTAAGAATGCGTAATTATAGAAGAACAATCAATTATATAGCAAGGAAAAATCATCGAAAAGCAAGGCTTTTCCTTGTGGGTAAATCTGTTGACATCGACCGCCGTAACTGATAAAATCGCCTGCGAGCTTTACATGGAATCATTGCGAAGTAGCTTTCCTTTGTGTAGTTAGATTGCTTGAAATCCTGCCTGGCAGGTTAAGTTGCAGGCAACAGTTCACCCACCCCTGACCCCTCGTGGGTTCCTCAACCGAGTTCAAATTAGGGGGGTTGAACTGTTATAGTTGCAAATAGTGGAAGGTTTTAACAAAAAGACCGTTACTGTCCCGATGGAATAATTACCTCACCGTAAATTTCTGAGTAAGAAAGATGTGTGGTTCTGTTGGGAGGGGTGATTTTACTATTCATAAATAATTTATGTGGGGTGGCGAAGTTGAGGGTAAAGGTAGCTAAAACAGCAGGGTTTTGCATGGGTGTCCGGCGTGCAATGGACATCCTCCTGGATGCTGCAAATGAAAAAAATGAAGACGGCAGGGTTTATACGGATGGACCCCTTATCCATAATCCACAGGTGCTTGAATACTTAGAAAAAAGGGGAATTCAAGTCGTTAAAGGGCAAACGGAGCTTTCAAAGAGTACGGTGGTTATAAGGGCGCACGGCATTACCCCTGCCCGTAGGAAGGAAATAGAAGACACGGGGGCAAAGGTTTGCGATGCCACGTGCCCGCACGTTATGCGGGTGCAGTCTATTATCAAAAAATATGCCGCGCAGGGGTATTCAACGATTATTGTCGGTGATAAGGGTCACGCGGAAGTTGTTGGGCTTTTGGGGTATGCTGAAGGCAAAGGCTACGTGGTGCAGGAGTTGGAAGAAATTGAGCAACTCCCGCCTATGGACAAGGTTTGCGTTGTGGCACAAACCACCCAAGACAGGCACATGTTTAAGGAGGCAATAGAACGGCTTAAAAAGCGTTATGCCCATTGTGAATCATTTGAGACTATTTGCAGCTCTACGTACAAACGCCAGGATGAAATTGTCAGTCTCAGTAAGTCGGTGGACGCTATGATTGTTGTGGGCGGGAGAGGAAGCGCCAACACTACCCGGCTAGTAAAGATATGTGAATCGCAGGGGACGCCTACCTTCCACGTGGAAACGGATGCCGAGTTGGATATTTCCCAGCTTAAAGATTTCGACACCGTCGGCGTAACCGCCGGCGCCTCTACCCCGAACTGGATGATCAAAAGGGTTGTGGAGAAGGTGCATGCGTATAAAGTCAGTCGATATGGAAAAATTTTGTTTGGTATAAAGGGCGTTGCGAGTTTTTTTATCAGGAGTTGCATTTATGCCGGGCTAGGCGCAGCCAGTTTAAGTTACGCAAGCGCCGCGTTGATCGGGATTTACCCCCGAATCAGTTTTTGTTTAATCGCGGCGCTATTCATCTTCTCCATGCAGGTCTTAAACCACTTCGCCAATAAAGAAGCTGTGGCAATCAACGAACCCTTAAAGGCAAAATTCTATGAAAGGAAGCAAACCCTCTTTGTAGCGCTGGGCATTGCCGGCGCGGTGACATCATTCGTTATAGGATTCCTCCTGTGTAGATCTATCTTTCTCTGCATATTCCTCGCCAGCCTTTTCGGCATTTTCTATCGACTCGAAATAATCCCCAAGAGCGTGTCGCGCGTTATTCGCTATAGAAGTCTTGAACAAATACCCGGTTCGAAAGAGATTTTTTACGGTATTGCATGGTCTGTCAGCACGGCGCTGATTCCCTTTCTTGGAACGGCAAAGATTTTAACGCCGGCGCTTATTGTTACACTTGGTGTTACCTTCAGCCTGGCGTTTGTCAGGGCAGTGGTGCTTGACATACGGGACATACAAGGAGATCGTATCTTAGGAAAGGAAACGATCCCGATTGCCCTCGGGAAAGAACGAACCAAGTCCATTCTTACCATTATTACGGCGCTAACCGCTGTGCTGTTGGGTATAAGCCCATTATTGGGGTGGACAACGTCTTTGGGATACTATCTGCTCCCCTGCGTTGCTTATGCGTTCGGATATCAATACCTGTTCCAGAAGCGAATTGTATCCGAAGCCTTATTGCTGGAGACTATTGCCGATTTCAACTTTATACTTGCCGGAATTATTGTTTTTATTTGGAAATCCAGTCATTTTTGAGGGACTAACGCTTTTATGAAAGAAGACAAAAAGCAGGGAATGTTTACTCAACTAAAAAAAGACGTGAGGAAGCGAATGCTAACGGGCTTATTGCTAATCCTGCCTGTTTACGTCACCTTCTTTGTTATAAAATTTCTCTTTGGCTTTATAGGTGGCATACTTTCGCCGGTTGTCAAGAAAACGCTGTATTTTTTAGGCGTTACCATGCCGAATACGTCTCTTGCTGAATTTATCATCACCTTTTTCGGACTCATCCTCACCTTCATCGCATTATATTTCTTAGGTATTTTTGCGGCTAACTTCGTCGGCAAGTCCATCATCAAATATTTTGAAAACCTTGTAACAATAACGCCGGTTGTAAAAAGCATCTATTCCTCCGTTAAGCAGGTCTTACATGCAGTTACCTTACCGGGCAAACAGGCCTTTAAACGCGTAGTCCTTGTCGATTTTCCCAAAGAAGGCGCCAAATCAATTGGTTTTGTCACCGGCGCTTCGGAATGCGGAGACGGAAAAAAAATCAGTGTATTTATTCCCACGATACCCAACCCAACCACGGGGTTTTTAATATTTGTTGATGAAAGCGCCGTTACCAATACCAATCTTACGGTTGAAGATGCATTTAAAGCGCTTTTCTCCGCCGGGGTGTTGATACCGGAAAGTATATCTTTAGCGCTCAGAACAACTATTACCCCAAGCTCCAACCCGGAAATTTCATGATAGCATGATGCACAATACAACTCAAAGACGGGAGTGCATGCCGGCTGGTGTCGGCGACGGACTTCAAATCCGGTCTGTCCCGCTTCTAGCGGGATA
>CAYJPZ010000068.1:0-18716 GCA_964372185.1 uncultured candidatus Brocadiaceae bacterium
GATGTTGGTAATTCTCTCGCCCTCGACACAAGCGGGAACGTATATGTGACGGGGTATACTTTTTCACCAGCCTTTCCGACGACGAGCGGGGCGTATGATACCTCTCTTAATGGTTCTTATGATGTCTTTGTCTCGAAGCTGAACAGTGGATTAACGGGCCTGCTGGCATCTACGTTCCTGGGCGGGTCTGGTGATGAATATGGTTGGTCTCTCGCCCTCGACACCAGCGGGAACGTATATGTGACGGGGGCGACTTATTCATCAGACTTTCCGACGACGAACGGTGCGTATGATACCTCTCTTGGTGGTTGGGAAGATGTCTTTGTCTCGAAGCTGGACGGTAATCTTTCTGCAAGCCCCATTAGCCTCTCTTTTTCTGAAATCTCTTCTCCCCAGGCTGTTGGTGTGCCCTTTGGAGTGACTATAACGGCAAAGGATACTAATGGGAATGTATCTTTGTGGAGTAATGCAGGTGCGGTTTCCCCAGCCAGTATTTATCTCAATAATGGACAGTGGACAGGAAATATCACCCTCTATGAATCTGGAAGCGGCGTGCACCTTGGCGCTAGCGGTGAAGTAAGGTCAGGGACAAGTAACGATTTTGCCGTTATCGGACAGGGTTCCGGCCTGGGAAAATTAACGGGTGATGTGTGGGATAATGTTGGCGGGAAGCTCTCTGGCGCTAATGTTTATCTTGAAAAGAATGAAACAGTTTCTCAACCACAGGGTGATTATTATGAAAATCAGAATCAACGAAGCGTATCTGCTAAGTATCCCGCAATCACAGATAACCAGGGGAAATACCATTTTACCAATATTCCAAGCGGTAATTATTCCTTATGGGCTGATTTTGGCAATACGCTTAGTGATCAATTTAAGGTATTCATTCCTGAAGATAAGACCTGTTTTAAAGATATCATAACAATTACCCTTAAAACTGATGAGGTTCACAATCCTGTAATCCTGGTTCCGGGAATTATGGGTTCAAAATCGAAAGGTTTTATCTATCCAGGACTTCCTGCTGAATCTCCTGCAGATGCTAATGATTTACAACTGCATGACCCTTTAGGTCAAGTTGGGTGGTCTTTGTTAAGTATAGCATTGAGACTTAAGGGATATAGAGATAATAATACGATAATACCGTGTCCTTACGATTGGAGAAGGCCATTGGATGAAGCAGTGGAAAAATACCTTATACCACGTATCGATGATGCAAAACTCAGGACAGGAAAGGGAAAGGTAGATATCATTGCACATAGCATGGGCGGACTTTTGGTACGCGCATACATACAAGGAGATAAGTATCAGGGGCGAAATGATATCAATAAATTTGCGATGGTAGGCACACCAAATCAGGGCGCTGCCCTGGCATATTATATGTGGGAAGGTGGCGACCCCTATTCGGTGGACACATTTCCATGGTTATATGCGGAAACTACAGAAAAGTTATTAAATACTGGTTTAACAGTTACTGGACTAAACGGCGATGAATATAGAAAATTAATGACACCTATTATTTGGGGTTTCTACCACAATCATGTTAAATCAATACGGCAACTTCTTCCCACGGAGGCTTTTTTATTAAAAAATGGGAGTTCGACTCTCCAAAAAATATCAACTCCTGATAATATCAATAGATTTTTGGAAGAATTAAACTCAGACTCCGATAGAACTCGTATGGGCACTGATACCTCCAAAATTGAAACGGGTGTATTCAGTGGCACAGGACAAAAAACAAGAGATCAGATTGTCGTTCAATCACCAAACAGTTTATACCAGGATGGAGTTCCTGAACGTAATCAAGTTATAACCGGTGATGGGGATGGTACCGTTGCAACGAGTAGCGCAACATGGCCATGCAAAGATGGCTTTGCAAGTTGTAAAGGGACGGCAAATGCAGAACATGCCACGTTGGTCCGTATATTTGCTGATGAATTAGTTACATTTCTTAAACCGGCGCTTTTTGAACAGGGCAACTTTGCAAACGCTGATAATAATCAAGAGACAACGACAACTTCAGCGCTCATGGTAAAAAACATCCTTTCAGTTTCATTAAAAGGCCGGGTGCAGCCCTATATTGTTGATCCGACTGGAAAGGGAAGCGGCATACATCCAAAGAGTGGCGATGGAGTGAATACTATTAAAAAGGCCACCGTTTCCATAGGTGTAGATGCGGGAAGTATTTCAATAGAAAATCCTGTAAATGGTACTTATAAGGTATATCTCAAGGGGGTATATCAGGAAGATTATGGCTTAAATATAGGCTATATGGATGAAAAGAATAATAAATTCTTTGATTACTCAGCCTTCAACCATGCCGCTACAACATCATTTACCTTTACGCTTAATTCAACCTCTCCGGAAAAGATTGTCGTACACCACATACCCCTGCCACCAATAAACCTTCAGGCAGACGCTGTAGATTCCGGAGGATTGAAAACCAAGCTGACATGGGAAGCGGGCGCCAAAGTCGGTGTCGTTAGCTATAACGTTTATTCAAAGGAGGTAGATGAACCGTATCTGAAACACATGGGTAATACGAAAATGAAATATTTTGAAACGGGTCATCCCTGGGCTGAAAATGCGTCAATTAAGACAAGGGTTTATGCCGTGTCTGCCATTAAAGATGATGGTACGGAAAGTTTCCTCTCTACTATGGCAAAAAACAATGATCGCGACCATGATGGGCTGTCGGATGAAAAGGAGGTCTCGTTGGGTACCGATGTCAACAACCCTGATACGGATGGGGATAAACTCAAGGATGGTGAGGAATATATCTACGGCACGAATCCTTTGAAGGCAGATACCGATGAAGACCTGTACAACGATTATGGAGAGATAAGGGCTGGTTCTGATCCACTGGCTAAGGACTCCATACCATCAATTCTTGGTTCTGTAACAGATACCAAAGGTAATCACCTTGAATCTGTGAGACTAAAGCTCAAGGGGAAAAATACCAGGGTATCAATATCCGGGGTATCAGATGCACAAGGGTTCTTCGGGTTTGCAAATTTAGAGGAAGATACGTATAGTATCACCGCAACTAAAGTTGGGTATAAAAAGATTACTCTAAAGATTACGTTGAAAACTGGAGAAGTAAAAGACGTCAGGATTAAGATGCGCAAGATTAAATAAGGCACAGCGTAGTAAGCCATTGCGGGTTCAAGTTTGCAACTTGAACCCCTGCGTTTTATATGGTTGATTTGGCCATTAATGGTACGAAGCGCTATTGCCTGAATGGGTTTTTGGGTTTGGGGTGCAAATTTGAATCTGCCGGAAAATATGAATGCAAACATTTTTTCGCGTTCAGACAAGGACACGGGCACCGTGTCCCTACGATTGTTGCACACGGGGGCATGGGTATCGCGCCCCGACAATTGCCGCATACGGGGATACGGGCGTTGTGTTCAGGTGTAGGGACACGGTGCCCGTGTCCCCTTGGTAAACGATTTCAACGGGTTTGCAAAAATTATTTGTGCAATAAAACCCTATACCATTAACGACAAAGCCAACCACATAAAACGTAAGGTTCAAGTTGCAAATGTAAACCCACGGTGAGATAATGCCATACATGCCAACCATTGATGGGGACGCCGTGGTACGTGAACGCCGAACACGCATATCGCTATTCGTAGGGACACGGCGCCGAATAAACTTTTGGGTTCAGGTTGCAAACCAGAACCCGAGACCTTTGCGGCAAACGATTATCTATGCCTCGTTACACCGACCTTTTGGCAATATTTTTGTACCGGACATATCGTACATTTGGGGGAAACAGGGACGCAGACGTTCTGGCCGTAGGTCACCAGCAGGTCGTTGATTGTAAGCCAATATTTGGGGGGAAGTTTTTCCCGCAGGGCAAATTCGGTTTCGTAGGGGTTTTTGGTTTCGACGTACCCCCATCGGTTGGTAATACGGTGGACGTGGGTATCAACACATATCCCCGGTTTCTTATAGCCGAGGGTAACGACAAGGTTCGCCGTTTTACGTCCTACGCCATTCAATTTCAGCAGTTCATCAATCTCATCAGGTACCTTGCCTTTATACGTTTTAAGCAATTCCCCGCAAATCTCTTTGATCTTTACCGCCTTTGTCCGGTAGAATCCCACGGGATAAATGAGCTTTTCCAACTCCGGTGTTGAAATCCTGAGCATCTCTTGCGGGTTGTTTGCAATGGCAAAGAGCCGATGGGAAGCCGCGCGGGTCGTTTGGTCTTTCGTTCGAAGGCTCAGGAGGCAGGAAATCAATACATGAAATGGCGTTTGTTTCCTGGAAATAGTAGTAACAACCGGTTCGACAAACCTGATGTTCTCCTGCCCGATAATCTTCAGTACGTTTCCAATAGTAAACAAGGGCAATACCTCAATAAAAAACGGCAACAGATATTTTGTGATCATCTGTTGCCGCTTATTTCACTGCGTCCTTTGTATAGAGCGGTGAACGATTACCTTATTTGTAACAGTTCACCCACCCCTGACCCCTCCCAGGAGGGGAATATAGAGGTGATTCCCCTCCTGGGAGGGGCTAGGGGTGGGTTTCTTTACTTAGTTCAAAGCGAGGGGCTGAACTGTTACCATTATTTTTTGCTGTCTGCAAAAACCTTGTCGTAAACAAAACCCGCTGCAATTCCACCCAGGATTGGGCCTATCCACCAAACATAATGATGGGTAAACTGGCCTGAAGCAATGGCCGGGCCGAATACGCGCACGGGATTGGCCGCTCCGCCACTAATGGTACCGCCAATCAATGACCCGAAGAGAACAACCAGGCCGATGGCAACTCCTGCAAATCCGGCAGAAGCCCTCCGGTCTACAAGGGTTCCATAGACAGTAAAAACCAGGAGGAAGGTAATGATAAATTCCATCAATATTCCACGTGCAACCGTTACGCCGGGAGCAAGCATGGATGTGCCTAAGTACAACGTATTAAGCGCGTCCGGGAAGAGTGTCTTTAGCGCAAGGCCTGCCAGGGATGCGCCCGCAATCTGAGAAACAATGTACATGATTGCCGTGTTTGGGTCCATCCTTTTTGTGATCCAAAACGATATTGTCACGGCGGGATTAACATGTGAACCTGATATATAGCTTATGGCATAAATGACCGCAATAACTACCACACCGTATGCGATAGAGGTTCCGAGGAGACCGAGTCCTTGCCCGCCTGTTTGCCTCAAAGAAAAATCAGCGCATAAAGAACCAGCCGCAATAAAGACCAGCGCAAACGTACCAACCAACTCGGCTATATACTTTTTGTACGCATTCATGTTGTTTTCTCCCGTTTGTTATTAAGGCTTAACTATACACAAGATATATATTTATAAGAAATTAACACAATCAAAGTTCTCTGGTATGCCTGTCCTTCTTGGAGGCAACTTGAAGCAGTCTTGTTTTTAGTTCTTCGAAGGGGAAGTGCTTGCCGGGGCATGCCGTGCATTTGTGGGCCACCTGCTTATGCATGATGATTTTCGACATGGGGATACTGTATTTCCTGGAAAGGTATTGAACAAGCTTTGTCGTTGATTCAAACTGGTTCTGGGTAGGCGCGCCGTCATTTTCAAAATCTCCCACCAGGCAGATGCCAATTGCCACACGGTTATATTCCATATTTCCGGCATGTGCACCATGGATTTGCTTTTCCCAACGATCGGACACCTCAATTTCTCCGTCCCTTGAATAGGTTCCGTTTCCGATCACAAAGTGATAGGCCAAACCATTTTCCCAACCCCTTTTGTTCCGGTGGTAATTGTCAAAAGACGCAGCGCTTCCTTTTCCCGTTGCGCTGTGGTGAATGACGATGTACTGCCATTTATTTTCTTTTGCGTTGGTGTGGCAAACCTCTTCAATGTTCTGATGCAGCGCCCGGCTTTCAACGTGAGACGTTTTTGTGCAACTGGAAAAGGGAAGCGACATGAACGGCAAGGTGATAAACAACCCGGACGTTATTCCAATGGTGATTAAAGAAGCATACCGGACAATTCCTTCGTGCTTGCGCATTTTCCCACTCCCTAATGACATTTTTTACCCCAATTGACGGCCCACCTTCAAAGCAGTAAAGATTGCGCTTCATTATAAAAATAAATCCTGTATTGTCAACGAGAATCTACCGATGAGATTTTGCTTGACTTTTTCCTTGTATTGTTTTGAAATTGAGACGAAACTCGTTTTTCTGAAATGCTTAATCCCCGAATCCAAATATGATCTTAGTGAGCGCGTGTCTTTTAGGTATCAATTGCAGATTTGATGGACAATCCAGGATAAATGAATCGCTTCTATCTTCTCTAAAAGGCGCCTATTATATTCCCGTTTGCCCGGAGCAACTTGGTGGATTGCCCACGCCGCGAAGTCGGGCATGGATAACCGGCGGCGACGGGGAAGACGTATTGGAAGGAAGGGCAAGCGTTATTAACGAGGCGGGTGGTGACGTTACCGCACAATTTATCAGGGGCGCCCTTGAAACGGAAAAACTTGTCGCGCTTTTCAACGTTAAAAAGGCATACCTGAAGGGTAAAAGCCCGTCCTGCGGTGTTGGAAAAATCTATCGCGATAAAGATTTGATTACAGGAAACGGGGTTTGCGCCGCAATGCTATTCAAAAAAAACGTAGAATTAATTTCCGTCTAAATCATCATAAAATTAATAAAGGATTTACTATGAAATCATTTTTATCCGCAACGGTTCTCTTGATTATCGCATTAATTACCCCCGTATTATTTGCGCAAACGGAACAAGGAGCAACGGCTCCGGAGGTATGGGAACCCCAGGTGTCAGGGCGTTTTTATCCGGGCAATGAAACTGCCCTGAGAGACCAAATAGCGGCCTTCTTTAAAAACGTGCCTGGCCAGGCGCCGGAGGGCGCACCCATTGCCATCATTTCCCCCCATGCAGGATATCAATATTCGGGGCAAGTGGCCGCTTACGGGTACAACGCCATAAAAGACCGCAAATTTGACAGGGTTATCATCCTTGCCCTTAAACACCAATTGGGACTAAAAAGGATTAGAGGCATTTCCGTGTCAAACGCAAAGAACTTTAAAACACCTTTAGGCCTTATTCCCGTAGACCGGGATGCTTGTGACCTATTACTGAAGACCTCTAACCTTTTTGGGGCTTATGAAAGCGCCTTCAAAGAAGAGCATTCCCTGGAAACACAACTCCCTTTTTTACAAATGTCACTCAAAGACTTTAAGATAATACCGCTCAGTGTCTGCTTTTTAACGAAAGACGATTTTGAACCAATCGTCAACGCTATCAAGCCACTCATCAGTGACAGCACATTAATCGTGGCAAGTTCCGATTTCACTCATTATGGTGAAAATTACGGATTCTTTCCTTTTAAAAACGATATAGAAAAAAACATACACAAATATGATTACGGGCTTTTTGAAAAGATTTTGTCTAAGGACTTTGAGGGATTAAAGGCTTACCGGCAATACACGCAGATCAATGCATGCGGTATTTTGCCCATCGCCCTTCTCCTCAAATTACTGCCGGGCGACGCACAAGGTGAAATCCTCAATTATGATACGTCCGGCCATCAACTCAACAATTTCTCATCTTCGGTAAGCTATGCGTCCATTTTATTCACAAGACCTGTGGCGGAAAAGTCGGGAGATTTGGCGCCCCCAAAAGACGCAACCGGTAAACAACAATCATTTTTAACCGATCAGGAGAAATCCCTCCTCTTGTCCCTGGCCAGAAGCACCCTGAAAACGCACACCGCGAACGGTGGCGCTCGTCCAGTGGTCTCTCCTGGATTATCCCTTACACCCCGCCTGATGGAGAAATACGGGGTCTTTGTGACGTTGAAGAAAGCGGGTGAATTGCGCGGCTGCATCGGTCATATAGCACCACGGGAACCCCTCTTCCGGGGTGTTATTGAAAACACCGTAAACTCATCTTCAAATGATTGGCGATTCAACCCGGTAGATGCCGCTGAGGTTTCTGACATCACCATAGAGATATCCGTCCTGAGTCCGCCCAAAATGATAAAAGGGCCTGACGAGTTTGTGGTTGGCAGAGAAGGGATTATCATTCGTAAAGGACACGCAAATGCCGTATTTCTTCCCCAGGTTGCCATCGAGCAGGGATGGGATATGGCCGAGACCCTGTGCCACCTTTGTCAAAAGGCAGGGCTATCAGAAAATGCCTGGAAAGATGACGGGATGGAATTTTATGTTTTTACGGCGGATGTATTTTGTGAGGGCGAAAAGTTCTGATATGCCGGTTGCTAAATAGTGTCGGTTTACCATAATCCGAACGAGACGGAAGAGAAAGTTTTTTTGTTTTCTCACACAAAGCCACGAAGACACAAAGATTTATTGCAATGTATCTTTTTTTTAATTCTTTGTGTCTTTGTGTGATTACTTCTCTTATTGGTAAAAAAATTCTTTTGCTGAAAATGTCGAAATATTTTTTCTGAGACACTATGGCAGTAAACACTGAAACTGTTACTGTTTAAATTTACCCTTGACAACAAATACCTGGTTATGTAGACTTTTAGTTCAAAATAGCCACCGTAATGCTTGGAAATGTTGTTTGTCCCTTAAAATTCCCTCGCTAATGGAAAAATCGGGAGGGGTGAGTTTCTAAAGGTCTATCGTGTTTCGCGGGAAATGGTGGGGTAATTGATATGAAATGGATTTTGAATTTTTGTTACTTTAGCTACTATTATAAAAGAGGGCGGTTATAGGGTTTTATAACAAAAAATCATTGTTTATATTGCCCTAAAACCTATTGTTTTAGGGTTTTTTTTTGTCCACAACCGGTGGAGGGTGTGCCTGATGATTATCGTAATGAAGCCAGATACAACGAAAAATGATATCAACCACGTTCTTGAAAGGATTGAAAAGGTAGGATTAAAAGGGGTACTCTTGCAGGGGACGAGCCGAAACGTGATTGCAGTGATTGGGGATGAAAGGGTGGTTCCCGCCGATTTTTGGGATGTTCTGCCCGGCGTGGAAAAGAGCGTACCCATCCTTGCGCCTTATAAATTGGCCAGCAAAGAGGGGAAGGATTTTAAGACGGTTATTCATCTCGGCAACGGCAAGAAGATTGGCGGGGAGCAGATAGCCGTCATCGCCGGGCCGTGCGCTATAGAAAGCAAAGAACAGATTGTTGAGATAGCCAAGCGGGTGCGGGACGCGGGCGGCACGGCGTTACGGGGCGGCGCATTCAAGCCCCGGAGCAACCCTTATACCTTCCAGGGTCTTCAGGAAGAAGGTCTTGTGCATCTTGCCCGCGCGCGAGAGGCGTCCGGTTTGCCCATCGTGACTGAGGTGTTGACGCCGGAGCACGTAAAACTCGTCAGCAAATACTCCGACATTCTGCAGGTAGGCACGAGAAACATGCAGAACTTTTTACTCCTGCGCGCGGTTGGAGAAGCGGGTAAACCCGTAATTCTCAAGCGCGGGATGTCTGCCACGATTGAGGAATTCCTCCTGGCGGCGGAATACATCCTGGCGCAAAACAATCCGAACGTTATTTTGTGCGAACGGGGTATCCGTACGTTTGAAACGCATACCCGTTTCACCCTGTCGTTAAGCGTTGTTCCGCAGTTGAAGGAAATGACGCACCTGCCCATTATCGTGGATCCGAGCCATGGAACGGGGAAGAGAAGCCTTGTTAATCCTATGTGCAAAGGCGCCGTGGCAGTGGGAGCCGACGGCTTGCTGGTTGAAACCCATCCTGAGCCTGAAAAGTCGTTTGTCGATGGCCCGCAGACGATAAACCTGGAGGCATTTGAATGCCTGATGCAGGAATTAAAACCCGTGGCAGAAGCCGTTGGAAGAAGGATATAATTCTGATACGCCGTGAGAAGAAAAGATAAAGAAATCACAGACAAAGGCGAAATTGAAGAGATTCTTTCAAAGGCCATGGTGGGAAGACTGGGTACGTGCGCGCATGAAATGCCCTACATAACCCCCATAAATTTCACGTATGACAAGGAGTCCGGCAAGATTTTCCTTCATTGCGCAAATGAAGGAAAGAAGCTGGAAAACATCAGGATTAATCCTCATGTTTGTTTTGAGGTGGAAGAGGTTAAGGATGTTATTGTAAAGCAGCCTACGTGCGCTTCTTCGGTTGCATATCGGACCGTCATCCTATTCGGCTGTATAAAAATAGTTTCCGACGTTAAGGCAAAGGCCTATGCCCTCCGGAAGCTTGCCGATAAATATGCCCCGCAAAATCCGAAAGTCCCTTTTACTGATGCGATGCTCAACAAGACAAACGTGCTTGAGATAGAAATCAGCGAAACGACGGCGAAGAGAAGCCCTGTTAGACCGGTAGTTACCGACCCGTCAAAAAAATAGGGAACAGTTTACCGCGGAGGACGCAGAGAAATAACAAATAAATTCTCCGTTAATTAAATTAGGTTTGATTTTACTTTGGAAAATCAAGCGACTTTCAAATGTAGGGCGAAGTGTTACTTCGCCCAGAACGAAGCAGGCGCTTCGTTCTACAACTTTAAATTTCCTTAATATCAAGGTAATACGATACATTCAAAATTTGAGAAAGGAAACATCCGCTCATGGAGATTACGGCATCAAAGAGATTACAATCCATAGGCGCCTATGCCTTTGCAGAGGTTGATAAAGAGGTTGAGAAGCTAAAAACATTGGGGATTACCCCTATTGATTTTGGCGTGGGAGACCCAACGGTTCCCACCCCGGAAATCGTTCGGAAGGCGACGCAAAAGGGAGTGGTTATCCGCAAGTCATCCGGCTATCCAAGTTACATCGGCGCCCTTGAGTTCCGGCAGGCCATTGCACAATGGATGCAGAAGAGGTTTGGCGTAAGTATGGATCCGGCTTCAGAAATTTCATCCACCATCGGCTCAAAAGAGGCGGTGTTTAATTTCCCCGAGGGGGTGGTTAATCCCGGCGACGTTGTGATCATCCCAACCCCCGGTTACCCGCCGTATACGCGGGGCACCTTGTTCGCAGAAGGAGTTCCGTATTACGTGCCGTTACTTCCGGAAAACAAGTTTTTGATAGACCTGAAGTCGATCCCCGATGAAATCTGTAAAAAGGCAAAGATACTGTGGATCAATTATCCCAATAGCCCCAGCGGGGCCGCTGCGCCTTTATCGTACTTAAAAGAAGTCGTTGAATTCGGGCAAAGGAACAATATCATCATTGCCTCAGATGAGGCGTACAGCGAGATATATTTTAAAGAGCCTCCGCACAGTATCCTGGAAGTTACCAAAGAAGGGGTTATCGTATTTAATTCCTTTTCCAAGAGAAGCGCTATGACCTGCTATCGTGTCGGCTGGGTGGCGGGTGACAAGAGGATTGTTGATATATTCAAAAAGGTAAAGACAAACGTAGATTCAGGCACGGCAACCTTTATACAGGATGGCGCGGTAGCTGCCCTCAGCGACGAGACCCACGTTGAAAAGATGAGAGCAGAGTACCGTGTCAAAAGGGACGTGCTGGTAGACGCCTTCCAAAAGATACGCCTGCCTGATTGCACCCCGGAAGCCACGATTTATCTATGGCAAAAGGTGCCGCAAGGTATGACTTCCGTTGATTTCGCCAAAAAGCTTCTTTCGCCTGAGATTGCCATTGTGACGACACCGGGTGCATGGATCAGCGACAAGACGGCAAACGGCCTAAATCCCGGCGAGGGATACGTGCGGTTTGCGCTGGTACCCAGCATCAAGAACACCAAAGAAGCGGCAAAGCGGATTAAGAAGATACTGCCAAAGGTTTTGAAACAGTAGATTTGGGTATGGTTGTGCCGCAATCATGGATATAATGAATCTGAACTGTATTTTAAAATTGGTCCGCCAAAATCAAGACAAGTTATTGGAGATATGGAATGCCCACTTTAACAAATAATCTTGCAGAACAAGTTCATGCGACTAGTGTTCGTTTTGTAGATCGCATGTTGTATGTGTCTTTGAGTGATGGGCGCGATATCGGTTTACCACTGCTGAAGTATTTTTGGGATCGAGGTTGTGAATTTATCAGGGAAGGTGGTTTGCATTCTTGGTGGTGGAATCCAAATCAATAATAAGCGCTCATCAGTCAGCGTCATAGTGAAATCAACGATGAGCTTACGGGGAAAATGGGTAAAGAACTTGGAATAAAACCGATAAAAGGAATCTAATAAAATCATGAGGAAACGTTTATTTAGCGGAATACAGCCCAGTGGCGACGTCCATATCGGCAACTACCTGGGGGCAATTAAAAACTGGGTGCGGCTGATCGAACGGTACGATTGCATCTTTTGCATCGTTGATTATCATGCCATTACCATCGAATACAAGCCGGAAGAGATGCAGCGGCGCATCCTCAACGCGGCGGCGGTGAATATTGCAGCCGGTCTTGATCCCAACCGGTGCATTATCTTTGTCCAATCGCACGTGCCGGAGCATACCGAACTCGCCTGGATATTGAATACAGTGACCCCGATGGGGCATTTGGAGCGCATGACCCAATTCAAAGACAAATCAAAACAGCACCGGGAAAACATCAACGCGGGGCTGTTCACCTACCCCGTTTTGCAGGCCGCCGATATCATGCTTTATAAAGGAGAGGCCGTGCCGGTGGGCGAAGACCAGGTGCAGCACATAGAACTAGCCAGAGAAATAGCCAGAAAATTCAACATGCGGTATGGAAGTACGTTCCCCGACCCCATGGAAGTCCTTTCCGAAGCTCCCCGTATTATGGGGCTTGACGGCAAGACCAAGATGAGCAAAAGCCTGGGGAATTACATCTCACTCGTGGAAACCCCGGAGTCAATAAGGAAGAAACTCTCCACCGCGGTAACCGACGAAAATCGAAAGAGGCGCACGGACCCCGGCAACCCTGATATCTGCAACCTCTTTACCCTGCACAAGCATTTTTCCCAAAAAGAGCAGATCGGGCGCATCAATACGGAATGCCGTACCGCCGGGATCGGCTGTGTCGAGTGCAAGAAGATGCTATCAGAGAACGTCATTGCAGCGCTTACCCCGATTCGTGAAAAATATGAGCAATTAATTCAGGACCAGGGTTATCTGTCAGACCTCTTGCATGCGTGCGCAGAGAAATGCAAAGCGATTGCGGAAAACACTATGGCTGATGTAAAAAAGAAGATGGGGTTAATATAACCTGGGTGCAGCAAAGCCTCAACGAAAAAGAGTTTAACCGCGAAGGGCACATAATTAAATGTAGGATTTTCAAAGTAGGGACACGGTGCCCGTGTCCCTGCGTGTGAATACCAAAAAGTCGCCGAAAAGCCTAATTCAACCCTACGGGGTCATTTTTCAAAAAACTAAACATGTTAACTAACTGCTTTATAACAAAGATAGCCTCTCTCTTAAACGAGAAAACCGGACTTCCGGAGGCAGAAATAGAGAAACTCATTGAAGTTCCCCCTGATTTCAAGATGGGTGATTATGCCTTTCCCTGCTATACCCTCTCAAAAGCGCTAAAAAAATCCCCAAACGTTATTGCCTCTGAATTATCGAAGACACTCCCATCGGTTAGCCCGGTGATTGAGATACGGGCCATCGGCCCCTATCTAAACTTCTTTATCGATAGGACGATGTTTTCGGAAATGGTATTGAAAAAGGTGTGCGAGGAACGTGATTACTATGGAAGCAGCAGCACAGGTGAGGGTAAACGCGTCGTAATTGATTACTCGTCCCCAAACATCGCCAAACACCTTGCCGTCCACCACCTCCGTTCGGCGCTGATTGGAAATGCAATCTGTCATATTTACAAAACCCTTGGATATACCTGCATCGGAATCAACCACCTCGGCGATTGGGGGACTCAATTCGGGCAATTAATGGTGGCTTACAAAAGATGGGGCAGTGAAGGTGCCTACGAATCCTACACGGTTACAGACCTGAACAATCTTTACGTAAAATTCCATCAGGAGGCGGAAAAAAACCCTCAGTTGGAAGGTGAGGCGCGGGAATGGTTCAAAAAACTTGAGGCGGGAGACCCCGAAGCGCGGGAACTCTGGCAGCGTTTTAAGGATATCAGTTTAAAGGAATTCCGGAAGATTTACGATATGCTTGGTATCCATTTCGACGCCTTTGTCGGCGAGAGTTTTTACAATACGATGGTTGTTGATACCGTAACGCGGGCTAAGGAAAAGGGGTTGACCCGGATTAGCGAGGAGGCGCTCATTGTGGATTTGGAGCCTTACGGCATGCCGCCGTGCCTCTTACGCAAAAAAGACGATGCCACCCTCTACGCCACCCGTGACATTGCCGCCGCGGAATACAGGCAAAAGATGTATAACTTTGATAAAATGATTTACGTCGTCGGTTCCGAGCAGAAACTACATTTCAAGCAGGTCTTTAAGGTACTCGAACTCATGGGATACGAATGGGGTTCCCATTGTGTCCACGTGGATTTCGGCCTCATGAAATTTAAAGACAGCAAAATGTCCACCCGTAAAGGAACGGTGGTGCTGCTGGAAGACCTGTTAAGCGAGGCTATCGAACGCGTCAAGCAGATTATAGAGGAAAAGAATCCCCAGCTTGAAAATAAAGATGCCGTCGCGCGGGACGTGGGCATTGGCGCCATTATATTTGCGGATATGAGTGCTAAGCGTAATAAGGACGTGGTTTTTGACTGGAATGAGGCATTGAATTTCGACGGCGAAACCGGCCCGTACGTTCAGTACACACACGCCCGCCTTTGCAGCATATTGAGAAAATACGGCAAGGGGGTGACTACCCGGATTGACCACGGACTGCTGAAAGAGGATGAAACCACGGTTCTCCTGAAAAGCCTGGAACAATTTCCATCCGTCATCGTAAGGGCGTCGGAATTTTACGAACCCTCGCTCATCAGTAATTACCTTATCGACGTTTGTAGCAACCTCAACAGGTTCTATAATACGCATCGCGTTCTTGCGGACGACGAAGAACTTGCCAGGGCTAGGATATTGCTCGTAGACGCTACGAGGCAGGTATTAAAAAACGGCCTCAGGATACTTGGCATAAACGCCCCCGGGCAGATGTAGCCATTAGAGGGGAATAAGGGAAAATCATCCTAAATATCGAATATCGAACAAGGAATTTCGAATTACGAAGTTCTCTTCTCCTTCTACATTCGTTATTCCTTGTTCGATATTCGTAATTCAATACACCGTTAAATAGACCCGATATGCAGGTAGGACAAGCGTCCCCGCTTGTCATCATAATGTCAGGCGAGGACGCCTGACTTACCGATAGATTTTTCTTACTTTACACTTCCGACTCGTTCGGGTTATAACAACAAGATAATGTCAAACAACCGTGCGTCAAAAATATTCTCTCACCTGGAAAAGGCTTATCCCGACGCCAAACTTATCCTGCGTTATACAAACCCGCTGGAATTGCTGGTGGCAACCATCCTGGCCGCGCAGTGCACCGACGAGCGGGTCAATAAGGTAACCGAGACGTTGTTTAAAAAATACCGCACGGCACGGGACTATGCCAATGCAGAGCAAGCCGTTTTTGAACAAGAAATACGTTCGACGGGTTTTTATAGAAATAAAGCAAAAAACATTATTGCTTGTAATAAAACGATTGAAGAAAAATTTCAGGGAGAGGTTCCGGACAAGATAGAAGACCTCGTGGCCTTGCCGGGGGTAGGGAGAAAAACTGCCAACGTTTTACTGGGGAATGTATTCGGTAAACAGGCAATCGCCGTGGATACCCATGTCTTTCGGGTTTCTCACCGCTTAAAGCTTGCCCGGTCAAAAGACCCGGACAACGTTGAATCGGAACTGGATGAAATCATTCCCAGCGACAAACGGTCGCGTATGTGCCTTATCCTGGGTACCCATGGCAGGCGTACGTGCCTTGCGCGAAAACCACTTTGCAAGGAATGCGTGGTGGAAGAATGGTGTGATTCGCCGGATAAAATGGTTAACGAAGCGAAACCTTATGGCGATAAAAAGCCTTGAAACCACAGGTTGCACAGATTTGCGGTTACGTTGTGATGGGAATGCGTGTAAAATGGTCGGGGCGAGAGGATTTGAACCTCCGACCTCCTGCTCCCAAGGCAGGCGCGCTAGCCAAACTGCGCTACGCCCCGTTTTACCACTAATGAACGGTTGAATTTCCAACAGAAGGCTTCTATTATACGTCCAGCTTCATTAAATACAAGAAAAAATAATTTAATTATTTGGAACCAACTCGCTTTTGAGTATGTTATAATTAGCGAAAATGTAATTTATATTATCAAGTTTCTTTTGGAGTATGTTGATGAGCATCCAACAGAAAGAAAAAACAAGGTCGCGAAACGCAAAAAAATATAGCGAAAAAAACCTTTCCCTGAAGAATGTTTATACTGATAAGGCAGAGAGGTCGTGTCTTATGTGTGGGAAGAAATTTATCAGCCGTGGACCGCACAACCGAAGATGCCAAAAATGTAATCAAAAAATAGACCAGGCGGCGGAAAATACGTTTTACATGCCGACGGTATATGCGAATGACGGCGGCTCTGTAGGAGAGTTTGTACCTATTGTTGAATAATTGATACTATTAAACTGCACCTCCCAGGAAGGGGTTATGCAAGCAGTTGGTGCATAACCCCTTTTTTATTTGTACAATATTTTTATGGCATAAATCCACCGCAAATTATGGAGAAAACATCTCCCCAACAACTGGCAACACTCATATACAGATACCTGGATACAGAAAGGTTGATCAGGGAAAATCCTTTGGTAACCGGGGAAATGATCGATGCCTTTTTCAAAAAAAGCGTCCCCCTTAAAAAGGAGATGGGAGATGCACCCGTCGTTCATCCACAGCGAAACATCCATGCGCATGACGTGGCTAAGAAACCGAATGAACTCATCATCCATACCGACGGCGCATCAAGAGGAAATCCCGGTAAGGCAGGCATTGGCGTGGCTATTTTTGACAAGGGTTATAAGCCGATAGAGGAGGTATGCAGTTTTATCGGAAATGCCACCAACAACGTAGCCGAATATAAGGCGATGATCCTTGCAACCCAAAAGGCGATCGACCATAACGCTAAAAACGTGCTTTTTAAGACTGATAGTGAACTCCTGGTAAGACAACTTACCGGCGTATATCGGGTAAAAAACGAAAACATCCTGCCCCTTTATGCGGAACTCGCAGCCCTTCTGCGCAAAATACCCGCATGGAAGATTCAGCATGTATACCGGGAAGAAAATGCCTGTGCCGATGCGCTGGCAAACCGGGGAATTGACGAATCCACCAGATAGACAGAGGCGTCTGTTTAATTGAGTGACGTGGAATCGCAGACATTGTTTCGGCCAATCCACTTTGCCGCGCTATGTTGTAACAAACACCTTTATCGGTTCCTTGATGTTCTTTGCCTGCGCCAAATTAATGAGCCGTATTCGCAGTAAAAAGGTGATATGGCTTCCTTGTGCGGCAAAGAGCGTTCCCGTGCTGGTTTTTATGTCTTCAGCGAGGATCATCTTAGGGGTAAGTTCATGTGTTTTGACATATTTCACTTCAACCCCTTTTTCTGCAACGATAATTCTTTTAAGCGCATCAACAAGTGTCTGATCGTACCAGCCCTGTCTCTTCTGAATGGTTTCCAATGCCTGAGCGTTATTCATCCCCGTGGTGACAAGCGAATCAAAGTCTATGATCAGTTTGAGCATCCTGGCGCCCAGGGGAATATCTGTACCACTTTTAGTGCCAAGTGGTGTGACTGGACTGTGAAACCGCAATTCCTTGCAGGCAATAATTTCAGCCACTTTCTCCAGACGTGGAATACTTGCTATCAGGCTGCTTCCTATTTGCGGATGCGCCTGAAAGGTCTGTAACTCTTGCTCGGAAAGGTTATCGCCGTGATATACCTTTGCCAAGGTTTCCTCGGACATGGTAATACACCCAATCTGGGAAAGCATTGCGGCAAGCTCTATTTGCCAGGGTTTCTCTGTTTTAATTTCGGCAGAGATTGTCTGTACGAGATTGTGAATGCGTGACGTGCGGCCGAAGGCCGTTGGATTGACGAGCGCAAGGACGTCGGTGAGTACCTTGACGCTGCCGTTGAGCGTCTTTTCCAGCAGTTCTTTTTCAGCCGTGATCAGCCGGTACTGCCCGATGCCCGCGGTGAGTACTTTGGTTATGACCTCCGGCTGGCATGGTTTTGTAAGGAACCGGAAGATATTCCCTTCATTGATAGCATCCATGGCCGTTTGCTGGTCAGCATTCCCGGTAAGCATTATGCGCACGCTATCCGGGGTGATTTCTTTTACCTTTGAGAGAAACTGGATGCCATTCATGCCGGGCATTCCCATGTCCGCAACAATAACCGAATAGGGGCCATGATCGGCAATGGCCGTTAATCCCAATTCTCCCCCTTGCGCTGTATCAACGGTAAATTGTTTACGCAATTGCCGCTGATAGGCCGACAATATGTTGGGATCGTCGTCAACAAAGAGAATTTTTTCTTCCATAGGGTATTCCTTTAAATTTGTTTTTTGAAAAACCCCTGAAAAGCTCCGGCAGGAGCGGTATATTAATAGGAAAAGAATCTACAACAGGGTTAAGCGCCAGAGGAGCGGCATATAAGGCACGTAAACAATATATCGCTCCTCTGGAGCTTTATTATCGCATTTGGTCTTTTAGCTATTAATATTTCACCCCTCCGGGGTTATTTTTTCAAAAAATAAAGTGTTGCCAATGTTTGTCATCGGTTTTGTAGACACCGTTTTAACCA
Organism: uncultured candidatus Brocadiaceae bacterium; assembly: GCA_964372185.1. Lineage (GTDB taxonomy): Bacteria > Planctomycetota > Brocadiia > Brocadiales > Brocadiaceae > JACVXV01. The sequence continues at coordinate 18,658 of CAYJPZ010000068.1, forward strand.
TGCCGGCCCAAAAACCGTTTAAATAAAATGAGCATTCTGCTTTTTTGTTCACACGCGGG
>CAYJPZ010000069.1:0-18389 GCA_964372185.1 uncultured candidatus Brocadiaceae bacterium
TTTTCCTTTGATGACCCTGCCAAGTCCCAAGGTTGAATCCTTCTGGTGTTTTATATCTTTGTGGTGCATTGGCAGTACCCTGTTGCTTTTTATATTGAAGCGTTTCCTCAAATCCCTGATTAAATGATTCTTCTATCTGATCCCAAACAAAGCCAATTTCTTCAAGCTTTTTAATTCTATCCGGTTCTAACGTACCGTTTTTAAAACTTTTCCTTTGATGACCCTGCCAAGTCCCAAGGTTGAATCCTTCTGGTGTTTTATATCTTTGTGGTGCATTGGCAGTACCCTGTTGCTTTTTATATTGAAGCGTTTCCTCAAATCCCTGATTAAATGATTCTTCTATCTGATCCCAAACAAAGCCAATTTCTTCAAGCTTTTTAATTCTATCCGGTTCTAACGTACCGTTTTTAAAATTCGTCCTTTGATGACCCTGCCATCTACCAAGATTAAATCCATCTGGCGTTTTATAAGTTGATTGGGCATTGGCATCGCCATGTTGCTGTTTATATTTAATTAGTAGACCAAACCAAAAATCCCATTGCCTGGCAATTACCTCGATAATTTTTGTGGTTAGCGCTTCAATAAAGCGGGCTTGATCTACTTTGTTCGGCAGATTAAAGAATTCAACCTTTTCACGGTATTCAGCCATTGCCGCATTCCATGCCTTTGAACCTGTTGCTCCCATGCATTGCAGTGTTCTCAACCGTGAAATAACGTCCTGAATATACTGGTCATGGTCAACCATCGCTTGCAGCACCTGCCAAACGGTCTTAAAGTCGGAACTGTCAAGGCACTTTTCCGGATCGGTCTCTGCGCCAATAAAAACAGGGACAAAGATGTACCCCTTTTCCTTCCCCTTAGCCTTTCTCATTGCCCGTCCCGTTGCCTAGACGATATCAATAATGCTTTTTTTGGGATCAATAAATGCTATGGCATCCACAAGGGGAACATCAACCCCTTCAGTTAAACATCGGGCATTACTCATGACCGCTTGTTGTGCCTTTTTGAATTCTTCCATACGGGCATTTCTTTCTCCGGAAGACATCTCGCCATTTACATGAAAACACTTTACGTCAATCTTCTCAGGTACATTACTATCAAGAATATCTATTACCCTTTTGAAACTATAAGGAGAATCATTCTTTGTGAATGCTGCCGCCCCTGATACCCTTGAATGAAAGGTAAACATTTTTTTAAAGCTATAGCCTTTCATGGCCTTTACCAATGCTATACGTTTGGCCAAAGCCCTGGCGTCCCATGGCTGGTTTTCGGCGGTCAATATTGTTTCGCCCTTATTAACAAGTTCACTTACCTCGGCATCGGTGACACATATTACAACAACCTTGTAGGGTGTAATTAAATCCCTTTCAATGGCCTGCCCAAAACTCATTTTATAAATAGGCGCACCGTATATGGCATGGTCGTCCATACTGCATAAAAGAACGTCCTCCTCTTCCGCCTTTTTTGTAATATGTGGCGCATAGATTCGGGGTGTAGCGGTCATGAAGAGTCTTTTCTTAATAGGAACGTTTTTATCATCCAGGGCCATTCCCCAAATCGAATTGTGCGCACCTGCCGTTCTATGGGCCTCGTCGAATATGGCTAGATCAAAATGTACGTTTGCCTTCAGGGTTGCCTCAGATAAGACCTTGCTTGACTGATAGGTAGAAAATAAGACAGAGGTGGTATTTTCTTCCGCCTTCAGGTATTCAGACACAACGTCCGCATTGGTAGTAACCGGGACGTCCATTTCGTACAGGTGTTCTACCGGAGAATCATTTCCCAGGTCAACTGTTGTATCGCTGCATAAACAAAGATAACGAAAGGGTTTTAATGAGGTGTTTGCTGCCCATTCTCTCAGGGTTTGAGATAAGAGGGCAAGGCTTGGGACGAGAACCAGTATCCTTTTTCTTCCAAGTCCTTCGGCTATCCACAGGGCGCTAAGCGTCTTGCCCGTTCCGCAGGGGAGTATTACATGGCCGCGCGGGGTGTCCTTTAAATGAGTCAACGCGGCGCCGATAGCCTCCCGTTGCGTTTCATGGGGAACCATTTTCTCCGGCGGCGGGATGGCTCTTTGTGAGAGCCAAACTTTGAGACGATTAAAAAAGTCGGCGTTTAACTGGCAAAAACGGTCTGAAAGGACACAGCTTTGCCGGGTTCTCTCGTGCAGGGCTGAAGGCAATTTATTGGCATTGGTGATGGTAATACGCCAATCTGCGCGGTCTGACATGGTGAAGAAGGTGGATAATTCAGTTAGTGTGGGCGTGGTATTTCTGTCACTCCTGAATTTTGCCTGATAAGCGGTTATCTTGCCGTCGTATGACAAGGCAACGCCATCTATCCCAATATTCTTAATTCCGGGGTAACCAAGACGGGTAAGGATAGACGGGGGGATTTCCTTTTGACGATACACTTCTTTAAACTGAAACACCGGGTCTAATAGAAAGAATGCATGGCAAAACTCTTCAAACACACTTCCCCGGTCAATCTCTGCCGGCAAACCGGCAATTCTGGCCTCAAGCGCAGACCATGAGGATATGCCTTCTATCATTGTTGCAAGTTTATAAGAATAATGGTGGTTGGTATTCAATGGTCGTATTGGAAAAAAGCCTTTGTAAAGTAACAGTAATGGTGATGTTGCTTAGTGTACCAAAGTAAAATCAGGTGTGCAACCCTGATATATCAACGCTTTTCTTTCTCAGGCAGATCATAAAGAAACCTTATTTTCAAGCGATTTAGCAAAATAGTATAGCAAAAAGCTTCAGGTTTTCTAAAAATCCAGGCTGGATTTTCCCATATTTAGCGGTTTCTGTATCGAAAACCTGATTTGTTTTGCCCTATTATGAGGATTGGAACTATTATGGGTATGAAAGTTTTCAGGGCGCAAGTAATAACGATTCAAAGCCGATAACTGCATAGAGCGGCAAAGCCGCAACCTAACATGGTTTAACCACAAAGATACAAAGGGCACGAAGAAAAACTTACAAAAAAAAGAAGTTTTTACAAGGTAATACTATAAGTGGTTTTCGCGAGTTTCAAACCGGTAGACACATCAATCAGGCGTTATATTAATAGAAAAAAGCTACACCAACGTCAAGCTCCAGCCTGGAAACTGGATTGCAACAGTTGCCTGGCATTTATCCGATTTACTTGACAATAGAAGAGAAGGGTGTACAATAATTTCTTCCAAATTTCCCCTTGTAAATTAATTTTTGACCACCAACGTTTGGGTTTTACCATGAAAATATTATTATGCTCAATGCCGGATACTGTGCCTCAATTTTCATCCAATACCTGGAGGGCGCCCAACCTGGCTATCTCTTCTATCGCCGGAAATATAAAACCACATCATGAAGTCGCCCTGGCAGACCTGGTGCTAAAACGGGACACCCTGCTGCCATCCGTAAAAAAGGCCACCGAAAGTTATCAGCCGGATGTAATCGGGCTAAGCGCAATGACTTTTCAGTTCGACACGGCGCGGCGACTTGCGAATTACATAAAAGGCTTGTACCCGGACATAAAAATAGCCGTCGGCGGCTACCATGCCACTCTTATGTATGAAGAAATCGCATCCTCTGACGAGGGCAAATCGTTTGATTTTATCGTCAGGGGAGAGGGCGAGAAAACCTTCGATGAGTTATTGGACGCCATCGAAGGAAAGCTGCGCATGGCGGACGTTCCAGGCCTTTCCTACCGGCACAACGGCGGCTTTTCACACAACGAACCCCGGCCGTTAGACAACCTCGACACCTTGCAACTGCCACGCCGGAACGCGCGTATATGGCAGGGGTATTTCTTTTCCGGCAAGGGGCTGGACATGATCGAGACGTCGCGCGGATGCACCATGACGTGCAATTTTTGCAGCATGAACCGCATGTACGGGCGCACATTCAGGACGTACAGCTTCAAGAGGATCATGCAAGACCTTACGAATGCTAAGAAAAATGGTGCAAAATACATCGCCTTTGCCGATGACAACGTCACCTTGAACGTAAAGCGGCTCGAATCGTTATGCGACGCAATCGTGGCAGCGGGACATGACGATCTGCGCTATATCGTGCAGGCAAGCACCAGCGGAATAGCGTCATCTCCGGTATTGGCGCAAAAAATGGCACGCGCGGGGATTCAAATCGTATTCCTGGGGATCGAAAACATATCGGAGCGCAATCTACAGATAATGAACAAGGGAAACGTCCTGGATAAGACGAAAAGGGCCATTGAGTACCTGCACAACAACAACATCCTGATCGTTGGCGGCATGATACTCGGCCATGCGGAAGATAAAGAAGAGGACATCGCCCGGAATTTTGAATTTTTCGACAAGGCCAATATCGACTTTTACGGCGAGCAGATTATCACCCCGTACCCGAAAACGGGTATGCGCGACATCTTAATCAAAGAAGGGCTGGTTACCAATAACACTGACTTCAAGAAATACAACGGCTTTTGGGCAAACGTCAGAACAAAGCACCTTTCCTCGGAAGAACTGCAATTTCTCCGCTGGAAGTATCGGCAAAAATATTCAACCTTCTTTAAGACAACACCGGTATTCAAGGCCAACTTTACCCTGGTAAACCTCCTGCGGGTGCTTATCCTCCGGCCTTATTACCGCATCAAAAACTGCATCACCTCAATCGGAAAAACGGAATTAGGTATCTTCAAAAGGGACATGAAAAGATACGCCGAGATGAACGCATTCTTTGACCGCAAATAGAACAGAAGGTGGGAATTGTTTTTTTATGAAACAAAATCGAAGCCGCTTTGGGTATGCTATTGTCATACTGGTTGTTATCGGCATTGGTTTGGCATCAAGAACCTTTCCGGTACTCTTCCCCCGGTTTATGGGGAAATATCCCGGTGATGCCTTTTGGGCGTTAATGATATTCCTTGTTGGGGGTGTTGTCTTCCCCGGTATTTCAACGGCAAGACTGAAGCCTTGCCCTACGTTTTACGCTGCACGGCCTTGCCCGCTTTTTCTGCCAGTTGCTTCATAGTATTTTCAAGCAAAAGCCGATAGTGTTCCATTTCTTCTTCGGTAAGTTTTGATGGAACGTGGATGGGGTCGCCGTACATCAATAATGCCCTGGAAAAGGGTTTGGGTATACAAAATCTATCCCAACTGGGTAGTTCCCAGTAACGGGACAATCCTACCACCACGGGAATAATGGGCAGCCCCGTTTTCTGACTAAGGAAGATACTTCCCGGTTGGACGACGAACCGCGGCCCCCGCGGTCCGTCAGGGGTGATCCCAAGAGGATATCCTTGCCTGGCCTTATCCACCATGGCCTTTGCTGCCCTCATGCCGCCCCTTGTGGTAGACCCACGCACGACGCCAAAGCCCATCCATTTAATCACCTGTGCAATATATTCACCATCGGAGTGCCGGCTAATAAGCACCTGGATACGCCAGGAACGCCCGACGTATGCGGGGACAAGCATCATACCATGCCAGAAGGCATAGATAACTTGAAGGTTGCTGGTTTTTTTGGTAAAACCCTTTGGCTCGTCATCGATCCGGATGGTCATGCCCAATAATTTTATTATCCACGAACCGAGGACGCCCACCAAGAAAAATTTCAATTTTCCCATGCTATTTATTAACCACGGCAAGATATAATGCACACTTGTTACAACTCACATTGTCATTCTCACAAAAATCCTTAAAGAGTTGATACAACCCTTGCTGACGTCGGACGGAATCGACCATCCTCTTTGGCGCCCCGGATTCCCCCCAAATACGGCTGTTCATAAATTTGGTCACACTGGTTTCGGGCAACGGGGTGAAATTTCTGTATATGATGTGCAACGTCTTTTCCAGGGAAAGGTCATGATGCTTCCTGGCATATACCAGTAAAAGAGGAATAACGACGTTGATAAAGATCGCGGACACCCGCTCCTGCCCCAGCAATTTTTGCGGCTTTGAAAACTTTTTTCCACCCGCTACGTAACGATATGACCAATACGGATCATCGGTATCAAGAAAGAGGGCTTGGACGTCGTGCGTTATCGTCTTGATAATGGCTGCGTCTTCCCCCTTCTGACCGCTTACGATGGCAGGTTTTTGCAAAACCGTTAGGATACGCTGAAAAATGCCTTGAGGCATACATTCCGGAAGGACGCTGGATATGGCGGCAATCCTTCTTTCCGGATAATTCGCGGGTCTGATGCCCGCATAACGCCAATCGTTTCTCGTCATAGCCACTATGGCTGTTTTGGGATGGATGGAATTCCATAGATGCTCAATGGTTTTTATATATTCCACCGTTTCGTCGTCGTAGACCTTTTTTGCATCACTCTGCCCCGGCAATAAACCGGCGGCGCCCAACAGCAGGGCTTGTATATATACGGCCTTTTCACGGGACGGGGCGTCTTCAGGGATTACCTGTCGCATGTCCTTCAGGGGAACGCGGGATGCCAGGGTGAGAAAGGGTTCTTTGTTGTTTTTATATCCCAACGATTCCATAATGGCCTCGTAGAGGATTTGCTCGAACGGTTGTTTTTCCAGCCATCGTTCGTATTTCCCGGCCTTTTGTATGACGCGATCGTCCCCGGCATAATCAAGGAATTGGCCAAGCCAACGCTCATCCGCACGCTGATTTTCCATCTCGGCCTTACAATGCCCGGGGTTTACTTTTTTGCCTTTTAAATAGGCTTCAACGTCAATTGTGTTGACGATGTCATCAATCTCGGTATCTAAATACTTTGAAAGGGTAACCTGAGGAATCATCTGTCCTGCCAGATTCTTAATGTGATTTTCTTCCCTGTCGTTCCACATGACGACGTGCAGGCACACGGTGTTGTACGTTTCCTGCTTATGGTGCTGGTGTCTTGCCCAATCGGATGCAAACACGTGTACCTCTACGTTGCCCTTTACGAGTCCCTTGCCTTCCAGGAGGATTTCTGCATGTTTGAAATCAGGCCCACCTTCAGGGATTTCCCAGCCGGGTGTGAGTACCTCAAGGCGCATGCCGTCATCGGTATAAAGCTTATCTTTCTTAAAGTGCTGTCCAAACCAGACACAGCGAACTAATTCTTCCTTGATCAGCTTTTCAGTGCCTTCGAGGATCAGGAGCGGTAAGCAGTCGTTTGTCGCCACATCTTTTTCTCCCGTAGAAAAAGCGCTTACGATACGCCGATACGTAGGTGAAAAACAATCAGAAGGATAGGTATTAAGATTTAACATGGCATATTTGGCAAATGCTTCGCCCCTACAACGGCATTGAATTTCCCATACGTTGAATTACGTGTAGCCTAGCTTTTTCAGCTTGTTTTTGTCTTTTCTCCACTTTTCCATGACTTTGACGACTAGCTCAAGGTATACCTGCCGGCCTACCTGCTTTTCCATCTCTTCCCGGGCAATAACGCCAACGCGTTTGATTGCGTCGCCGTTTTTTCCGATGAGGATTCCTTTTTGAGAGCTGCGCTCCACGTAAATAATGGCCTTGATAAAATCCTTGCCCTTTTCACGCTCCTTGTATTCCTCTATCTCAACGGTAGTGGAATACGGTATTTCCTCGCCGTAAAATTCAAATATCTTTTCACGGATGATTTCTGAGGCGAGAAACCGGTCATTGTAGTCGGTCATATAGTCGGCAGGAAAGCAAGGCGGTCCCTCCGGCAGGTATTTAACAACAAGCGATTGCAGCAGGTCAAGGTTTACCTTTGTTAAGGCGGAAATGGGCAGGATTTCGGCAAAGGGGAACTTGCTGTGGTATGTCGCAAGTATCGGTATTAATTTGTTTTTTTCCACCAAATCCACCTTGTTAACAGCCAAAATTACCGGTATATTGCGATGCGAGAGCCTGTTCATAATTTCCGTATCCGTGTCGGATGGCAGCTCGAATGGTTCTGCTATGTATAAGATGACGTCCATGCCCTCTATCGCGTTATAGGCCTCTTTCACCATGTATGCCTGCAGGTTGTATTTGGGCGACATAATGCCCGGCGTATCGTAAAAGACGATCTGGTAATCGTCTTTTGTCAACACGCCCATAATCTTTTTTCTGGTCGTCTGAGGTTTGGAGGTGACGATGGAAAGCTTGCAGCCGAGAAAGTCGTTGATAAGGGTGGATTTCCCCACGTTTGGTTTTCCCACGATTGCGACGTAACCTGCCTTGAAGCCTGTTTTGATTGGTTGCATGAGATCCTTGCTTTAAAAAAGCGAATTAATTACGCAATAGGTAGGTCAACCGTCCCCGGTTGACATATAAGATTTTTTTCCTTATTCCGATGAATAAGGAATTTTGTTATGGCAAGCGGGGACGCTTGCCCTACCGCGGTAACGGTATATTAAACAACGAATGTCGAATATCGAACAAGGAATTTCGAATTATGAAGTTTTCCTATTATACCTTCGACATTCGTTATTCCTTGTTCGATATTCGATTTTGCCTTCGGAGCCACTATTCAATCCCTCCCACCCCAAAACGGCTCTTACGCAGGAGCAGCCAGGGTAAGCACCCTTCTGGCTATCTCAAAATAGATAACCAATCCCGTAGCGTCCAGTAATGTTGCTATGAGCGGGGCGGATACAAATGCGGGGTCCAGTTTCACAAACCGGAAAAACAACGGGATCGCCAGGCCGATGACGTTCCCAACGCTCACCACCGTCCATAAGGAAACACCTACGGTCATTGCTATGGAAAACTGACCCAACGATATCATGGCGATGGTAAAGGCGATAAGCCCCATGATAAATCCAAGCGATACCCCTACTTTAGACTCTCTCAATAGGATGCGCCACCATTCTTTCAATTTTATTTCCCCCGTTGCAAGCGCCCGAATAACCAGGGTAGAGGACTGAGACCCCGTGTTGCCGCCTGAACCGGTAAGCATGGGTATAAAATAAGCAAGGGCGAGCATTGAGCCTAAAACGCCTGAATAGCGCTTCAATATGGTCTGCGATATCGTCGCCGCGACGACGAGTATCACCAGCCACGTAACCCGGTTGAGTATGCGCTTCGAGAAACCCACGCGAAAATACTCTTCCTCAATGGTTTGGATACCCGCCATCCTCTGAAAGTCTTCCGTGACCTCTTCCTGCACGACGTCCAGCACGTCGTCAACCGTAACAATGCCGACGAGCCGGTCTTCATTGTCCACGACGGGAACAGCCAGGATATCGTATTTCTGAACGACCCGGACCGCCTTTTCCTGATCATCCGTGGTATGCACGAAAAAGACGTTTTCGTTCATGATGTCCCTGATAAATTGCTCAGGGTCGGCAAGGATAATGTTTTTCAGGGAGGCGACGCCGCGCAGCTTTTGGGTCTCGTCAACGATGTAACAAACGTAGATGGTCTCGCGGTTCAGTCCCGTCTTGCGGATGTGTTCCAGCGCCTTTGCAACGGTCATATCCATACGGAGGCCGACGTATTCCGTGGTCATGATGCGTCCGGCGGAGTTGTGAGGATAGTTCAGCAGTTCATTGGCTTCTTTGCGTTCCAGGGGGGGGAGTAATTTCAAAAGCTTTTCAACGACGTGCGCCGGCAGTTCGTCAAAAAGCTGCGTTCGGTCATCCGGCTGCATCTCGATAAGAATCTCTTTTGCGTGCTGCTCGGAAAACTGCTTGAGCAGGTCTTCCTGTTCAACGGGTTCCAGCAGCGAAAACACCTCGGATATCTTGTTCTTATCAAGCAGCCTGAAGCCCATTACGCGCTCCGTAGGCTCAAGCTCCCGCAGGATGTCCAGGATGTCCGCCGGATGCCGTTCCCGCAGGAAGTCCCGCAGCCCTTTAAAATCCTTCGTTTCTATCAGTTCCTTAATTTCCGGAAGGAATATTTTTATCCATTGTAGTTCCATAAGGTCAATCAACCTTTTCTACGCCAAGCGCCTTGGCCATGCCTAACAGGGTTCTCCCTAATAACGAGCGTTTCATTTCGATTGCGTGGAAATCGCATACCTCATCGCAACAGAAACATCCGATGCATTTCTTTTTGTCCACGATCACCTTGCCCGACTCCTTTGACATTGCGCCGGCGGGACAATTCCTTACGCATTCGTAACACCGTGTGCAGTTTGAATGGTTTACGGTGGAAAATGTGGAACACGTGTTGTCGAACATCATCGCCAGGAGAAAATCCGGCAGATATTTTCCGGCAAAGTCCTGTGCCCCGCTGGAAGGCTTTTTAAAATCGGGAACGGCTACGCTATCAATCGTTTCACCCACGACGTTGATGGTGTTCAACTCTCCAATGCCAAGCCCCCGTTGATGCGCAAACCGTATGGTCGGCACGGCCATCGGCTCAAACCCGATGATACTACTCGCCACCGCGTCCATAGCAACGCTGTCCTGGCTAGCCAGGATCAGCCCCACCTTCCTGGGTTGTCCGGCATTGGGGCCGTTTCCCTCCATACCCACAATGGCGTCCATAACAATCAGGTGCGGCGGCGACATTTGATAGATATCCACCAGCGCCTTTGCAAAAACCGTAGGCTTAGGGGCGATTAAATGGACGTTCTTTTTGCCATTTCCGGGGATCGTTCCCATCATGTTTTTTATGGCGCCGGTGTATTGGGTGAGGCCGTGCGTTTTTAATTTGGGGACGGAAACGATGAAATCCACGGTGCGCAACGTCCTGGCAATCCTGAATTTTTCTAAAACCTCGTAGTCCTTATTGTGGACGTCTATATACTCGTCTTTGTCAAAATTAACAATCCTGGCCTTGGTGTCTTCCGCAATTTCGTTGATGCGCGTAAGCCGGAAGGCGTTAAAGGTGGAGGCGTTTTTTACGCTTCCCGATGAGTCGCCGATGTAGACCTCGCATCCGAAGTCCCGTTGGAATATGTTGACAAGCGCCCTGGCGACCGATGGATGGGTATTAATGGCACTTTCCGGAGGTTGTGACGATGAAAGGAGATTGAGCTTCAAAAGCACCTTCATACCCGGCCTCACAAGCTTATCAATCCCGTTTATTAAACTCAGGGACTTATGAATGGCATGATATACCTTTTCAACGTCATAATCATCACATTTAACAATGGATACCGTAGGCATAGAATAACCTCGTAAAAACGTATCGAAAAAAAAGGTTCTTAGGATTTTTGCATTGTTTTAAAAAACATGTATTAAGCTAATATTGAATTTCCCACACGTTAAATTAGGTATTCGGCAACTTATTTGTATTCATACAGGGACGCGGGCACCGTGTCCCTACATCTGTTGCTGATTTAGATTGCAAACATGAACCCGCCGGAATCATTGGTTCCGGCCGTTAAACCAGCATCATCTTCATCGGCTGCAACGTCCTATTGAAGGGATTTAATACCAATCCAAGTATTTCCAAGGTAACCACCCCCAATAGCGCATCATCAGACCCTTCGCCCAATATTACCGGCGTATGGCCTTCACCCTGTGGTAATTCGATATGGCATTCGGACACATCGCGTTTAATAATAGTCCCATCCGCAAGGGTAAACTCTAACGACCTTTTTGCCTTTAGGCCAATACTGTTCCATATCCTGTAAGGGAGTAACGAATAGGTAGCGCCACTGTCAATGAGGAACCGAACGTCTTCTTTTCCGGTCGGACCTTCAACCTTGCCATCTACAAAAGTTATACCCATGATTTCTCCTTACATTTAACAATGGTCACAAAAGAACCTTCTCATTAAACCATCCATGCGGTAAACGGTTACGTTTTTTTCACATCTTTTGCGATAAAAATGTCGAAAAGGATATTGGGGTATTCACTGCATCATCCTTCAAACTCAGTGCAAATCGTAACTATAGCAAAGTAATGAAATAATACAACAAAATACTTAAAAGAATTTGTTCATCGCCTCCGCCCACTCCATATCGCGCCGGTACTGCTCCCTTTCGCTGATTTCCTTACCGAAAAATTTATTTTTGAGCCTGAGATACGGCCTCCGGAAGTAGTGCCGGTAATAATAGGCCAGCGGGTAGTTTTTGATAAAGGCCGGGGTTGTGCAGATATAATCGGCGTACTTTTTGTTGTACTTCCACCTGAAGAATTGCAGGTCATCCGGCTCCAGGTAGTGCGTCTTCACGTTTGCCCAGAAGCAGTTGTACCGGCTGTAATCATATTTATTCGTCACCAGCCCTGCCGCCAGCAGTTCCTCACGCATACCCGTTTTGGGGTAAGGCGTTAAAATCTGGTCTGCAAAAAAGTCGATTTGCAGGCCGACAAAAAATTCGTAGTTTCTGGCAATATCCTCTTCCTTGTCTTCAGGATTCCCGATAATCATCCCCCCCCCACGATCATAATATTGTGGTCGTGGAGCCGTTTGGCGGCGAGCTTTGTTTTTTCAATGATATTGCCCTTTTTCATACGCCGGAGATTTTCCTCTGACACGTTTTCAATACCGAGGAACACGATCCGGAAACCCGCCTTTGTCATCTTCTCCACAAGGGTGTCGGAGGATGCAATCCCCACGCTGCTCGCCTGGATGATGTACCGGACGTCATGGTGACCCGCCGCCACAATAGCGTCGCATATAGCCTCAAACCCTTTGATATCCAGGGTAAAATTGTCGTCAGAAAAGATAATGAAGTTCGCGCCATGTTGCTTGGCGTTTGCGATGTCCGCAAGTATCCGCTCGATGCTGAACCGCCGGAAGGTCTTCCCGTACATCTTGTCCATACTGCAAAAATTGCACGGCATAACGCACCCGCGTGACGATTCCACGATATCCAGCGTAAAACCGTAATATTGGTATCCCTTCCATATCCGCTTAGACCTGTCGGGGATTTTTATCCTGGATAAATCCTCCAACGGACGCGCGGTATTGTGGACAAACCCGCCCCCGTGCGCTACGCCGGGATTGCCGTTCTTACGGAAAGAGACGCCCGCAACACCCTCTATCGGACGCTTGCCTTCCAACGACTCCAGCAGCTCGTTGAAGCACAAATCCCCTTCACCGCGCACAAAAAAGTCAAAAGGCGCCGATGCTTCGTCCTTGCCCAATTCATCATACATAAGCGTAACGTGATAACCGCCCAGGGCGACCCTGATATCCTTGTTAATCCCTTTTATAAGGCCGGCAATCCGGCATTGACATTAACAAGACATTCATAATCTATAATTTCCTGTAGTCGTAATTTAAACAGTGTAGTCCACCGCAGAGGGCGCAGAGGACGCAGAGTAATTCTTTACGTAGGGCGAACCTTTAGGTTTGCCACACGCCCTACCTGTTGAAATTCGCCTATACCCTATTTCTCTGTATCCTCCGCACCCGCTGCGGTGAATTTTCGTGTACCACCCTTGATTTTACCAGCAATTTCAAGCCATTCAAGGGAATTTACTTTTTGTCGCCCTTTTGCCATATAAGCTGAAAACAAACGCTAAATTAAAAATTGACTAACACTTACAGATATGATATATTCCTAATTCACTGGCTCGAATGGAGGGGAAATTTTATGCGGAATATTGGGTGGCATGGACAAACTCCGTTTGTCCGTGCGGAAGATGTAGGGTTGGCATCGCCTACCATTTCATTGCATGATTTGTGCAATCAAGAATGATTGAAATGCAGGAATAGGGAAGTGTGTTGCCATTAATCGAATACTCGAACGCCTGTTCGTAATGGCCTTTTTTCCCCAACATGCGAAAGGTATTTTTTTGGCAGGCGATGCCTGCCCTACATGGTTGAAGGCAAAATACAAAAAAGTGACGAAATGTGGTCTTTTTGATTGTAAGCAGTTGTTTAATAATACGTTAGCGGAGCATAGAAAAGCGGTTAAAAAAGGGGGTGGTTACAGGAAAAGTCTTAAACAACTATAAGATAAGCGCTTGCAGTATCATTTTTACACCATTTTTGGGAAATTTGTGGGTAAAAAAATTGCAATTTGAGGGGGTTACAGGAAATGGCCTTGCAAGTGGTTGTCAATAGGGAAGTTGAGAGGGGTGCTGTAGGAATTATTGACCTGATGAATAAGGGATTGAGACGCTGTCTGCGGTAAGGCTTGCGCAGGTACACGCCACGTAGGAATTATTGACCTGATGAATAAGGGATTGTGACTGTAGAGACGCATTGCTATGTGTCTCTACACGATTAGGAATCATTGACCTGATGAATGAGGATTGTGACTTTTGTGTATGTGAGGTATGCAGGCGAGACGCCTGCGCTACGATGCGGGTTCTTTTGATAATTTAGAATTTTTTAAAAAATGCCCGATAACACGGTAACGAATGATTATTTATTGCAGGCGGTAAATGTAACCAAAGCATACACAGCGGGCGAACGCACGTTGCCCGTGCTGCAAGGGGTTAATTTGGCCGTCCGGAAGGGCGAGATCGTCACCATTGTTGGGGTATCGGGTGCGGGAAAGAGCACGCTCCTGCACATCCTGGGTATCCTGGACGTCCCAACTGCGGGTTCGGTGTTCTACAAAGGGATAAATCTGACGAAGTTAAGCGCGAAGAGGCAGGCGGAGATGCGCAACCGCGTCTTCGGGTTTGTGTTCCAGTTTTACCACCTGTTGCCTGACTTTACCGCACTGGAAAACGTTTTGCTGCCGAGCCTGATTGGAAACTCGCTCTCGCATTGGAAGAATGTCAAGAAAGAACGCAGAGAAAGGGCTGTTTCACTGCTGGAGAGGGTTGGCCTGGGTAATCGCATACAGCACAAGCCGTCACAACTTTCCGGCGGCGAGCGGCAACGCGTCGCCATAACCCGCGCGCTTATTAATGAGCCTGAATTACTGTTGTGCGACGAGCCTACGGGCAATCTGGACACAAAAACCGGCCAGGAGATTCGGGAGTTGCTGTGGAGTCTGAACGAGACGTTGAATCAAACCGTGGTGGTCGTCACGCATGACGAGAAAATAGCCGAGAATGCCGGACGGATTATACGGATCACCGATGGGCGTATTTTGTGAATAATTAGGTGGTTAGGCTGAAGACTGAAGGCTACTTCAGCCTTCAGTCTATCTACCTGAATAGTTACCATATTTTAGCATAATTAATGAAGAAAGGAGTAAGAACTAAGAATACCATGGGTTTAAAAATTTATCTAAACGGTCAAATCGTTCCCCAGGAGGACGCCAAGGTTTCCGTTTTTGACCACGGATTGCTTTATGGCGATGGTGTCTTTGAAGGGATACGCGCCTACAATGGAAAGATATTTACACTGAATGAACATTTGGACAGGTTATACGCCTCAGCAAGCGCAATTTCTCTGACGATCCCGATAACAAAGGCAGAGATGGGAAAGGCCATAAAGGATACCATGGCGGCCAACAACCTGACAGACTCTTATATCCGTTTGGTTGTTACCCGCGGCGTTGGAAAGCTTGGCCTTGATCCCAATAAATGCTCTACGCCGCAGATTATCATCATCACCGATACTATTGAGCTTTACTCAAAGGCCCTTTATGAGAAGGGTCTTGATATTGCCACCGTTACCACCATCAGAAACCATTTCTCCGCCCTCGACCCCAAGATAAAGTCCCTTAATTATCTGAACAACATCATGGCAAAGATTGAATCCATCCGGGCAGGGGCCGGCGAGGCATTAATGCTCAATAAGGACGGCTACGTGGCGGAGTGCGCGGGCGACAACATCTTTATCGTCAAGGACAACGCCCTCATAACGCCGCCCGCAAGCGCCGGGATACTCATCGGGATTACCAGAAATCTGGTAATGAAACTGGCAGCGGATATGGGCATTGCAGTGAAAGAAGAGCTGATGTCGCGGTGCGACCTTTACGTTGCCGACGAGTGCTTCTTAACGGGAACCGCCGCAGAGATTATCCCCGTTGTCACCATCGACGGGCGCGTCATCGGTTCGGGCAAGCCGGGGAAGGTTACACAGGGTTTGTTGAAGAAATATAGGGATCTTACCATAAATGGTTGATATGTCCGCACCAAAGTAACGTCAAGGTTACCGAAAAGGTTTGATTTAAACATAGAGGAATTCCAAAGTTTTTGGTAGGAGCCAACTCCTGTTGGCAATAGGCATAAGCACACCGTTGAGTATTGCCAATCGCCGTCAGGAGACGGCTCCTACCTCAGTTGTTTTAAGCCACCGAAAAGGCCCGATTTATCCCCGTTTGGGAGTAAAAAAGGAGGTCAAGGCCATGAGGAATATACCGGTGCAGATCAGGCTATCGGCAATGTTGAAGGTGGGCCAATGGTAGGCAGCGCCGAGGTGGAAGTCTATAAAATCCCTTACCCCCTTAAACCATATCCGATCCCATAAGTTCCCCGCAGCGCCGGCCAAAACAAGTCCCAGGGCAATGTTTGATTTGGTATTGGACCTGTCGGACCACAGGTAAATACCTATAATGGCGATAATTGCAATTGCCGATAAAACAATAAAGACGTTGGTTTTGCCGGGTAATATGCCAAAAACAACGCCTTTATTTTCACTTCGAACAATGTTTAACAAACCGGGGATGAGTGTTATTACCTCATAAGCCTTTACCTGAGAGAAAACAAACCATTTCGACAAAATATCGATAATAACACCACATACAGCCGGAATAACAAACGTAAGGGTGTTTTTCATAGGGGGCTAATTAAACGTTGTCAATTTCCTCTTCTCTCTGACAATCGATACAGAGCTTTGCGTAAGGAACGGCCTTTAGACGTTCCTTGTTTATCTTTTTTGCGCAGATTTCACATACGCCGTACGAGCCGTCGTCCATCTTTTCCAGGGCAGTGTCGATGTTGCGGAGACCTTCCTCGCCGTTTTCGATAAGCTCAATCATAAGGTCTCTTTCGTAGTTATCCGTGCCTACGTCCGCCATGTGAATCGGGACGTTGGACAAATCCCCGGAGGCGTCCTGCCTGGACATCTTCAGCGCCTCACCCTGCATTGAATCCACCTTACCAACGAGCCTTTCTCTTAAAGAAAGGAGTAGTTTTTTAAATTGAGCAAAATCATCCTTCATTTCCTTCTCCCAGTTTACAAAAGTTATTTAATGCTCCTTCTTTCTTTCCTTAGGTTTTTCCGGAACGATATCGTTAATTTGCCAGTTACGCTCAAAGGCCGTGCACGATTTGTACGATACGTTTTTCATAAGGACATTGCAAAAAGCAATTTTGCCATCTAAAATAATCGCATAATTACACTCAAAGCAAAGGCTCTTTTGTTTTTTTGTATTTTTCATCTCCGTAGCACTCCGCTAAGGGACCATAGAAAATATTTACCGGTAAGGCTACCTTATCAAAGCTTCATTTTACAGGTATCATGATATTGATATTTCCAAAAGAAGTCAATGCAAAAAGATGCTGCTCCTTGTCTGCCGCATGTTTGGGAAAGAGATACCATTTTTATAAAACAACTGAAATTGCTTGCAAATTCCATCCGTAGAGGTAATATATCTTCAATACTGCAAAGAGATAACAAACCACTGCGCGCCCTACTTCCCCAGGAGGATTATGGATAATGCTTACAAAAAGACTGCTTACGTGTAGTATTGTCATGCTTAGTCTGGTGTCATCTGCAAACAGTAAAACGGTTTTTGGCGTGGAAAACGCATACAAATACCAAAAACACGAAGCAAGATTCCAGCAGAGTTCATTCAGTAAATTCAAGACACAACTGAATAAAACCGTTAATACTTTGGAACAAAAAACCGAAGACCTTGATGCGAAGAACCGGAACCTCGAAGACCGTGTAAGCACGCTTAATGAAGAAAAGAACACCTTAAGCAAGACCTGCGCCCAAATGAAGACAAAGCAGACGGCGCTGGAGCAAGATCAAGCCAGGCTTAAGAAAAAAACCGACTCCCTGGAAGTTGCCTATAAAAAACGGGCAAATAAGAACAGGGTAGCCACTGCCCCGAAAAAGCAAAAACCCGTCGCCAAAAAAAGCGCCATTCAAAAGTCACCGAAAACAAAAACAAGCGCCAAGCCGGATAATAAAGGACAAAAGACGGCCACAAAAAAAACCTCTTCCGCCAAAACGGCAAAGAGTTCTCCCCCGTCACATAAGGAGCCGAAAATACCGCCCATCGAAAGAGAACCGGTTGAAAAATACACGGCTGGAAGACGTGCCACCACTTCTTCCAAAACGACAGAGAGTGCCTCCGCTGAAATAGCGCCCGTTGAAAAAGAGCCGGTCGAAAAACATGCGGCTGAAAGACGGGTTATTAACATGGCAGGAGATTCAGACGTTAAGAAAATCAATGAGCGGGGTATTGAATACGGCAAACAAGGGCGGTACGATGAGGCGATAAAAGAGTTTCAGAAGGTAGTCTCGATAGAACCGGACATAGCCAACGTGCATTACAATCTAGGGCTTGCATACAAAAAGAAAGGGATGCAGTCTGAGGCGGAAAAAGAGTTTGCAGAGTACGAACGGTTGAGTAAAGCGGGGCGTTAGGCAGCCGTATACCAAATTTAACGTGTAGTATAGGAATTTCAATGTGTTTTGGCAGGAGCCAACTCCTGTTGGCGACCGGGCACGTGCACACCGTTGTGC
>CAYJPZ010000070.1:0-18186 GCA_964372185.1 uncultured candidatus Brocadiaceae bacterium
TGGCCTTGAGCTGGTCATTGCCGCCAAAGGCCTTGTCTAAGCAAATAAACTGCATTGGCTCAGCTTCGGCAACGGCGTTTATAAGCTCTTTGGTCACTGCATTGGCAAGGCAGATCAAGAGACCGCCGTCGGCTATGGAAAACACGGGAATCCCCGCCAGCATGATGGTCTGTACCTTTTCCGTAGGCGTGAACCCGGCTTTGATCAATATTTCGTACAGTAAATCTTCCTGTGTCGCTTTGTGGTCGATGTGGTCGATATGTTCAAAAAGCTGTTTTTGTATTTGTTCGGGCTTGGCGTCTGGTGCGAGATTCCGCCACTGCTTGAAGTTGGATTTATTGAGCTTGAGGACTTTAAAGCCCAGGTCGGGAGAGGATGGCTCACGCGGAGGCGCGGAGGTCGCGGAGGAAGAATTTGAAGAAAATAAAGATGTCTTTTCTATTTCTTTTTTTTCTCTCTGCGTCTCTGCGTCTCGGCGTCTCCGCGTGAGATATTCTTTATCACCCTGCGGATCCGCTCTTTGCCGATGTCGGCGATGGTTTTGTACCCAGCCTTAAAGGCTTCGCTGTCTTCGGCGCATAGTTCGGGAAGCTGAACCATAATAAACTTGCGATTGCCGCCGTCTTGTTTGTTGAGATCAAGCACCGCGTGGGCCGTGGTGGCGGAGCCAGCGAAAAAGTCGAGAATGATGGAGTTGTTATCTTGAATAGAATTAATGAGGGTATTCATTAATTCCGTTGGTTTTGGATATGACATTATATTTTTGCCACCAAGTAGTTCTTCAACTTCCAAGCCGCCATCACTTTTAAGACTTATAATTGAACGCAAAAGTAATGTCTCAACATCTTTCAAATATTTCACTAGGCTTGGTTGTGTATTTTCATCTCGATCAAACCATATTTCACCACATATATAAGTTTCATCATGTAATAATTCGATGTTTTCATAATTAAGCAAATCGTCAAATGTTTCTTTTTTCCATCTCCAACCACGATCAGGGACTCGTGTAGGCTTTTTTGTTATTGGATGCAAGACATCATATTTAGGACCAACAGTCTGTCCATTTGGCCAGCTTACATTTATTTTCCCCCACAATTCATAATTCTTATCAAGTGAATTATAAAGCGTTATACCTCTGTTATAACCTTTCTTGTTATACAGTTTTCTTATCTCTTTTTCGGCTTCGTTTTTAAAATACTCCACCAGAGCAGCACGCAAATCCGCTATTTTTGAGCCGGTAATCTTATCCGTGTATTTGTTCTTTGATAACCATTCTTGATAAACACTGATATTCACAAAAGGTTCTTTACCAGATGAAATTAAGGGGAACCATAGAGAATTTTAATTAATATAGGAAATCCTTGCCATATTATTCGCTTTGTTTATTACAATAACGGTAAATATGAGGTTAAATAGGTTTGTACTTATAGACAGGGAAACGCCTTCCCAATGGTGGCGGGTGATTATGATAGCACATTACATAAACTAATCAATACAAATTCATTTAGACAAAAAAACTGGAATACAACCCCTCCGCCCCATTTCTAAGTGAGGGCTTAAAAGCTCACCTTAGAAATGGGGAAGCCAGGGGTTTGTATTCCTCGATTAAGTCTTTTTAATCAACGTGGTGGATAATGAATCTATCGCCCTGGATGCGCTTTCCAAATGGGTGAACATCTTGCTGATATCCTCTATGGCGCAATGGAATCGCTTGCCCATGAGAGTCACAACATCCCGTAGAAACTCGGGCATATCTGCAACCTCTTTTTCAAAGACCTTAGGGTCAACCATCTTTCCCTTGATGGTCATTATCTCGTGAAAGCAGTTTGTCAAACGGCAATACACGTCATTGAGATAATAAAGATCGTGGGTCATTTTTTCAATTCTGGCGCGTGCTTCTGCCGGAAGCTTATTCAGCGCCTCAACAAAGGTGTCTTTGGTAATCATTCCCACCTTTACGTCGCCTTCCGCCGTTACGGTTGCCGTTCTTTTCGCCATGCCAAAGAAACTCATTTCACCGAAAATGTCCCCTTCCTTTAGTGTGCCAATCTGCACCTGTTTGCCATTGATGTTTTTCCATACCTTTGCCTTGCCGGACTGCAAAACGTAGGCATAATAAGCCCAGGAACCTTCCTCAACGATAACACTTCCATCCTTAATCTTCTCAGTTCTTGCAATAAACTTCTCCATGCACTCCTCCTTTTCCAAAATATTGAGTAGTTGGGACAATTACAAAATTACACGGTAAATAGGGAACCCGTCTTTGGCAAAACAGGTCGATTCGCTGCTCCGGCAGCCTTAAAATTTCGTAACACTTTAGTTTTTTGAAAAAACCATGAAAAGCTCCGTGAGGAGCGGTAGTTATATAGAAAGAGAATCTACACCTAGGTCAAGCTCCAGAGGAGCGGCATATAAGGTGCGTAAAATAATATAACGCTCCGCCAAAACAAGGCGCGGCTTTATTTAACAAAAAAATCTTATCTTTTTCCATAAAATTTTGTGTTTTGTACTCGAAGCTGGCCACATGCGGCATGAACGTCGTCACCCTTTCTCTTTCTGAGGGTGGTAATAATACCGTATTTTTGCAGTGTTTCATAGAATACTTCGACCGTTTCACGTTCCGGTGGCGACAAATGAAATTCTTCGACGGGATTTACGGGAAGAAGGTTTACGTTGCATTGAATCCCCTTAAGAAGACGCGCTAAGGACTCGGCGTCCTGTTTCGATGAGTTAACGCCGTCAATCAGAACGTATTCGAAGCTGATATCTCTACCGGTGGCCTTAAAATATTCTTGAGTAGCGGCTAAAACAGCCTGTATGCCTGTTTTTTTGTTTGCCGGCACTATGAGCTGTCTCATTGCATCAGATGGCGCATGGAGGGATATTGCGAGGTTCACCTGGAGTCCTTCGCGTGACAGCCGGCGGATGCCGTCCGTAATTCCAACCGTCGATAGGGTAATATGCCGCGCTCCTATACCGGTACCCCATGGGGCATTGATAATCCTGATGGCGCCGATAACGTTGTCGTAATTTGCAAGCGGTTCGCCAATACCCATAAAAACAACGTTCGTAATGCGCTCGCCGGAAAGAAGCCGGTTTTTTATGTGCAGTATCTGTTCAACAATTTCACCAGCAGCAAGGTCCCTTTCCAGTCCCAAAAGGCCGCTAGCGCAAAAACGGCAGGCCATAGCGCAGCCAACCTGCGAAGAAACGCAGGCGGTAATCCGCTTGCCTTCTCTCAAAAGGACGCTCTCGATGAGGTTCCCATCCGACAGGTGAATCAGAAATTTCTCGGAGTTATCAGCCGTTTGAAAAACGGCGTCAACCCGGGTCTGGAACAGGCTGCATTTCTTTTCCATCTGTGTTCTAAAAGGCTTTGGCAGGTTGGACATGCAGTCAAAAGTAGTCGCCCCCTTCCCGTAAACCCAGGAAAGGATTTGCTTTGCCCGGTAAACAGGCTCCTCCATCGAAGCGCACAGTGTCTCAAGTTCTGACAATGACATACCGGTGATTGATAAAATGGGTGGTTTTTGCATCGTATAAGTGTATTAAGATTTTAAACCTTTGTAAAGACGTAATACCGTGTATCACTATTAAAATGATTGTTCATTATCAAGCCCGATTCTCATTTATTACTTTCCTTGTCGGTAAAATAACCGTATAATTACAGGGTGCTGATTTTTGACAGTGTTTCGTGTTTGACCAAAACGACCATTACCTTATCACCTCTTTTTTAGAGATACTCTTTAAAAATTTTGCTGCCGAAGTCAAAAGGCAGCATAATAATTTATGCAAAACGGGAGAAACTAAATGTCTAATGAGTATTCTGCAAGCGGAAGCAGCTTCACGGTAAGAGATCTGTTGTCGCTTGTTAATATTGCACAGTACGATAATCTGGAAGATGCATGGCTAAAGGTTGTCGAATCAAACAATAAAAATATTCATGCGCTTTTGGAAGTGGTTGATTTATTGGTAAAACGTGAGGAAAAGAAGCGGGCTCACGATTTACTTGCAATACTGGTGCCGCACTACAAACAAAAGGGACTTTACCAGGACGTTTTAACCGTCTTAAAGCGGCTATTAGAATACAACCCAAAAGAAAAAGGGCTGGCAAAGGATATTGCCGAGTGTTATTCAAACCTCTTTGGAAGCAGGGCGTATGCGAATGCCCTGATTGACAGAACGGGGATAAACGGAGAAGGCGACGTCCGTGACGCGGTTAAAAAGCTGGAGATATACTTTTGCCTGGACGTCGGCGATTACGTTTTCCACAAAAGCTGGGGGGTGGGTCAGGTCTGCGCCATTGACCCTGACGGTGAAAAGGTGGTCATAAATTTTGAAAAAAAGAGCAACCATAGTATTGCGATGGACATTGTGGCAACCATATTACAGAAGCTTGAAAAGGATGATTTGCTGGTAATGATCTACGCCAGAAAAGACGAGCTGCAAAAGATGGTTGAGGAGGACCCCGTATGCCTGGTGAAGCTGACCTTGAAATATTTCAAAGGAAAGGCACTGGTATCGAATTTAAAGGGGCGTATTACCTCCGGCGTTATGCCCGTTGAGGCATGGAGTAAGTGGTGGGCAAACGCCAGAAAATTGCTGAAGAAAGACCCTTACATACAGTTTATCGATGGCACGCCGTCGACCACTGCCCTTGCATTCCGCGACTCACCGGTAACCCACCACAGCGATATCCTTGAAAAATTGACAGGAGTCCGCGACCTTGACAACAAAATAGAAATTACGAAAAAGTATATTGCCGGCATGAAAGATTCGGAGATTTGCAAGGACACCCTAACTGAAATCACCAATCTTTTTGACAAAGAAGCCAATACCCACAGTAGTACAAATCCTGCCACCGCCATAGAATGTTGCCTGCTCCTTGAAGAGATACAATTGCTTCTGCAAGGGGAGCGCGGTAACTACGTATCCAGGATCGAGACGTTCGTTCGCGATGGATTAAACATTCCGGAGACGATTAACAAGATAAACATCCTCGAGCACAGAAAGCAAGTGCTTGGCATCGTTAAGAAGGTTTTGGCTGAAAAATGGCCGGAAGAGTTCTCTTCCGTATTTTTTACGAACGACGGAAATCTTTGGGAATTTATTGTCAAAGACCTTACTGCCGAAAGTAAACAAAGCACTGTCGAAGCAATTACGCACAAATTATTCAATCAATTTAACGCATTTCCGGAACACTACATCTGGTTTTGCAAAAACGGCATGCAGGGACGATTTGCCGGGCTGTATCACAACATCGACCCATCCGCGCTGTTTTGCCGATTGATAGAACTGTTAGACAACATGGGCTTTAAGATTCAGAAGGGACGCAATGGAAATCTAAAGACCATTAGCAATAAAATTAAAAACCTTCTGGAGGACAAGGGTGTCGCTTATGCGACAAGTATCGTCAACGACGCCAATGCAGAAAGCATCTTCGATATTATTTCCAGGAGCAAGTGTTTAGAGGACTGGTTCAAGGTCTCGGTGGAAAATATTATTCGTGACCGCTTCCCGGATGTATTCGAAGTACCGGGGCTCCCCACGATTGATGAAAGTAAAATCTACGTTACTCAGGCGGGTTACGAAAAAAGGAAAAAGGAGTTTGATCACCTCATGAACGTGGAATTTGCAGAAAACGCGCGTGACCTCGGTGAGGCAATCAGCCGCGGCGACCTTCGCGAGAATGCAGAATACAAGGCGGCGAGGGAAAAACAAGCGATGCTCGTGGAAAAGGCAGAACGTTTAAAGGCAGAGTTGCAGAAGGTGGTCATTATTGATCCGCGATTTATCCAGACGGACACCGTCGTCCCGGGATCAAAGGTTACCGTGTGCTGCGAGGCAAAGACAGAATTAGATGTGTACACCCTTTTAGGCCCCTGGGACGTTGATATCGAAAAGGGGATTATTTCTTACCTGTCCCCCATCGGAAGAGGCCTGTTCAACAAAAAGGTGGGTGACGTGGTAAACATTAAGCTCCCGGAAGGGGCATCCACCTACGAGGTTATCAAGATTGAGGCTGTTTCATAAGCCGAACGAGCCGGAAGAGTTACGTAAGAAAAATCTCCAGGCTGGTCAACCATCCCCTGTTGACATTATGATCTTTCCTTTGAAATGGTAATAGCGCTATCACAACCCAAGCACGTTGGATGGGTGCCAAAAGTTGGGCAATTTTAAAAATGCCTCCACTACCTGTGGGTCAAAATGGGCGCCTGCGTTTGAGCGCATGTATTCGATTGCCTGTGCTTCAGCCATTCCTTTTTTGTATGGCCTGTCAAAGCACAGGGCGTCCCACACATCTGCCACGGCGAAGATACGCGCCAGGAGCGGTATCTGCTCGCCACTGAGTCCACGCGGGTAGCCTGTGCCGTCCCATTTTTCATGATGGCAGTACGGGATATCCAGCGCTTGCGACAGGTAGGAAATGGGCGATAGCATGGCAAAGGCATAGATGGGGTGTTGGCGCATGATTACCCATTCTTCATCGAGGAGCGGTCCCGGTTTGTGCAATATACGGTCCGGTACTCCAATCTTTCCGATATCGTGAAGCAGCGCACCCCTCCGGACGTGGATGAGTTTTTCTTCGCTGACGCCCATTGCGCGGGCGAGGCTCAGGGTCAGATCGACGACCCGCTGGGTATGCCCTTCGGTTTCCTGGTCCCGCATGTCAAGGGCGCACGACCAACCTTCAATCGTGCGGTCATACGCCATCACCAGTTCGGTGTTGGAACGTTGCAAGTCGGCAAACAACAAGGCGTGGTCAACAAGGATGGCTCCTTGCGTTGCCAGGATTTTCAGGAATTCCAGCCATTCCTTATCAGGGGTAAGGGGTTTACGGTGGAAGATTTCCAGCACCCCGTGCACGTGTTCTTTGGCGACAAGGGGGATGGCATAATAGGCAACAAAACCCTCTTCTGCAAGCAGTTTTGCGCGAGCAAAGGCATCGCTTGCCTTGCCCAGGTCGGGGACGTGTACCATACTCTGTTCCGAAGCGGCGCGTCCGGCGGTTCCTTCGCCAGGCAGCAGGGAACTACGCCTGATCGCATCGGTATCAAAACCATAACCCTCAGCATATTCCAGTCTCTGCCTTTGAGTGTTAAATAAAAGGACGTCCGCGGCGTCCACGTCGAGTAGCGTGGTAACCTTATGTAAAAAAACGTTCAGGGAATGGTTCAGGTCGAGATTGCCCGTAATCGCCACGTCAATTTCATGCAAGCCTGACATGCGTTGCAATTGCAGCCGCACCTGCTCCTCAGCCTTAACATGGTTTGTAATGTCTTCTTTGACTGCGATGAAATGGGTGATTACCCCTTGCGGGTTCTTAACGGCTGAAATAGATGCGGATTCCCAATAAAGCCCACCGTCCTTTTTCCTGTTAATAAACACACCCCGCCATTCTTCCCCGGCGGTAATGGTTTCCCACAGCCGTTTGTATTCCTCCGGCGGCGTCTTGCCCGATTTTAAGACACGGGGATTTTTACCAACGGCCTCTTCTCTGGTGTACCCTGTTATCTGTGAAAATTTGGGGTTCACGTATTCGATGCTGCCGTTTGTGTCGGTAACCATCACGGTGGCGGGGCTTTGTTCCACGGCCTGCAATAGCTTGCGGAGCAGTTCCTCGCTGCGTTTGCGTTCCGTAATGTCCGTAACCAACTCCATGATGCCTTCGACGGCGCCGGCCGTGCTATAAAGCGGCGCCGCTGATATACTGACGTTTACAGGAGAACCGTCTTTTCTCTGGCGAACCGCGTCTTTATCGGTAAATGAGGTTCCTTTCAGCGTTATATTCTGTAAGGTATGGAACTCCCCCTGTTTCTCCTCGGGGACAATAGGAAGGGGCTTGCCAACCACCTCTTTTTCGCTCCAGCCAAACATCAGCTCCGCGGCGGTGTTCCAGCTTTTTACCCGCCCGTCAGTCTCCATGCTTATAATGGCCTGTGGAGAGGATTGGATTATTGCCTGAAGTCGTTGTGTGGTTTTTTGTAACAACCCTTCCGCCTGTTTCTGGCCGGTTATATCAATTGCCACGCCGCCGAGAAGCAGGCGTCCCCAACGATCTTTGAAAGGAAATTTGAATACCAGCCAGCTATTGGAGTTGCCGTCAGGCGTAAGGGTGGTTTCAATCATGTCCGCGATCACCTTGCCGGCGGCAATGACGGCCATATCGTTTTCACGCATTTGTTTTGCGGTTTCGGCTTGCCATATATCAAAATCTGTTTTTCCTATGATACCTTCAGGCTTTATGTTAAAACGTTGGACAAAAAAGGTGTTGATGTAAACGTAACGTCCGTGTTCATCCTTTATAAAGGCCGCCGTAGGGCTGTTGTCCATAAACACCCTGAAGCGTTCCTGGCTTTCTTGTAGTAATCCCTGAGATTCTTTGGAGAGGAGGTATGCAAGGAAAATGGCAAGTATCACGATGGGGATGCTCAGGATGATGACGTGGTTCCTCAAGGTTGTCACTGATGAAAACGCCTCGCCGGTACTTATTTCCACCAGCAGTATCCACCCGCGCGCCGGGATGCGCATGGAAGCCCCTAGTACCTCATTGCCCAGAAAATTCTTGTAGATGCCGCTTATCCGTTAATGGAGCTGAAACGGCAATCTGAAAGCGCTTCTTCGGATCCGCTGTATCGGCCAATGCGTGAACGTCGTTCCAGCAAACACCGTTTCTGCCTTGTGTGAAACACTCGTGCGTGCTCTCGTCCGTGCCTATCCTGCTGGTATCCGTAGAGGCAATTACTTTGCCGTTTATGCCAATGACGTCGATTGCCTGGATACTTTTATCAAGGGATTTCTTATTGCGCTTTAAATGGGTGTTTAAGCTCTTTTGTATCCTTCGATGCCGGCTGCTTCCCGTGGCAGATTTTTGTAGTACGCCGCGGATTTTGTTTTTATCATTTGCCTTATTTTGGAAATAAGCCCTTAGGCAACGGCTTCAACGCGATTACGGCCACCCTCTTTGGCCCGATACATCGCGTTGTCCGCGTACTTAATTAACCGATGCATGCCTGAATCTCCCTCCTCGCCTCCGGGGAAATAACAAGCGACGCCGAAGCTTGCCGTTACCGAAATCAGCGGTTGGGCGGGTGCAGCAATCTGCTGCTTCTCGATCTGCTGTCTAATGCACTCAGCAATATTTTCCGCGGCCTTGATATCTGTTTCGGGCAGTACCATCAGAAACTCTTCTCCGCCATACCGTCCAAGTGTGTCGTGTTGGCGGCAATTGGACAGGGCGGCGTCGCTTATGGTTTTGAGAACGACGTCTCCGGCGTCATGTCCATAGGTGTCGTTGACACGTTTTAAATGATCTACGTCGAAGATGATACACGAGAGGGGGCGGTGGTAACGCGCCGCGTGCACCAATTCCTCGGACA
Organism: uncultured candidatus Brocadiaceae bacterium; assembly: GCA_964372185.1. Lineage (GTDB taxonomy): Bacteria > Planctomycetota > Brocadiia > Brocadiales > Brocadiaceae > JACVXV01. The sequence continues at coordinate 9,381 of CAYJPZ010000070.1, forward strand.
GCGTAGCAAGAATAAAGCGGCGGTTTTTTAGTTTTGTCAGTTCATCGGTAGTCGCCATATCCTTGAGTTGTGCCTCGGCAGTTGCCAGCTTACGATGGAGGACGATGATTAGCCTGTGGGTAGCCACTGCGAACGTAACGGCCGTCAGGATATATAAACCGGTGATAACCCACTGATTTATACGGGTCGCGCGTTCCGCCTTGTCGATGTTAAATACCACACTGATACCACCTCGCATTTCGCCAATCCGGTATCCATGCTCTCCATGGCAGACAAGGCAGGCGGACTCTGTTACTAGCGGCGCCATATAGTGATAGTAGGTAGCATTGTTGACCGTCTCCTTAGTGACGGCCTCTTTATTGCCCTGGTTAAAGGATTCAAGCGCTTTTCGCTCAAACTCGTCCGGCGCGTTGTTTGGGTTGATGGGAGTCAGGCTGGTAATACGGAATTTGAAGGTTCCCTCCTCATCTGCGATCTCAGATATTTCACGTGTCATGAGCGCAGGGCTTTTCTTTGTGTATATTTTTCCCGTTATGGTTTCAATATCCGGATTTTCTAAATAAGGATTGGACAACATTCCCGGCGTTTCTTCAACAAAAACGCCACCGTACATGGCATTCCATTTCCACGTAAGTGTGATACTCTCGATAAGGGTTTGCGCCTTGCTTTCAAGTTCCGCCTTGATTGCTTTCTGGTTATTAATAAAAATACCGATGAACAGCACGGATAACAAGAGTAATACCACGGAACTCAGGCTGATAAAAAAATTTCCCCAAGGGGTAAGGCGGTGTTTTTTTCCCATAGTATCTCATAACCCGATTCGAAATTCCTGACTCGAAAATACAGTCAACTGTCTAAAAATTAAACATTTTTCATGGTGTCGTTAATGCGACATGATGACTTGTTCGATATTCGATTACCTGCTTTTCCGGTTCATTCGGATTGGGTTTCGCCGCCGGTTCAGGCTAGTAGCCTGAACCGAAACGTTTTGTATCCCGCACCGTTTTGGAAGTATCCATGGCTTTGTCTTGATCCTTGCGCGTCCGTGCCAGCGCAAAACGTTGCGATTCAATCTACAAGATTGAACCGGCGGTTTGTAACCGTTATCAGCCGTGTTTTTCCCGGTCTTTTGCGCAGTCGCTTACTTTGCCTTTAATGAGGGCTATTGTGTGGGAAATAACGGGAAGGACGACGGCCAGGTTTTCCGCAACGCCCCTGGGACTGCCGGGAAGGTTGATGATGAGTGTTTGCCGGTAAATGCCCGCAATTGCCCTTGACCCCATCGCCCTGGGGGTATGTTTGAGGCCTTCCTGCCGCATGGCTTCGGCGAAGCCGGGCAATTCCTTCTCTATTACCGCACGCGTTGCTTCGGGGGTTACGTCCCTCGGACCCACCCCCGTGCCGCCCGTGGTGATGATGAGGTCTGCCTTTTCAGCAAATTCAAGGAGTTTTTTAGTGATAAGGTCTTGTTCGTCGGGTATAACTTCGTAAGCGGTAATGGCGGCGTCAATACCCGCAAGCATGGTGCGAATCACCTCCCCGCTCTTGTCCTCCCTTTCCCCTCTGGAACCTTTATCGCTTAACGTTAAGATAGCGGCTCTGATCATGTTTTTTGCGCAACGCCCCTCTCAAGTATCACTATTTCATCTCCTACGGCAATAGCGCCGCCTGTAACAATTTCGGCAAAAATACCCTCACGCGGCATGATACAGTCCCCGGCCTTATAATAAATAGCGCAACGGTCGTGGCATAGCTTGCCGATTTGGGTTACCCGAATAACGACGCCATTGCCGATTTTTAAGGTGGTGCCGATAGGAAGTATTTTTAAATCCATCCCTTCCGTAACGATGTTTTCTCCAAAATCACCGTCGTTGATGGTCAATCCTTTTTCGCGCATGATGTTTGCGCTCTCGCGGGCCAGTAAGCTGATCTGGCGATGCCACTTGCCGGCGTGGGCATCCCCTTCCAGGCCATGATGTTCGATTAGCATACCCGCGCCGATGTTCCGTTTTTGGATGCCCTTCTTTTCACTTATACAGACAGCGACTATTTTTCCCATAGTATTTTAACCGGGCTGGCGTTGCCAGCGCCCGTTTTTAAACCCTCACCGTTAAATTAATATTAAATTACTTTTCAATACACACGAGGGTGTAGAGACGCATTGCAATGCGTCTCTACGTTGCCGTTTTGAAATTCCTATACATTTAAATTATGCCTTTGGCAACTTGAACAACGGAGGTAGGTGCCATCTCCTGACGGCGATTGGCAATGCACGACGGTGAGCAAGTACCCAGTCGCCAACAGGAGTTGGCTCCTACCAAAAACGTTGAAATTCCTAAAACATCAAGTCTTATGAGATGCCATTTTATAACTTTCCCCGTGCTGAAGTCTAGCATGATGCTTTTTCCCTGTCAAGTGAGAACTCCCTTGCTGGATTAGTTATAAATTGCTTGTATTTTTGCACGGTTATGTTTAAAATTAGTCGTGTTTTTTATAGACATACGATACAAATAGTATCATTCAGGAACGGTATTTATCGCAGATTAAGGACAAACTCAAAGAAAGGCGAAATACATGAGCACAGAGCACACAGACTTGTCAATTATCAATCGGGCAAAGGAAGATGACGTACAATTTGTCCAATTACAGTTTACCGATATTAACGGAAATATAAAGGCCGTTACCATACCGGCCGAGAGGTTTCCGGAGTCTATCGAAAAGGGGATTTGGTTTGACGGTTCTTCGATTGAGGGGTTTACAAGGATTTGCGAAAGTGACATGTATTTAAAGCCCGACATAAGCACCTACGCCTTGCTTCCCTGGGAAACGGAAGCGCATACGGCCAGGCTTTTTTGTGATGTCCACATGCCTGACGGCTCTCCCTTCGAGGGCGATCCCCGCTACATCCTGAAACGGGCGATTGAAAACGCGCGGGCGTTGAATTACGAGTACAACGTGGGGCCGGAGCTGGAATTTTTCCTGTTCAAACCTAAGAGTGACGGGCAGGTAGAACCAACGCCGCACGACGTAGGGAGCTATTTTGATTTTTCACCAAGAGACCTGGCGGGGAACGTCAGAAGGGACATTATTTTTACCCTGGAAAAAATGGGGCTGAGCGTTGAAATGAGCCACCACGAGGTTGCTCCCGGCCAGCACGAGATAGACTTCAAATATGCCGAGGCGTTAAAAACAGCCGAAAACGCCCTGACGTTTAAGCAGGTTGTAAAGTCTATTGCGCATAAACACGATTTATACGCCACCTTTATGCCAAAGCCTATCTTTGGGATATGCGGAAGCGGCATGCACTGCCACCAGAGCTTCTTTGATATTGGCACACGGAAAAACGCCTTCTTCGATGCAAAGGATGAATACAAGCTTAGTCAGGTAGCAAAGCAGTTTATTGCAGGGCAACTGCATCATGTCCGCGCCCTGAGCGCCGTATTATCTCCTACAGTCAATTCCTACAAAAGGCTGGTGCCGGGTTATGAGGCACCTGTATATATCTGCTGGGGTCAAAAGAACCGGTCTGCCCTTCTCCGTATTCCCCGATTTTCTCCCGGCAGGGAGCAGGGAACGCGCGCTGAATTGCGATGCCCGGACCCAAGCAACAACCCATACCTTGCGCTAGCCGTTATGCTGGAAGCAGGGCTTGATGGCATTAAAAATAGCATGATGCCCCCCAATCCCGTCGAAGAAAACGTGTACGAGTTTAATAAAGATGAATTGGCATACCGCAACATTGCCACACTTCCCGGTTCTTTAGGAGAGGCAATCGGTGAGATGGAAAAGAGCAAACTGGTGGAACGGGCTTTAGGTTCTCACACGTACCAGATTTACCTCCATTCCAAAATAGCGGAGTGGGATGAATACAGAATCCAGGTAACGGAATGGGAGCACAAAAAATATTTTGAAACAACGTAACGGGAAGAAGTGTAATTATCATTGAAGGCGGTATCCCAGGATGACGACAAAACATTTGTAAACAAGGGTGGATGGTGTGTTTGTTTTTGCAAAATAGCTTCATCGCTCAGGAATAGGCACAAGAGTTTGGCGTTTTATCAATAATTTATTATTGTTTAAAAAAGGGAAGGAACTATGGAACAAAGACAAGGAACGATGGAACTTGGAAATATTTTTCGCCACCTCTTAGTCCATAACGAGGCCTTTGTAAAAAGCACGGATGCAACGAAGTTTTTTGCTTATGCAAAGCAACAAACTCCTTACATTGCCCTGGTTACCTGTGCCGATTCCCGCGTACAGGGGAATATTCTGGGAATAGATATTTTTAATAAGGTGTTCATTATCAGAAATGCAGGCAATCAGGTGGCCATCAACAGGGGTTCCATCGAATACGCCATCCTTGTCCTTGGCACGCCGGTACTGCTCATCCTGGGACACACCAACTGCGGTGCCGTGCAGTTCGCCACTCATGCCTGTGTCACGCGGTCCAAAGAGATTGTTGCGATAGCCAAATCCTTCCACAGCAACCTTTTGCAGGCCGATTATTCAATAATTACCCCGGAAATAAGGGCCGAAATGCTTCCGCTCACGATCCCCATAGAAAGAGGCATACCGTACTTAAGCAAGCTCGGAGACGAAACAATAGAACTTGCGTATCTCGGCCAGGTTAACGTAGATTATCAAATTGAAAAGGCATTAAAATATTATGGCGACAGGGTAAAGGCAAATAAATTAACGATCATCGGCGGCATTTATGATTTTGTAGGCGCATATTCTAAGGAACTGGGTAGGATATTGATTACCAATATCAACGGCATCACCGATATAAAAGGCCTCCAGGAAGGCGCAAGGGCTATTATTAAACGAATTCCTGATATGGACGAATCAAGCGATGGATATAAGCTTGTTTCCCGATTGATAGAAGAGAAGGTCATCCGTATTTGATAACGGTTGTCACGATGCAAGATGCTCGTATTCGTGCATCCTGCATCGTGTTTACAAAGACAAACTGCGGATGAATATTTTTAATGAATACTGATTATGTCGCAAATAACCAGGACGGTTCTATTGCCTTTGCAGAAAGTATGTGTTCTGATGGCATGTGTTGCTTTACCTGTGTCATACCGGCGAATAACGGGCACGTCGGTTTCTTCCGGTATTTTTGGAAAAGAGGAACTGGTTCTCCGTACGTCAAATTGCTGGTAGTCAGTGAAGGGCGTAAAGACGAGTTATATGATTCGTGCAAATTCCTGGACTTTATCGGCCATACAAACGCCGCGAATGCGAGCCTGACCATGGATCTGCGTTGCGGTATTTATAAGAGGCGGCCTTACCAATGCAGGGGGTACCCTGACATTGCAGGAGAATCGTTAGACCACAAGATCGGCGGGCCATGTTTATTCAATGAATATACCGCAGCAGGCAGTTACCGGAAGCTGGTATACAAAAGGGAGTGGCAGGCCTTTTATGCGATTCAAGACCTGGCGAAGGCGTTGCAGAGTATCTTCCCGCAGGAAACCGCCCAGTCGGCGCGGGAAACGCTACTGAAGATAAAAGATGTTCGCAAGGCCACAATATCCGTAGGTAAAAGGGAAGCGGACTATATCCTGATTCCCATCCCTAAAAAGACAAAAAACGTCCTGTATCTGTCAGAGTACCATGAACCAATTACAACCATACGGCAGGCGTACTGCTGTTGGGAAGAAAAGATACAAAAAAACCTTCAGAACCACTACGGTGAAGAATGGGAGACGCAATTGAAAAATGCTATAGAAATGGAGGAGAACGATGCTAGTAAAAGACGTGATGAAGACACAGCTCGTAACGCTGAATGCTGACGTAAAACTCGGATTTGCCAATGATATCATGTATTTGGGAAGGATCAGACACCTGCCGGTCGTGAGAGGGGAAGCCCTTGTGGGCATCTTGACACAAAGGGACCTCTATCGCGCCTCGCTAACGTCCATCCTTACGAATTGGAAAGAAAATAAAGAGTTTCTCGATTCCATTCGGGTTTCTGAGGTAATGACGAAAAACGTAATCACCATCTCGCCGGAAGCGACTATCGAAGACGCCGCCCAGATTATGATCGACAAAAAGGTTGGCGGACTACCGGTTGTACAAGAAAAAACCAAATTGATCGGCCTGATTACTGAAACGGACGTGTTGCAATATTTTGTGGATGAAAGCAGAAAAAAAAGATGAGGCTTAAGAAAAAGGAGCAAGGCAATGTGTGACGTGGGCGGCCATATAAGCAGCGACATGATTACGTGGCAGTGCGCCTGTTGTGGCGCTGCAATAAAGGATTCCAACGATATCGTTGATGGGCTTTGCGACCTGGGGATATGTCTATCCTGTCGCAATTCTCCGGATGACTGGTTACCTTTTGTGCGTGATGAGTGGGAAGAGGGTATCTGCGTTGATTGCATGACGCCCTGCGGGCTGAAGCGGTAATGCATAACCCGAACGAGTCGGAAGAGTAACGCAAGAAAATCTCCGGCATATCAGGTCTCTGTAACGGTGTATTGAATAACGAATGTCGAACAAGGAATTTCGAATTATGAGTGGTTATCGGGAATTTTTCGGTCAAAGGTTCTCTTCTCCTTCGATATTCGATATCAAATTCCTTTTATTTAAGCGGGTTTTGGGCTGGCGCGGATAAATCCATGCAGAGGTAAAATACTATTATGATTTCAAGGCGTACGTTTCTCTTAGGCGTTCTAGGTTGCGGCGTTGGACCGATAGCGGTTGGTGGCTATAGCCGGCACATCGAGCCGCGGTGGATTGATGTAAATCATATCCGTATAAAAATGAATGCCCTGCCAAAGCGATTTGAAGGATTTACGATTGTCCAATTATCCGACATCCACCACTGCAAATACGTCCCCGCCGAATTTGTCAGGAAGTGTGTCCGCCAGGTAAATGCCCTCTCGCCCGATATCATTGCGTTAACGGGAGACTTTGTTCACGACTCTGACGCATATCTTCCGTCCGTTGTGGAAGAACTGTCACACCTGAAAGCAAGAGAAGGGGTCTTTGCCGTGCCGGGAAATCACGACAACAAGGAACTAACCCTTTATGCCTTATCCCAAAAGGGTATCCGGTTATTAATCAATGAACTGGTACCGCTTTATCGGAAAAACGATTATATCCTCATTGCCGGGGTGGATGATTTATGGCTAGGAGCTGCAGACGTTGATAAAACCCTTCGCGACGTTAATGGCGAACCGACAATCATGCTATCCCATAACCCGGACATAGTTACTGGGATTAAACGCGGAAATGTTGATTTTGTCATGGCGGGACACACTCACGGCGGGCAGATATATATTCCTTTTGTTAAACCGACCGTTATGTTTCCCCAATTTGATACCCCTTACATGGCGGGGCTGTTTCGTGTGGGAAAGACGACGTTGTATGTAAACAAAGGCATAGGAACTTCCAGCTACCCCGTGCGGTTTTTAGCGCGCCCCGAAATTTCTGTTTTTACCTTGACTGTATAGGGATTTCAAGGTTTTTGGTAGGAGCCAACTCCTGTTGGCGACTGGGTGTTGCATACCGCTGCGCATTGCCAATCGCCGTCAGGAGACTACTCCTACCTGACTGTCCGCTCTCCGCCTTAATCCCTTGCCACACCCTTTGCATTTGTTGTTTTATATAAAAACCGTAAGGTAAGAATAGCGACAACAAATAAAAGGGTGAAGCCGTTTGCCAGGGCAATGATAAGATTTTTCAAATGAATCCCGTAAGCCAGCCATAAGCTACATCCTACCAATAAGAGGGTAAGCATTGCTGGAGAAACGTCATTTAATTCCTTAGTTTTTATACCCCGAATAAGCTGTGGTAAAAAACCCACCGTTGTGCAGATTGCAGCAATTGTTCCCATGATAGACCACATCATGCTCATTTCCTCATTACCAGGTAATTTGCTAGTATTGACTTTATCACGTCCAATATTTTTATAATTATGCATTATATCAAATATTTCATTTTAACTCATACACAATTGTCCACAATCGTCTCAAACCGGGCGACGATATAGTTACCGGGACGTTTTGGCGAAGGAGACGCACACTATGGGAATTGGGGAAATTATGGTATTTACTATTTCACTCATCATAATGATGATAGGCCTGGCCGGTATCATTGTCCCCATCATACCGAGCATTCCACTCATCTGGCTGGGAGCGTTTTTCTACGGCCTCTTTACACACTTTGAGAAGATTACCTGGCTGATGCTTGCCATACTAGCCGTCGTAACTGTTGTCTCTATCGTCCTGGAAAATCTGGCAAATATCTATGGCGCAAAGAAGTTTGGCGCTACGCGGTGGGGTATTTTCGGATCGATCATAGGCACGGGGGTTGGGCTGTACCTGGGAGGCCCCGTTGGTTTGATACTCGGTCCTGCTATCGGCACCATTGCCTTTGAGGTTGTCGGAGGTCAAAGCTATAAGGGCGCATTAAAGTCAGGATTGGGAAATTTAATAGGTTTTCTGGGCGGTTCACTGTTAAAAATCATCATCGGCCTGACCATGATCGCTTTCTTTATTTGGAAGGTGTTCGGATAGAAAAGGAGAGGGGTAACCGTTTCGTTTTTTTCATGTTACTTCTCAATTTCCTTTTTCTTTGCGTCTGTTATTTTTGGTGGATGCTTTTCGCAGTATCGCTTGCTTTCCATCACTCTCAGTGGTATAACATTACTATTAAGGAACGAGTTGAAAAAACAAAGCAAGAGCTTTAGGAATTTCAAACGTACGTGTAGTGGCAAGGCGCGCCGTGCCACTACGCTGTTAAAAGTTGCCGAAGGCCTAATTTAATAATTTCTATTACCTGGAACTACTTAAGG
>CAYJPZ010000071.1:0-14395 GCA_964372185.1 uncultured candidatus Brocadiaceae bacterium
GCTTTATGCCACCGGACAAACGGGGCTGTAGTGCCGACCTTTTTACATGACCCCTTGTATTTACTGGCTTAGCGGCTCGTATACCCCTCGAATTGCGAAGGTCAGGTTAAGTTCCTCGCATTTGTGATTATCTTAACGTTATCAATAAGGGGGATTTTTGTGTCGATAATAATTGCATCAAAAGATGCGTCCGGCAGTTTTTCAGCGCCCCCTTTGCCGTATAATACGGATTTGACAGTGTACCCTTCCCTTTCCAAAGCGGACAACAGCAAATGTTTTGCAAATCCCTCTTCTTCACCTATAATGAGTATTCTTTTTATAGCAATGACCATAATTCACATTTTGAGTGTGCAACTCTGCGTGCGGTCACACACAGGCAGGCAAATTTGAATCCGCAAGGCGAAATAAACAGTATAAATAAAATATTTAATTAGAATAATTATATTACATGAAACGGTACATTGCATACATAAAAAAAAGATTCTTTATTACAAAGCGGATAATAAAGCATAAATGCCACGTGTCTGATTTTTCACCTTCAGGCATTCCCTGATGTTCACATTTTTCTCTTGGGATAGCCGTGTGCTTATGGAATTGCTTGCCAGAAAGTATCCGATAGAAAGGGGGACGAAAGTTGTTTTTGTGCCGGTTTTGCTTCTGTAACTTCTTAACTGTTATACTGTTAAGGCCTGGTATCGCCTGTTGATGGTTGTTGGTAGATACTATTGCCGATACGGTGGTACATCGTTTGCTAACAAGTTGCGCAGGAACGAAACTGTTAAAACTTAAAGAGAGGTCACGATAATTTATGAAAAAACTAAAAAGCGCCTATATTGCCCTTGGTTTTGTATTAATGCACGCACCTTGCCTTATGGGAGGCAGCGAGAATATTTCTAACAATAAGATATCTGCAACGCCAGGCAAGTTGCAAACAAATCTCAGTAATGATATTGAAAGGCCTTTGCTCAGACCCATACAGGTAAAAATAGAAGAAAAGCCGGTGGCGTATGAGCCGGAGGAGCAAGAGCTGGAGGTATCAGTGCCGGGGGTTGTTGCGACTCCGCCGTTGCAGCAGTCAAAGCCAGAGCCACAATCACAGCCACAGCCACAGTCGCAACCATCGTCGTTGCCGGATACACAAGCGCAAGACGAACGTGGAGAAGGGGCGATACTATTGATTCTCAAGGCAGAAAAAGAAAAACTGCAAGCATTGGAAAGGGAATATGGGCAGTTGGAGGATGAGCTAAAGCCGGAAGTAAGTAGCGGCGGGAAGGATTTATCTGCGCAGACAACGGTAACGGCTCTCGATAATAAATATACTCCAGCGCGTGACACGTCGTCCGCTAAAAATACCCCATTCTCAAAGACAGAAGAAAAACCGGTAGAAAGCGTGGGCACAAACGCCGGCAATCGGGCAATCGGGCAGCAAAAGGAAAACAATAATCATTTTAAAGTATTGTCTGAAGATGCCCTGAATTCCCGGTTGGAAAAGGCGATGAAAACGGCCAACTCTTTTAACGTTGCCGAATGTTATTACAAATTGTGTGAGTACGAGAACGCGTTGAAGACGTACAAGATGCTTACACCTGATAACTGTCCCGCGGAGCAATACCATTGGGCGCAATTTCAGATAGCGAATTGTTACAGGAATTTGAAGGATTTAGAGGCTGCGCTTGGCGAGTTTAAACGCTTTATCGGTTTATCCCAAGACAACGAATTGATAGATCAGGCCAATTGGTATATAAGTGACATTCAGTGGTGGAAGACCTGGAATGAAAAAAAATCTCTGTTGAATAACCAACTACTTGCGGCGTCCGGCAACAAGGAATCCAAATGAAAAAGGGTGGGTATGATAATGGAAAGTACGTTGCTCAATAAATCTTCTCGATGCCAGACAACGGACCTTACGGCGGCCTTTCACCAATTCAATCAGTATACCCTGCGACTTGAAGAAAGCTACAATCAGTTGCAGAACAGGGTAAAGGCAATTGACGCGGAGATGGCTCACGCGAACGCCTGTTTGAGGGACAAGGTGCAGGAACTGGACAGCCTTACGAAATATCTGCATAGCCTTTTAGGCAGCATTCACAGTGGCGTTATTGCCGTTAATGTAGAGGGTGAAATTTCCACCTTTAACAGGGCTGCTGAAAAGATTTTGAGGTTGAACGCATCCGACGTGATGGGGAAAAGGGTCGACGCTGTTTTTAAAAGCAGTAATGGCGCTGCCCCCCTTATGCTGTTAACGCTCAAAAGAGGGCGGAATTGCATTGACGTGAAACGCAGGATAGAAACGGATAAGGGGTTGACCAAGTGGATTGAAAGCAGTGTGTCCCTCATTAAAGACGCACATGATAATACCATCGGCGCGGTTGAAGTATTCAGGGATCTGTCGGAAATCCGGGAGTTGGAGACGCGTTTGAGAAAGGCGGATAAACTTGCGGCCATTGGCGCAATGTCCGCGTGTATCGCACACGAGATACGCAATCCCCTGAACGGCATAGAAGGGTTTTCTGCGTTGCTTGCCAGGGACTTTAGTGATTCTGATCCACGAAAGAAGCTGGTAAAAAACATCATACAGGGTACGAAAAACCTCAACAAAACCGTTACGGAACTCCTGGTATTTGCCCGTCCCCTGAAATTGAGCCTCTCTGATTACCGTATTTCGGAAATCTTGAATAAGACACTTTTTTTTGTAGCCGAGGACCTGAAGCAAAAGGGTATCTCCGGCATTCACATTATCAAGGAATTTACCCTGGACGCCGCCTCAGACAGGATAAGGTGTGACGCGGAGAAATTGCAGCAGGCATTTTTGAATTTGTGTATGAATGCCGTGCAATCCATGACGCAGGGCGGCGTTTTAACGGTGTTCACGGCAAAGACGGAAGATAACGATTACGGGGACGTCCTGATAGGCATAAAAGATACGGGGACAGGTATAAAAAAAGAACTTGTGGGTAAAATCTTTGACCCTTTTTTTACGACAAAACACGAAGGGACAGGTTTGGGGTTGGCGATTGTAAACAAAATTGTTGAGGCGCACAACGGGAAAATCTTGTTTGAAAGCCTGGAAGACAGAGGAGCAACTTTTTACATCCATTTACTGAAAAATCCCCTGTGCGATCTCTATACCTTTGATGATATGTTTTCAAAAACCGGGGACTTGGCCGCTCAATTTGCATAAGGTAGACGTTTAACTTGTTTTTTTGACAGGATAACAGGATCGACAGGATGAATAATCCCATAAAGCAAAATTTTATCATAACCTAGAGGAGGTAATATGGAATATAAAGAGCTTACTGAAAAGATTATTGGGTGTGCCTATCGAGTATACAATAAAATGGGTTTTGGTTTTCTTGAAAGCGTATATGAAAAGTGTATGCTCATAGAACTCAGGAAGGCAGAACTTATAGCTGAAGCCCAAAAACCTATTACCGTTACTTATGAAGATGAAATAGTAGGAGAATTTGTGGCGGATATTGTCGTTGAAAACACCATAATTCTAGAATTGAAATCTGTTAGAAGGGTGGTAATGGCTCATGAAGTTCAATTAGTTAATTATTTAGTTGCTACTGGAAAGCAGGTCGGACTGATTCTTAATTTCGGAGAAAGACAAGTTGAAATTAAACGAAAAGTAAAAGAATTATAGCCAAAAGCTTCTGTTTTTCGAAAAATACAGGGTGAACCCCTTGTGTTTCCTGGTTTAAGCATCGAAAACATGGCATGACAAAAAAATATCCCGTTAATCCTGTTATCCTGTCAAAAATTAAGCCATTGGCCGGCTACGAAGGTCGGCGCTACACGAACCGTCGCCGTAGGGGGCCTAACGTAAAATCTGTGCAATCTGTGGTTTCAAGCTTTTTAATCGTTCCGGGGCCTTGCCTCGCTAAAAGTATAACCATTATTGCAAACGAAGCCTTATAACTCTACAGGGGAACAACGATGAGTGTGGAAAAAATTATGGTGGTAGATGATGATATGCTGGGGCGTGAATATCTCTGTGAAACCTTGCGAAGGAATAGGTACGCCGTGGTGGCTGCAAGCGACGGGCAGCAGGCGATTGCAAAACTGGCAAAAGAGCGATGTGACGCGATCTTTCTCGATATGAAGATGCCCGGAATGTGCGGTATGGACGTGCTTGAAAAGGTAAAAAGCATTCATCCTGAGATTACCGTTATTCTTATGACGGCTTACGGCACCATAGAAACCGCAGTGGAGGCTATGAAAAAGGGCGCTTATGATTACATCATAAAGCCGTTTTCTCCGGATCAGATAGAGCTACTCATTTCAAGGATTAACGAGCGGCAGAAGTTGATTGTGGAAAACAGATACTGGAGGTCTAATGCTAATATTGATGAAAAGTGCAACCCCGTGTTTAGCAAGAACTCGAAGATGTCGCACCTTTACGAGCAGGTAAAAAAAATAGCGCAAAGCAAGGCAAGCGTGCTTATCCACGGGAAAAGCGGCACGGGCAAGGAACTCATCGCGCGCGCCCTGCACCGGTACAGCCCGCGCGCGGAAAAGCCTTTTATTCGCGTTAATTGTGCGGCGCTGGCGGAAACGCTCCTGGAAAGTGAGTTGTTTGGACACGAACGGGGCGCTTATACCGGCGCCGTTTCCCGACATGCAGGGCGTTTTGAACTGGCAAACGAAGGCACGCTGCTCCTCGACGAAATTAGTGAAATATCTCCTAACATACAGGCCAAGCTGCTCAGGGTGCTGGAAGAAGAAGAGTTTGAGCGGGTGGGTGGGGAAAAAACGATAAAGATTGACGTGCGGGTCGTGGCCACGACAAACAGAAACCTGATGAAAGAGGTTCAAGAAGGCAGATTTCGGGAAGACCTGTTTTATCGGCTCAACGTCGTGCCCATTTATCTGCCGCCCTTAAGAGAACGCGTTGAGGACGTTCCCCTCCTCGTAGATTATTATCTGAAAAAATACAGCATTGAGAATAACGCTACGGTCAAGGCCATCAGTGACGAGGCTATGGACTATCTGTGTAAGTACGATTGGCCCGGAAACGTGAGGGAATTACGAAATATCATACATAGGGCCGTTGTTATGGGATCAGATGAGGTGCTTGAACTGGAACATATAAACCATCTCTTTTCCCATAAGCAGGAGGCTTCATCTGAAGGTCTGCACGCCCCTGGAAAGGCGATAGAGGACGTTGAAAAGGATTTGATTTACAGCACACTTGAAAAAACCGGTGGAAATAAAACCAAGGCCGCTGAATTGCTTAAAATTACAACAAGGACGTTGAGAAATAAGCTTAACAAGTATCATGCAACAGGTAGCTCATCCTTTGAGAAGGAAACAATTTCCTGCGCCGATTGAATGTTTTTCCCGATAAATCAGGGCTTCCGGGGTTGTTTATCATAACAAAGTCTCCTATTTTATCGGTTATAGCCGGAACAGCGGGTTTGGCATTTGGTTTGCTTTTGTTTAAACGTAGGTATCTGAACGGTTACGGAATTTCAAATTTGAACAGGAACGCAGAGACGGCAGTGAAAGAAACGGTTCGGTAGAGGGGAACCCTTTTCTGTGTCCGCTGTGGCTAGAAAATCACCAAAGAACTCGTTAAAGGAGAATTGTTTATGATTACGGGAATGGATGCCAGCAGTAACTTGTTAGAAAAGATGCTGAACGTATCCACGACGAAGCACAAAGTTATTGCAAATAATATTGCTAACGTCAACACACCGGGATACAAAAGGATGGAGGTAAGTTTTGAGGATCAACTTTCCCGGGCGATTCAAGACGCGCCTGTAAGCAAGTTGGTCAACTTGCAGCCCAAGATCGTGGTTTCAAAGGATAAAGAAGGCAGCGGCAGCATACGAAACGACGGCAATAACGTGAATATCGACTCCGAGGTAACCTCGCTGGTTAGAAACACGCTTTCGTATAATATTTATACGCAGTTACTGGGCAAGAAAATGGATATGGTAAAATCTGCAATTGACAATTCTAAGGTATAAAATCAGGAGGTGACGTATGGGAATAGGCAACATGCTTTCAGTATTTGACATTAGTGGTTCCGGTCTTTCCGCCGAGCGCATGCGCATGAATGTGATTGCCAACAATATCGCAAATGCGAATGCCACCGATACACCGGAAGGCGGTCCGTACCGGCGCGAGCAGGTGGAATTTGCAGCAGTACTCAATGAGTCATTAAAAAATGGTGGCATCAACGCTATCAATGGCTCAGAACGGTTGGGTGGCGTTAAGGTGAAGGGCATTGTGAAAAGCCAGGATCCGTTTACCGTTCAGTATATGCCGGGGCATCCGAAGGCGGATGCAAAAGGCTTTGTGAATATGCCCAACGTAGCGGTAGCGACGGAGATGGTCGATCTCATTACGGCGTCAAGGTCGTACGAGGCGAATCTTGCGGTAATAAATTCATCAAAAGACATGAACAACAAGGCATTATCAATTATTGGAAGGTAGTTTAGGAGGTTAGGGTATGGCTATTGCACCAATTAATAATAAAGGGGCTTTTCCAACGAATACGGAGTTTACCAGTTCCGTCGAGGGAGAAGGGAAGGATTCTTTTAAAAAGACCTTGAGCGGCTTCATTAACGAAGTCAACGACCTGCAATCCAAGGCCAACGAAAGCATTGAAAACTTTGCTACGGGTAAGGTGGAAAACGTTCATGAAGTTATGATTGCTATGTCAAAGGCAGAAATCAGTTTTAAGTTTATGATGGAAGCCCGCAATAAGCTCATTGAGACCTACAAGGAAGTCATGAGGATGCAGATGTAATACCCGTTCCCATTAAAAACCCTTGTTTGTATAACATGTTCTGTTGTCCCAATGGGACTAACCAAAGGTATTATTGCCATACAGGCAATAAATTACCTGCCTATTATCAAGTGTTCCGTTGTTGGATTGGCGGTGATGTATTAGTGATCGTAGAGTCCTTCCGAATTAACTCCAACAACGTATACGTTGTCCTTCCTGTCTCCCCAGATACCCGAAAAAGAGTAGCCGGCGCCGCTCTTCTGTGTCTTCCAGCCGATCCCGTTATAGTGCAGAATCGTGGCGTGGTCTCCAACGGCAAAGATATTTTTGGCGTCGATGCCCCGGATTCTCCGCAACAAGCTGGAGGTTCCGATCTGATGCCGCGTCCACTTCAAACCGTTATAATGATATATAATGCCCTCCGCGCCGGCAACGTACACGTTTTTTGAGTCCGCCACCCACACACTCGTAAGGGTTTTGTCGGTAAAACGCTTGTGTTTTTTCCAACGCTTGCCATCATAGGAAAAAACCGCGCCGTACTCACCAACGGCATATACGCTTTTCGGGCCAACGCCGTTGATATCGAAGAGGGAATCCGTAGCTCCGGTCGTTTGTTCTGTCCATGCGTCCCCATTGTACTGAAATATTTTTCCCATGTTGCCGGTGATAAAGACATGCCTTTCGTCCTGTCCCCAAATACCCCTGCACCAATCGGCAGGCGCGGCATCGTATGTCTTCCATTCATATCCGTCATAGTGAAGCATGGTGCCGAAGTCGCCGCAAGCGTACACGTCTTTGCCACTGCTGCCCCAGATTTTGTGCAACCTTTGCGTTGTTGGGCTACTCTGCCTGATCCATGAGTTGCCGTTGTAATGCAAAATGACACCCTGTTCCCCCACCGCAAAGACGTCGTTGGAATCGAACCCATAGATGTCGTTGAGCCACATATCATTTCCATGAAATACATGATTCCACGTCTTGCCGTCGAAATGGAGTATTACACTGTCACTGGTATCAAATTTCTCCGTGTGGTGTTCCTCCAATGCCCACTCATCTGCAAGGGCATGTTGGACGACAAACAACAGATGAATTACCAATAAGATGCTGATTACCCAGGATAAGGCAGTTTTCATGATTACTTTCTCTAAAATAGTTCTTATTGCAGTTTTATTGTTAACTTCTAAGTTAATCAAGCCCCTTCTTTACCTTTTCAAAAATCTTCTCAAGCTGTTTTTTCTCCTGGCCTTCAATCCCTAAGATTGCCCAGGCTGCGCGCACCAGATTGGGATAGCCGTCAGACCTCCAAGTCAGGACGTTTAGGCGTAAAAATTTGCAGGGTAGATTTTTTACCTGTTGATAACGTTAGCTTCAATGTCTTCATAATTTGTATCATAATTTGAGTGGATAATAGCCTTTACGTCCGGTATGTGAATTCGCTCGTTGGTGCGCCATTTTCGCGGATCGCAAACCCAATTGATCTTGTCTCTCAAATCCTTTGAAGTAAAGGGAAAAATCATATAATTGGCAACGCCATGGTCTTCCATCTCCTTGATATTTTCCTTGGTGCCGGTGGATGTTATGAAAATAACAGAAGCGTCCTTTTGACCGGGCGTGGCTTGTACCTTTTCGTAGAAGACAAGGCCGCTTGCATCAGGCAATTCTTTGCTGCAAACCAATATCTCATATCTTTGTTCCCGGCACTTTTGAATAGCATCCTTCTAAGAACACGCCTCAAAAACGGTAACGTCATCTAATTCGGAAAGAATAAAAGATTTCAAACGGTTCCGTATCAATCCCGACCCATGGACAATTAACAGATTTCTCTTACTCATGTTTTTCCTCCACTAAAAATACGCCGATAACAGGCTATCCTTAAGATGCCCTTTTGTTTCCATTTCCGGAACAAAACCGTGACGACGGAAAAAAGAAACGCACCTTTAATTTATTGAATAAACTTTTGTTTAGCTACGCGGATTATAAGGGCAGCATAGGCAAATTCCATTTGTCTATGCCTGTTCACCACGAGTTTATATCACAAATACCGTGCAATGATTCTTTAATTATACTGATTTCAAATAAAATTTCACTTAAATTTTTGGCAGTGGTTGCAATATTCGTAACAGCTCACCGTAGAAGATGCAGAAAATCCACTGAGTGAGAAAAAATAAAAAAGAAACATTAACCAGGATAATCCGGCTATTTCATTTTAGTGTATTGATTTTTTTTTATGATATGATATGATAAATATTAAAATAGTAATCTCAATACTATGCTTTTGCTTTCTTAAAGGAGAGATGTCATGGGTGTCGAATTAGTCAGCAATGCACTCGCCTATCATGGTTCTGTTGATGTGTTAACCAAGAGGACGCAGCAAGATGCCACGCAGAGCGCAAATGCCAATGCTGCCCTCAGAAATGTGCAAAACATCAACAAAAACAATGTAAGGGAGATAAAACCTTCTGAAAATAATGGAAAAGGGGCTAAGCCTGGTTCAAATAAGGATAGATTGTTTAAGCAGGGGCGAAGAAATGGGGATAGCGGTTCGCCAGATTCAAGTTTAGACATTATGTTATAGAGCGTCAAACCCACAAACCTTATCCTTTGCAACCCGGCGTGCCGCTATAATTACAGCAAACCTCTTTCAAAATTTCCCATGGTTGAATTTTCCACTTTAGTCGCACTCTGAATGTTGCGTAAGAGGTGGCTTATCACTTCCGGGGAGTAATCCCGGTAGCATAGGTCTATCCTGAAATTTGCCTGCCCAAGCCTTATTAATTCCGGAATTCGATGGATAATCGAATAGGGCCTTTCGCTAATAACAAGTGTTTTGCACGCCTCGTTTATCACCGTAAAGCAGTCGCCGTGTTCGTTCGTTATAAAGGCCTGCTTAAAGCCACACCGGCTCCACCCGGGACAATCCCCCTTTACCTGCGCCCACACACAGGTGTCCGAAAGAAAAAGTGGCGTATCCTGATAAACAATAACGTCTGCGTGCCGATCCAACAACGACTGCATATTGCCCTTATCGTCCTCGGGAGAAAGGGTATATCTGCAAAACCCCCGGTTAATGAGCGCGTTTGCAGAAAGTGGATTTAAGCAGTACAGGGGATAATCGGCATAGAGTTGTGCGCCGCTATTTTCAAACAGTTCCACGGCGCCGGGATTGGCAACCTGGAATTGCAGAAATCCCTCTCCGATCAATTTCTGCGCCATCTTTTTGAATGCCGTATAGGTTTCCAATCCGCAGCCCCCGTCTCTCATAATTGCGGGCAGCGAAAAGACAAGTTGATCCTTTTTTCCCTGTAACGCATCCACAAGGGCTTTCTGGTTTTCCGAAAGGCGGGTGGCCGTTGCAGGGGATAGCGTAAGGTATATCTTATCAAGCCTTTCAAGGGGAAGGTGGCGCAGGTATTCTAATCTGTCAACCTTGACGGATAGTTTTAAACCACGCGAAAAAACGCCGTCTTCAGAAGGCATATCACTGCCCGTGTGAAGAGCGGGGAAACCGGTTTGTATTTGATATTCCCGGCTGTGTGGATTTGCCGGCGCAACGCAGGCAGTAGCGGTGATTTCTTCCTTTATCCACTTTTTTACGTCGTCCCCCCTCCTCATCCTTTCCCGCTTCCACGCCTCGGATAGTTTTTGAAAGTAGTCTCTCCGTATCTCATTGAGTTGACCCAGTGGAATAAACAGTCCATCAGCAATATGTGTGCTGATATCCAGCAACTCAAAAGGCGTTTCACCTAAGCGGGAAAAACATGCCCGCAGGGAGGCATCATTAATTGTCCGGGAAATTCCCTTTTCCAAATGAGCAGGATAACGGCTGGTAAAGGAAAAATCACGCACAATCCCCGCGACCTCGATGCCATTCCGGTTTACGGTAATTTCCAGATTTACCGGCAACTTAGCTCGTTCCTGTTTTTTGGGAATTTTAGGGGTAAACAACTCCCTTGTCTTCTGGGAATAGAGCAGGTGAAGCCTTGAGCCAGGCTGAAACCGCTGCTGCGATTCGACCGATGCCGTGTCGCCCGCCTTTATACCAAAAACCCTCTTCCCGTTGACCCTGACGTTCTTCACCGGCAGCAAGGCGGGACTTGTAAAGCCATTTTCAAAGACCTGCAGCAGGTCCCTGACCCCGATTTCGGCATCCGCACGCACGGTCACAAATCCTCTCTCCGACCTCACGATCTCACCGACGCAACAGCCCGTGTTCGCGGGATATGCCAGATTGACCACGTTTGCCGGTTTACGGCGACCGCCGGTAGTCGTTTCGTGGTCTTGCCGGGCAACGTTGCCCTTCAGGTATGAATGGGTTGTCTCCCGGCTGAATACGGTTTTTAAGAGGCGGGCTGCCTCGTCATAATTCTCCAGTTTGCCATCAATGGCCTGACGGTAGACATGGGTTGCCACCGCTACGTATTCAGGCGATTTCATACGTCCCTCGATCTTAAACGACCGGACGCCCGCGTCCATAAGCGCATCTGTGTGGGGAAGGGCCAGGAGGTCTTTCATGGAAAAGAGATAACCGTCTTTGCCCGATTGGTCCGTATAACGCATCCTGCACGGTTGGGCGCATTGTCCACGATTGCCGCTGCGCCCGCCGAGCATGCTGCTAAAAAAACACAAACCTGAATAAGAGTAGCACAACGCGCCGTGAACAAAAATCTCTATTTCCAGGGGCGTATTTTGGGTAATATGCCGGATTTCCTGCAGCGACAACTCCCGCGCAAGCACGATGCGTTTAAACCCCATCTTCTCCAGTTGTTTGACCCCTGCAAGGTTGTGAATGGCCATTTGCGTGCTGGCGTGCAAGCGAAATGAGAACGACCGGGATTGTATAAGGCGCAAGACCCCCATATCCTGAATAATCAGGGCGTCCGGCTGTAACTCTTCCAGGACAACCAAATATTCTGCAACCCTTTCCATCTCAGCGGTCTTAATCAGCGTATTCAGCGCCACATAGACCTTAATGGACTGTTTGCGCGCATGGGCAATGGCCACACTTGCGTCATCCAGGGTGAAATTGTGCGCGTTTGCACGGGCGCTGAAACAGTCCAGACCGATATAAACCGCATCCGCCCCATTTTCAGCGGCGGCGAAAAAGGATTCGATGCTGCCTGCAGGGGACAGCAGCTCTGGTTTTTTATGTGAGGAACGGTCTAGTGTCATGGGGTATTATCCGCAGAAATTTATGTGTAGGAATTTCAATGTTTTGTAGAGACGCATTGCATGCGTCTCTACACGGGTAACAAATAAAGGTTGCCGAAGGCCTAATTCAGCCATAGGAAGACCTTTTCGCTTATTTGCCAAGGGAATCTTTATTCAATGCGTCGTAAAGGGCTATCTGCTCTTCAACGCTCAATTGCCGTGTCTTATGTTTGCTGCAAAGACACAGGGAACACCGTTCGTCACTACAAAACTGGCAGTTATAACAATCATCACAAGGGTGTTTTTTTTCTTTATTCTCGCACATGCTTGTATGGTGTGCCTCGTGTATAAATTGTCCTGAGAGGCAAAGCCCCGGACCGGTTGAAAACATTGCGGTTCTGGCTGCAAGCCCAACCGTCGGGCAGTAAGCGTAGGGCAAGGCTTTAGCATTGCCTTTGGAACGTTTGCCTTGTACTACGTAACAATCTCATGGGCTGCATCTGTTTCCCATCACCTTGCCGCATATATTTGTTGCGCGATAATATCCATCGCAACCGGCGTCAACTGTATTTGAAATACCTCCGCATAATAGCGGGCCGCCATTTCACAGACCTTTTCTTCATCCACCGTCATGCCTGATAATTCCCGCATCGAGGTAACCCTTATGCCTTGAATTCCACAGGGCGTTATAGAGGCGAAGGGGGATAAATCGTTGTTTACGTTAAGGGAAAACCCGTGCATCGTAAAGCCCAGGGCGAGCCGGACACCAATGAAGCCGATTTTTGCGTTGTTCAGCCAAACGCCCGTGTATTCCGCCCTTCGCTCCGCCCTAATACCGAAGTCCAGCAACGTCCGCAGCATTACCTCTTCCAGCATCCGTAAATAGTGGTAGTAATCCTTTGTATAGTCACCCATTTTTATGATGGAGTAACCGACTACCTGGCCTGGGCCGTGATAGGTAGCCAGGCCGCCCCTGTCTGTTTTGTGAACGGCAAAGCCGTTGCCCTCGTAGTGTTCTTTGTTCGATATCAAATTCGGTTCTTTATACCTGCGACCGTAGGTGAAGGTTGGCGGGTGCTGGAGGAGGATGAAACAATCCCCGATTATCCCGGCGACCCTTGCATCAAACAGTGTTTTTTGCAATGCCCACGCCTCACCATACTCCACCGTACCCGGTTGCAGGAGAATGCCCCTTCGCTTCATAAGGGAAGACCTCCCATCCTTCTAAAATACCCTTTACCTTTTGAAGAAATGCGTCCGCATCCGCGCCATCCATGACCCGATGGTCGAAAGAAAGGCTGAGATATGCCATAGAGCGAATGGCAATCGCATCGTCTGTTACCACGGGTCTTTTGACAATGGCACCAACGCCCAATATCGCCGTCTGCGGCAGCAAGATAACGGGTGTGCCGAAGAGGCTGCCATTCAGGCCGTAATTCGTTATCGTAAACGTGCCGCCCTGCACCTCTTCAGGTTTTATTTTTTTTGTGCGCGCGCGCTGGGCAATGTCCTGCACCTGGCGGGCTATCTGCAACAGGTCTTTCCTGTCGGCGTCCTTTACCACGGGCACAATCAGCCCATCTTCCACCGATACGGCAATTCCCATATTGACGTAGTTTTTCTGAACAATGCCTTCGTCCGTCCAGGATGCATTCAGCATGGGACATTCCTTAAGGGCCCTGGCTGCCGCAAGGATTACAAAGGGCATGTAGGTGAGGTGTATGTTTTCCCTCTTCATGCTATCTTTGTTTAGCGTCCGATACTTCTCCACCTTTGTCATATCCACCTCAAACACCGTCGTTACGTGCGCGGCAGTCCTCTTACTCTGTACCATCCTGTCGGCAGTGATCTTCCGTTTGGGGCTTATCCTGATAAGCGTCTCTTTCTCCACCAACCTCTCTTTGGCCTCTTCAGGAGGAGGCGTGGAAACTGCCTGTTTCGACGCCACATATTCCATGACGTCCTTTTTTGTGACCCGCCCCCCCTCGCCCGTGCCTTTTATCTCTTCTAAGGCGATGCTGTATTCCTTTGCCAGCTTCCTTACGAGGGGAGAATAGCGTCTTTCTGCCTCTGCTTCTTCCATTTTTGTTGCTGTCTTTGCTGACTCAATTTTGTCCGTCTTCTTCACTACCACGGGTTTGTCATCGGCAGGGCTTGCGGTTTCGTGGGTTTCAACTTGCTCAATCCGGGCAATCACCGTGAGTACGGGCAACGTGCGGCCTTCGGGATAAAGGATGTTTTTTATAACGCCCCTTACCGGAGACGGCGCCTCCGTGTCAATCTTATCGGTGCTGATTTCTACAATAGGTTGATCTTTTTCAACCCGATCTCCCTCCTTAACGAGCCATTTGAGGATAGTACCCTCCACCACGCTTTCACCCATTTGCGGCATAATTATATCAACGGACATATCTTTATAACCTCCGACCTAATAACGAAATTCAAGCAGGCTTGAAAGGGAAAACAAACCCTGTTTGTCTTTGCTTGCAAACGATCTGTACTGCTTAT
>CAYJPZ010000071.1:14405-18090 GCA_964372185.1 uncultured candidatus Brocadiaceae bacterium
CCCCTACGGGGCTAAAACAATAGGTATTTCTTTTTACCCACTGCGTAAGCGGTGGGAAAGCTATTTGTGTAAATTTAATGTCTAAATTCAAAAAACCAATGTATCCGCCTAATAGCGCATCAACTTCTCTACCGCGGCAATCACGTCTTTTGTCTGAGGAATAAAAACCTCTTCCATCTGGGCGCTGTATGGCACGGGGGTATCAGGCGCGGCAACGCGGATTATCGGGCAGTCCAGGTAATCAAAGCAATATTCACTAATAAGGGCTGAAACTTCAGCGCCAATGCCGCCTGTTTTGGTCTGCTCGTGTAATATGACCACCTTGCTGGTCTTCTTCACGGTGTTGAAAATGGCCTTCTTGTCGAGCGGCAGGAGTGTTCTCAGGTCAATAATCTCGCAGGATATACCGTTTTCTCCCAGTGTTTGAGCGGCTTCCAGCGCCGTGTGTACCATTGCCCCGTAGGTAATGATCGACACGTCCTTGCCTTCGAGGGCGACACGTGCCTTTCCAATCGGCACCACATAGTCCTCCTCCGGCACGGAATCCTTCACGCGTCTATAGAGGTACTTGTGCTCGCAATAGATAACGGGGTCGTTGTCGCGAATGGCCGCCTTTAGCAGTCCTTTAGCGTCATACGCGGTGGAAGGCGCAACAATTTTTAATCCCGGCACGTTGGAAAAAAATCCTTCTATGCACTGTGAGTGGAAGGCGCCGCCATGGATATTTCCTCCAACCGGCGCGCGAACGACGATGGGGGTTGCCGCGCCCCACCGGTAATGATTCTTTGCGGCCACGTTAACCAGTTGATCGAATGCACACGAAACAAAATCGGCAAACTGCATCTCTACTACGGGTCTCATGCCCACGAGAGCCGCGCCGATAGCGGCGCCGGTGAATCCCGACTCCGCAAGCGGGGTATCCAGGACGCGCCACTCCCCATACTTTTCGATAAATCCTTCCGTCACGCGAAATGCCCCGCCGTAAACGCCAACGTCTTCGCCGAGGATAAAAACACTCGCATCCCGCGCCATTTCCTCGTCCAATGCCTCTTTAATCGCATCAAGGTAAGTAATTTCTTTCATAGACCGTCTACTCCTCTTCTATTGGGGTTGCATAAAGGCCGGTGAAACAGTCCGTCCCGTCAGGGTATGGGCTTTCTTCCGCAAACTTCTCTGCCTCGTCAATCTCTTTCACTACCTGCGCGGTAACGCCATCCATCTCTTCCTTTTTTACGTCCGCGCTCTCGGTCAAATACCTTTCCATCGTCAGGATAGGGTCTTTCTTCTTCCACGCCTCCAGGAGTTCCCGCGGGACGTACTTTGCGCTATCGTGTTCAGAATGGCCGTGCATCCTCATGGTCTTGCATTCTATAAAGGTAGGCCCGCCGCCGTTTCTGGCAACGGTGTATGCCTCCTTTGCCGCCGTATAAACCTCAACAACGTTGTTTCCATCAACGATCTTGCTTGGTATGCCGTAGGCCAGGGCGCGGTCCGCTACGTTGCTGACGGCCATTTGCAGACGTAAGGGTGTGGAATAGGCATATTGATTATTGTTGCAGATAAAAACGATAGGAAGCTTTCTGGCGGCGGCAAAATTCATCCCTTCGTGAAAATCTCCGCGGCTGGTACCACCGTCACCCGTGCAGGCAACGACAACCCGCTTTTCACCCCGTATTTTAAAGGCCAGGGCTGCGCCCGCTCCCACCGGATAATTGTCCGCCAGGTGGCTGGGGAAGGCAAAGACGCCAAAGTTTAAATCGCCAACGTGGACGTTTCCTTCCTTGCCGCCGGTAACACCCGTTTTCCTGCCGAGATACTGCGCCATGATGCGTTTTGCGGAAATTCCACGGACGAGAAATGCCCCCATGTCCCTGAAATAAGGTGCTGCAATATCGTCCCTTTCGAGCGCGCAGCCGTAGCCCACGGAGACGGCCTCCATGCCATTGCTCGTCCATGCCCCACCCAGGATTTTGCCCTGATGATAGAGTGACGTGACCCGGTCTTCCAGCCTTCGCGTCAACTTCAGGTAGTAATACAATCTTAACAACTCTTCTCGCTTAATATCCATCGGTATCTCCACGTAAAAAATCTTTAACCGTTTTGGAAAAGAACTACTGAAACCCCATATTTCACAGATTTCACAGATTTTGTGTTACCGAATTGTATGGATTATTTTAGACCTTAAAACAGTTTATCCGGTATTAAATTTAGCCACGAATAGACACGAATTTACACGAATATGCACGGACAAACGGAGTTTGTCCATGCCACCCCAAAAAAAGGTAAGTCTGAAAACACCCATTATCATAGGGAAAGCAGGGGTTGCCTTCTGCTATTACCGGTATTACGTGAACTGTTGTTAAAAATCAACAATCTGTGTAATCTGTAAAATCTGTGGTTTCAAACGTTTTTAACCACCCGTCATGGCGCGATCTGCCTCCATTTGTGCCTTGAGTTCCTTTACGTGATTCGCAAGCTCTTCGATATGCCCTTTTTCCCATTCGGCAAGGTTAAGCAGCATCTTGCGCGTGGCGGGTTTTGCCGCTTGCAATGCGGCGCAATGGTAATAATCATACGACTCCTGCTCTCTCTTAATGGCTTCTATAAGTATTTCCATCATAGCGCCAGGTTGTGCCATTTTTTCTATTTGCATACATCCCCCTTTCCTTTGATGATTGTATTCCATTAGATACTGAGTCCCAAGTCCTAGATATTCCTTTTTCAAACAGCAGCAATTTGCCTTAGATGTTTTTTGAAGACGCTATTTGCGGATTCTTCCCAGTGCCAGCAAAAATCCGTAGATGATGGCCTGCGGTCTCGGCGGGCATCCGGGTATGTAAACGTCTACGGGGACAACGTTATCAATCCCGTTCTTCGTTGCATAACAATCGCTGAAGATACCGCCGCTGCATGCGCATGCCCCCAGGGCGATCACCATACGGGGTTCTGGTGTGCTATGATAGGCCTTTATCAAGGCCGTTTCAAGGTTTCTTGTTGGAGGGCCGGTTATCAACAAACAGTCTGCATGACGGGGCGAGGCAACAACGTCAATCCCAAATCTCTGCAAGTCGTGTATCGGGCTATTGTACAAGGCCGAAAACTCCCATTCACACCCGTTGCAGGAACCGGCGTCGACCTCTCTTACGTGGAGCGAACGCTTGAATATTTTGAAGATGTTTTCCTTCAGTTGCTGGCGCAGGGATTCAGCGGATGCTTCCCCTTTAAACCCCGCCTTAACCAAAAGGCCTTCCTTATTGAGCGCAGCCAGTTCAAAATCGTTGGTAATCGTAATCGCCCTATGCGGACACACCACCTCGCACATCCCGCAAAAGACGCACTTTGCATGGGAGAGTTGCAGATACCGTTTTCCGTCTTCTTCAATCCAGGTATACGCATCTGTCGGGCATACCTCCACGCAGGCATTGCACTGCTTACACCGCTCGTTATCTATCTCAATCCTGCCTCGAAAACGCAAAGGAGCCGGATCTTTTTCTGTTGGATATTTCGAGGTAACGATACCCGTTTGAAGACTTTTTTGAAATTTTGTAAACATATTCTTTATAACCCACGAAATACACGAAATGACACTAAAAAATTTTTTACAGGTCAGTACACGAATAACATAATTCAAAACTCTTATTAATCAAAGGGAAATCCGGAACGATGTTACCGGGAATCGTATAGG
>CAYJPZ010000072.1:0-976 GCA_964372185.1 uncultured candidatus Brocadiaceae bacterium
CCATAAGGGATAAAAAGGAGAAGGATTTTTTTACTCACAAGATGAAGCAACGTCCATCAAACCTGAAGGTTTGAGCTACAAATTAAGCGACGTTCGTCATGGTAAGCACTTCGTTCATGCTGCCGCTGCGGTAGCCTTCTATATCGATGGTGACGTATTTATAACCAATTTCTTTAAATTTCTTAATCAGCTCCACGCGACGGTCATTTTGGAGGAGGAAGGCAAAGTCCTGGGGCAGGGCTTCGATTCTGGCGATGGTATCGTGGTGTCTCACGCGAAATTGCTTCAGGCCAAGCCCCCGCAGATAATCTTCAGCCGCTGACACGATGACAAGCTTTTCTTCGGTTATGGATTGTCCGTAAGGAAACCGTGAAGACATACACGCGTAGGACGGTTTGTCCCAATTCGTGAGTTTCAGATACTTCGATACCTCACGGATGTCGGCCTTTCGCAACCCGCACTCCTTTAAGGGACTCCGCACTTCGAGTTCCCGCGCGGCATCAAGCCCCGGCCGATATTCGCCCGCATCGTCAAGATTTGCGCCATCTGCAACGTTTTTAAAACCCTTTTCCGTCGCGATACCTTTAAGCTTGCTAAATAATTCCGATTTGCAAAAATAACACCTGTTAGGCGGATTCTGGGAAAATCCCTCTATGCCCAGTTCGCTGGTATCGATGGTGAGGTGGTTGATGCCAATCTCTTTGGCTATTTTCCTGGCCTCTTCGTATTCATGGGAGGGATACGTCTCGGAACGTGCCGTAACTGCCAATGCCTTGTTTCCCAATACGTCGAAGCATACCTTTGCGACAAGGGCGCTGTCCACCCCCCCGGAGAAAGCCACCACTACGCTTTCCAGTGATTTTACAAAATCCTTCAGTTTCTTCAGTTTTTCAATCGTACTCATAGCGGGTTTTCCCAAAAGATAATCATAAATTAAATTATGTCGCCTACGGCGACAGCATTTGTAGCGCAGGCG
>CAYJPZ010000072.1:986-17999 GCA_964372185.1 uncultured candidatus Brocadiaceae bacterium
CGTCCCGCCTGCATTTAAAAAACAGCAGGCGGGACGCCTGCGCTACCGACGATAAATTAGGCCTTCGACGACTTATTTGTGTTCACACGTAAAAGGACACGGGCACCGTGTCCCTACAACAGCTTTGAAATTCCTATACATTGAATTATGACAGGTCAAGCATCCTTTGAATCGCCAGGCGCGCCTTTGCTGCAATTTCCCCGGTTACTTTTACTTGATAAACTAAATCCTCCAAAGCCCACAGCACCTTTTCCAGATTAATAAGCTTCATATTCGTGCAATCGGCAAGTTGCGCAATTGCATGAAACTGTTTGTGGGGATTTTCTTTTTTGAGACGGTGTAAAATGCCGATTTCCGTCCCAATAATAAACACCTTGCTATCGCTTTCCTTGCAATACCTGGCAATGCCCGTGGTGCTGGCCACGTGGTCTGCCAAGGCAATCACGTCAGCCGTGCACTCCGGATGCACCACCACCTTGGCGTCGGGATATTCCGCCTTCAGCTTGATTATGTGTTCCGCCAGGATCCTGTGATGCGTCGGACAGTATCCCGGCCACAATATCATCGGCCTGTTAAGCTGGGACGCCACGTAACCCCCCAGGCTCTTGTCAGGAACAAAGATGATTTCCTCGTCTTTCGGTATCGAAGACACGATTTTCATTGCATTAGATGACGTGCAGCATATATCGCTTTCCGCCTTTATAGCGGCCGTGCTGTTCACGTAACAAACGACCTTCGCACGGGGGTATTCCTTCTTCTTTATCTTAAGTTCTCTAAGGGTTATCATGTTCGCCATGGGGCAACCGGCATTTTCATCCGGCAACAGCACCAGCTTGTCAGGACACAAGATGGACGCCGTTTCAGCCATGAAGTGCACGCCGCAGAACACGATCACCTCTGCCTTTGCTTTCGCTGCCTGCTGGGAAAGGCCGAGGGAATCGCCCGCAAAATCGGCGATGTCCTGCACCTCGCCCCTTTGGTAATTATGCGCAAGGATAACGGCGTTTCTCTTTATTTTTAATTCCTGTATTTTTTCGGCTATGGTAGACGTCGCTTGCAAGGTTACCCTTTCAGTATATATCAAATGTTCCTTAGAGATATCAGCGAGGCAATGCCTCGTACCAATTAAAAAACGTTTCGAAGCACGGATTTCACAGATGATAAGGTTTTCACCGTATTGGAAACCGGGTAGAAGGAATTGTTCATACCGGAGGGCATACCTATTCATCTTTCAAAAACTAAATCATAACAAAGCTCAGGTTGTTTTTAAATACTTTTTTGTAAACAGCATAAATTTGCATAACTATTTGTCAGAGGCCATTTTCGCTTGACAATAAAAAACCTTTCTGATACCATCGCCTTGCTTTTACATCCTAATTTCAACGATTTCTGATAGTAGTCGCACATTTACGGAACTTGCGGTATACTATTGTCCGATATGCGATGCAACCATCAGAAACAATCCGGAACAAATCGTTGCCCAACGTACAGGGGCGATTAGCTCAGTTGGCTAGAGCGCTTGCTCGACAAGCAAGAGGTCACTGGTTCGAATCCAGTATCGCCCACCATATTCTGCAATGACTTACGACTTACAACCGCCGGATCATCCCCCGAAAATGTGAACAAATTGTGAACTCTTTTCCCTGATTGGCCACCGCTCAACACCGTATCCAGCACCTCAACAGCCTTTCTCCTATGCCCCGGTGCTAAGTGTGCATATCTAAGGGTCATGGTTAAGGACTTGTGCCCTAACAACTCTTTAACGCTGAGTAAATCAACTCCGTCCATTACCAAGTGAGAGGCAAAGGTGTGCCCAAGATCATGGAAATGAAAATCTCGAATTCCAGCCTTCTTTAACGCCGTATGAAAACTACGCTTGATGTCTCCGTATGGCTCCCCATCCTTACCTACAAAAGCATATTCACTCTCAAGGCTCCTGGGCATACCGGCAAAGAGTTCTTTGAGCGTACGGTTCATGGGTATTTCCCGGCGTTCCCCGTTTTTGGTTTTGTCAAGCAAGATAAAGTCATGCTTGAGATCCACTTGCTCACATTTTAATCTGAGAATTTCGCCCTTCCTCATTCCTGTGTGGGCGGCTACAAGTACAATAGGTTTCAAGTGTGAAGGGCAACAATCCAAAAGCCTTTGCAATTCCTCTACGGTTAAGTACCGAAGCCGTTTATTGTTTTCTTCAAGTTCTTTGACCTTCCTCACTGCTTTCAAGGTATCTTCCGTTGCCATTCCCCATTCAACCCCCTTGTTTACTATATGCTTTAAGCAACCGGTTAAACGGTTTACCGTAGAAGGTTTGACTTTCTTCAGCCGTTCACTTTGCCATTGTTCAATGATCCTGGGGTTCAGGTCACCCATGCTTAAATTGCCGAACGCCTCTATTAGCTGGGGCACCCAATATTTCTTGGTTTTGTGTACCCTTTGCCGTTCTGACCACTTTAAATAATCCTGGGCAAGTTCAACGAGTTTGTAGTTTTTGATCTTTTTCAGATCCGGAAGCCTTCCTTCCCGCACAGCCTTTTTCTTGCAATTGTAAATATATTCCGCTTCCCGTTGTAAGGTGGTCCCTGTGCTTTCACGGATTGTTCTTCCGTGACCATCGCTGTACATTATCCAGTATATACTCCCACGCTTGTATACTCCTTTATGTCTTCTCATAATCTTCATTCCCTCCGTTCACCTTTGATGCAATTTGGAGATATTGAGACTGGAAGCATAAGGATTTTTTAACCATAGGTCAATATCCTTTTTTTTAAAGAGTAGGAATCTACCGGCCTTCTGGAAAGGGAGTTCTTTTCTATGTACCTTCTCGTATATCCAGGATCTTTTTACTTTAAGGTATTGAACGAGTCCTTTGACGTCCATCAATTCATCACTCTTAGTTTGGTGAGAGTCAACGAGGTCAACCAGGATAGGTTTAAACACTTCAACCATTCTCTGGACTATCGCTTCAATGTCTTTTTGTTCAAGCTCAGTTTTCACCGTATATCCTCACCGATTTACGAAAATGATTTTTTGTTACCCAAAACGCTATAAGGTCAGCATCCCTTAAACCCTTGATTTTCCTGAACTGTATTTTTCACTTGGGTCATAAAAGATACGATTATATTACCCGACATTTGATACCTTCTCGCGCCTGTGTTTTTTGATGATCTTACGTACCCAAAATGATGTGACTCCGTATTTCCTGCCAAGCTCCACGTAGTTACCGCCTTTAAACTCTTCAACGATCTTCCGTTCCCTTACTCTGGCCAGACAAATGTCCAATTTCGGTAAATAGAATGATTCCCCGCCCAATTCTTTTCCAAGCTTTATGACATTCTCAATGCCTATTACCCTTGCTATTTGTTGATAGGTAGAAGGAAGGTCTTCTAAGCGGATATCATTTTCCATCGGTCTTTTCCTCCATCTTCAAATAGGGTTTTGTTTCTTTCGTAGAGACATACTTCAGGATAGCAGCTTTTATTTCTTCCGGATTTTCGATACCCAAGGCGTGATCCGATTCCATGAACTTCTTAAAATCTGCGGTAGTCTTATACTCAACCTCCTTTTCAAAGAACCTCTCAAAGAGCGGTCCCAGGGGAACCTTAATTTCCTCTATCTCGTTTTTCACTAAATACGACTCTCTGAAGGTGACTGTGGCCATTGCCGTTATCCCGTCAAGGGTAACTGTTGTGGTCTTCTCCCGCCGAACCTTAGCTATCTCTATAAGACGATCTTGGACACCTTTAAGTTCGCCATCAAGTTTTTTGATCTTCTCCTTAAGGGATAACCCGCGCTGGAGAAGTTTTTCAATTTCGGCATCCTCCGCCACTACCAGGTGTTTCTTTCCTTCAACCTGAACTTTTTTTATCTCTTTTACACCCTTCACTTGTACCTCCCGTTTTGTAAACCATCGTAAATTTACCGTAGTATTACCCCACCCTCTACCCACTTTATGGAACCAGCCAACCCGAATAATCAAGGGTATTTGCCCACTCCCCCGTGTGGCGCAAACCAGCCACCCCTTTGTCATACCGTGCGTGCAATATACACGCATGAAAATAGTTTGCATGTTAAAACTCTCAATAGTTTTAACACACCCACCTTGCGGAAAAAGCCATAACATATTGATATTGAATGACTAACAAAAACACACAGAATTTTATTTCTCTCGAAATACCACCTTTCTTTCTGAATACCCACCCTATGTAAAATCAGCTTGAAACCCTTATATAACAAGGGATTCCAGGCGATTTAGCCTATATGTATAGGATATAATCTTCCTATTATACGAAGTCCTTTTGAAAACCCTGTATAATCAAGGCTTTTCAGCCATGTTAAAACCTTTTCCCCTGTTTTAAAACTTTCCCTACTTCCATCCCGGTAAGCCACGTATTTCAAGCCTTTCACGTTATCCTTGCAAAATCAACCAACATTTGATATTTTACCCTTGTGAGATATCAGTTGGGCCACAACCCCTATAACTGGTATCTGACACCCGCCTTGTTGTGGAAGGAGTGAGGGTCAAAATTTGGCCGTTGTCATCAATCGCCCACCTCAATTTCCTAAGCGCCCGTGCCTCAATCCTTCTCACCGTTTCTTTGGTAACGTGAATCCTTATTCCCACCTCTTCCAGGGTAAGGTTATGCCAAAACCGCAGGGTAATAATCATCCGCTCTCTATCATCCAGAAGATTCAACTTATCCCGCACCTGGTTAAGAAATGCCGTTTCGTCGCTTTGCTGATCCTCCGATTCCAGGACGTCCCCCTGTGATACCTCAGATTCATCGCCGTAGATACATGCGTCAAGGGATTCATGCCCATGCCGTTTGTGGTTCTCAATCGCCCTGATAACCGCCTGTGCTATCGCATTGCCCGCGTAGGTAAGGAACCGGTAGCCCATATCAGGGTTAAAGGTCTTTGCCGCCCTTATAAGTCCATAGCATCCTTCTGAAACCATGTCCACGATGGGAAGCCCAGGAGACCAATGCCGGCACACCACTTTCAGAACAAATCTCAGGTTCGATTCAACCAGGCAATTCCTCGCCGTCTCGTCACCGGCCCGTGACCTCCGGGCAACGCTTATTTCCTCTTCCGGAGTAAGCATCTGAATCCTTTCCGCATCTTTCACAAACATCCGTAGCAGCCCCCGTTCACCTTTAAAACCACCAGAAAATTCAAGATTTTCTTCTTTCATTCGCCCTCCCTTCTGTGATATAAGATTCCTTACCACAAGAAGAGAGGGTATCTTCACGACATGAAGCCGCGTACTTGCCCAGGGGACGCGGCTTTATCTGTTTTCAGCGTAGAGACGCATAGCAATGCGTCTCTACAGTCCATGCCACCCCTATCCTGTCAATCCTGCGTCCCCCTTGGGACGGAGTTCGGGGGAAGACTGCTGTTTTCTACCCACTTTTTTGCGCATCAAGACGCCGTAAACGTACGATTCGCTAACGCCGGTCTCAATTGCAAGCTCTTTGTGGTTATTGCCCCGAAAGTTCTCAATAATATGTCTCTCCACTTTTTGAGCCAGGATACGCTTGATGGGAATCACGTAAAGCCGGACTGACCCCATCTTTTCCGCAAGCTTCACTGCCACTTCCACCCCACACAGTTTGGCGACAAGCTGCATGTCTCCCGGAAAATCATCTGGTTTTAAACTATTCAGCCATTTCATTGTTCATATCTCCTTTTCTCCACGTCCTCGGTGGTAAACCCCTATTTATTTAACGGATTGTGCATACCCGGATGATCCTCATAGCTCTGTGCTGAATGGACGTAGATCATCGTGGTATTGATGTCCTGGTGTCCCGCCAGCTTCTGGATATCCTGTATGCGAACCCCTTCCTGGGCAAGCACGGTAAAGGCCGTATGCCGTAAGGCGTGGGCGCTCAGCACCTCGCCGTCCCGTTCAATCTTTGCCCTTTTGATGTACCGGGTAACAATGTTCTCCACCGACTTCACGGAAAGCGCTGCCGGCAGCCGATCCCTCCGGATGACAAGCTTACGGTCCACCCGGTCATAAATAAACGGCAGGAAGATGGGTAACTCCCCGGCTATCTTTATCCCGTACCCCTTCACGATATCCAGCCAGGCGTCAAAGGCCTGCAATGCCTTTCCGTTCAGGATAATGCCCGTCTTTGGCCTGTTTTGAAACCGTCCCTTTCTATCCACAATCCAGCACTTTTGTTGCCCTTTCACCCGTTCGTGTTCCAGGTGCTTATGCCTGACGCCCGCTATCTCATTTGCACGGAGGCCGTACACAAGCATCATTACCAGGATTGCATGATCACGCCTGCCGATATCCGTCTTCTTGTCACACTGGCCTAACAGCCTGTTGGCCTCTGATACGGTCAATACGGTGTAATACCCCTTATCCTTCTTGGGAAAAAGCAGGGATAGCTCCTTAAAGACAATAGGATTATGGAACTTCCTGTTTTCCCGCTCGACGTGCTTAAAGAACCGGTTGAGTGATATGAACTTATTCCAGATCGTGGTATCCCGGTAAGAACTCTCGCGGAGGTAATCCCGGTATGCCAGGACGTCGTCTCTGGAGACCTCGCTCATGTCCTTATTCACCCAGGTAAAGAAGAGCTTTATGAGGTTCTCGTAACTTCGCCTGGTGTTTATGGTATTCTGAGCGGCCAGGAACCCGTCAAGGTACTGCCCAAACTCTTCGCTCCTAACCCCCGTGTGTGTCTTAAAGTCCTTGAGGGTGGTAATAGGGTTCAGAAACCCCTTGACCTTCTTTCCCAAGTGTTTAAAGAACCCGTTGAGGATGGAAAACTTCCTCTTGGTGGTCTTGGGTGAATGCTCCCCGGAGAGCTTTTCCTGGTAAGCATGGAGGACGTCCTCGGTTATACCCTGTAGAGACGCATTGCTATGTGTCTCTACAAGAAAATCAAAGAACTGCTGTATCTCCGACCGGTACACCCTCTGGCTGCCGGCATTAACCTTTTTCAAATACTGGTTGAAAATTTTACGGCCATTATCGGTATCAAGAAATGACATTAAAAATCCTCTTTCAATTTTGGATTTCAGATTGCGGATTGCGGAATGGAAAATCCGCATTCCGCATTCTGCAATCGTTTCCGCCTTTTATGATTGGCCAATCAAAGTGGCCTGCTTTGCCTTTTGGCGCTTCAGCATGTCAATCACCTGTCCTGCCCTCTTTATATCCAGTTCAGGTATGGAGTCTACCTTATGACACTTCCGGATAAAGTTCGTTAGATGTTCGTCATCCCAACCGACCTCTGTTTTGAGGCTTTCTATCAGGGCTATTTGCTTCGACGACGCAAGGGGTAAGAAACGCCCTGATATTGTCTTTGGAAATTTCCTCGGACTCAAAATAATCCGCCTCTGATTAGAATTGCGGGGAGATGTATACCCTTGGTGGAGGTTTGGGGGAGGACTTTGCAGATTGCCCTCCATAAGGTCAATCAAGCGTATCCCCTGCCTCTTCGTGAGTTTCTTGGTAGACTCCTGGCCAGAGACAAATTTAACGATATCCCGGAGTTGCCCTACCGTCATCCCCAGTTCATCAACCTTTGTCCAAATCTTTTTGATCTGTTTATCTGTGATCATCGTGACCATGTTATGTAACCTCCATGAAATTATTGCCCGTAAAATGTGTAGCGCGTACAATGCCCGCCCTACATAACTTCGTTACTGCCTGATTTCCATCACGTCATAGCTTGAGTCTATCAACTTGGTAATTACCCGTAGTATGGCAATTTCGCTCTTTCCAGACCTCGTAGCCCCCTCCCGTATCGTCTTTACCGCCATAGAAGCCGTTGCCAGTACCTCTTTGTCCACGTCAACCACCTTCTTTTTCGTACCCATAAACCAGCCTTTCTGTAAAAAATAGCTAAGAAATGACCAAAAAATGTAATTGCTCTTATAGAAAAAACATCAAAAAGGTGTAGTAGGTGTAGTAACCATTATAAATACTGGTGTTTTTGGTTAAAAAAGGTGTAGTAGCCAGGTGTAGTTGACTATACCTTACTACACCTTGACTACACCTCACTACACCACGACTACACCATGAACCGACTGGAATCCCTTGATTAGCAATGGTTACTACACCTACTACACCACGTTTTTGAAAGTACAAGTCATATATTCAAAAACTCCTTAACCACATGCCAGGGAATAATAGCAAACCTTCTTTGTTTAACTATCCCATCTTCTATCCTGGCATTTCTCGAACAGGTAAATTTCCCTCCTTCACACTTAATCCACCCCTTTTCAGCCCAGGTTCGAAGAATGGCCCTTTCTGAAAACTTTTCATTTCTGAGAATTTCGGCAAGCTTATGAGGGTAAATCCCCAAATATTCCCCTTCCTTCCATTGCCCGTAAGACTCATAATCTGAATTTTTAAAGTATCGTTCGTTTCCGCTTGCCCAGGATAAGACGTACTGCATCGCCCGTGTACCGATATCCATATCACCCATAGACTCACTAATCACATTGTCAAAAACACGGTCAACGCTCTCTTTGGCTGCCACAGGATCACCAACACCCAAGATTTGATGTACCAAGTCTGCGGCCAGCTTTACCACCGCAAAATATTGGCTGTACCGGTCTCCCACCTCTGTGTTTGCCTCCAGGGATAACGCCCTTTGGTACATCTTGTAATCGGCCTTTAGCCCGGCCAGATCATCCGGTTTATCCCAGATAGGCAGGATACCCTCCACAAACTTGGCCCCGGCATGTCCATAGTTTTCCCGTATCCCCGTTTTAAAGTCATTAATGAAATCCGCCCCAGCGTTCGGAAAGGGTGATCCGTAAAGACCAATCGTCCTTGCCCTTGCCCCTGAAAAACTCGTACACTCGGTTAAAGGACGTTCTCCCGTGGAAAAACAGACCGTGTGCCACGTGGGGGCTTGCCGGATGCCCGCAACAGCGCCACGCCCCTTGCCAACACCATTGGCGACCTGGTAGAGCATACTTGCCATAGTCCGGTCATCCACCGTTTGACTGTCGTCAGGGAAGATAGGAATATCACAAAAGAAATTAGCCATTCTTTCCAGGAATACCCTCGTGGAATCCCAGCCAAAGACCAATCCTCCGGCTTCTTTGTGGGGATTTCCCCATACGCTGGCAGCCAGTTCAAGTACCGTTGTCTTTCCGACGCTGGTGCTGCCCCAAAAATCTACAATAAAATTAGGCGCTTTCAGCATCCGCAAAAGAGGCGCTGCGAACGAGGCGTAAAAGGCAAAGGCAGCATAGGGATATTTCAAGGCAGGTTCAATACACTCCCGCCATTTCAGATAGGTTCCCTCCGGCTTTACCGC
Organism: uncultured candidatus Brocadiaceae bacterium; assembly: GCA_964372185.1. Lineage (GTDB taxonomy): Bacteria > Planctomycetota > Brocadiia > Brocadiales > Brocadiaceae > JACVXV01. Next base: position 10,277 of record CAYJPZ010000072.1, read on the forward strand.
CTTTACGAATCGTTCGAAGCCCGGCTCTGGAGAAAACTCAACAGATACCTCTTTGCTACCCTGTGCGGCTTTCTTACCTACCATCTTTTCCAGGATAAACACCCGTTTGCCCTCAACAAGCTTAAAACCAAAACCTTTGGAAACAAATGTCTTTGGGATAAGGTTTATGTTGAAGGCTTCGAAGGCCGCCAGGTATTCGATCATCCGTCCGGAATTTCGGCTGTTTACCGGCAAACCGTGATTAGCAAGTTCAATAATCTTTTTTGCATCTGAGATTAGTAGCTTGGTTATCCAAATCCTTTTCCACTTGTGATCCCGTTTAAAAGCAACCTCTACGTCTTCAAAGCCAGAATCAACGTCTATTGCCCGTCCAGTGATAAAAAGCGGTGCATAGAAAGCAGGCTTGTAATCAAAACTATCTTTTAAGTAGCGCTTGTATTCAACACGGGTTTCCTTAACCACAAAATCCTCTGGTTGAATAAACCGTATCCCGTCAATCTCCTGAATCGCGTAAACCACTTCTTTGGCGTTGTTGAGAAGCCCCTGGAAGTCCTCCTTCGTCTTCTTTAGGGTAACGAAGAAATCCGTTACATCCTTCTTATCAGAGCCTTTTACGTCGAACTCCATGAAAGACGGCCACGCAATTGTCTTCACACACTTGGCTACACCTTTCAGGTTATTAACCACAGTCGCAGTCCCACCCTGGCCAGTTTCGTCGTGGTCATACACAGTGATTACGTTGAGGTTTGAAAAAGCCCCATTCCATTCTTGTTTCCATGTGAGTGCGCCGCCGGTACCGGAGACAGCCGGGAAGCCTTTCTGGTTAAGAATGAGCGCCTTGAATTCACCCTCGGTGACGATGACGTAAGACATCCCCTCTTTGATGATATCCGGGGGATACAAAGACACCTTGGCGCCTTTGGTTTGGTTTCCCTTATGTTCTTTGATCGTCCACTCGCCAGGCGCAACCTCCATCGGGATAACGTAACGCTTGTTCTGATGGCCGATGAGGTGCTTTTCTATAACCTCCTTGGATAGGCCATACTTGCCCTGGAAGGTCTTTAAGGCCGCCTCGTTCTTCATCAATTGGTTATGGATGAGCTTTACCTGGCCAAGGTCAAGATATTTAGGCTTGCAAGCCGTTTCCGGCTTCTTGTTTCGAGTTTCGGGTTTCGCGTTTCGTGCTTCAGACTGTATCCCTTCCTCTTGCTTCACTCGCTTCAGCGCCTCTTTAAAATCAATATTTTCCACCTTCTGAAGAAACTGGATCGCGTTTCCCTTTTCGCCGCAACCAAAGCAATTAAAAAGCCCCGTCTCTACATTTACCGATAAGGACGGATTCTTAATCGTGGAGGGGACATAGGCAGGAAACCTCCGGACCCCCGTTTACCTCAAACTTTGGAATATGCCTTTTGTAAAAATCCCGAAAATCAATTGCCTGCAAAACCCCTGAAATCTCGTCCATTTTTCAACCCCTGTTTGAAAATTCTGCAATCAGAAATTGCTCTATTAACCATTTTGATGCAAAAAACACTTGATACGCTTCCTTTCTAATCAAAATATAATCGAATTCATGTAGCTGTCAATTTAGCGGGGATTTTTATTGACCCTGACATCCCCTAATACAAGCGATGTGCTACGACGGCCTTGTATTTGGACTGAACACACACCCACACTCATGACATTTTCCCACCAATCTACCTCCATTCAACTTAACAGGAACCCTTACTTTCCCGCCTTTTGAATTGCATTCCGGACAAAGCCTCTTCATCCCGTTTCCCCTTTCATCAAATAATCCATAAACAAAAAAAGCCAGGATCACGAGAGGGTATTACAGAACTTTCCTGTAACAACCTCTCCTGACCCTGGCTTCTTTGCTCTTATTCGTGCTACTGAGCTTGCTTGCCTTATTTGGTCTTGGCTTGTTTGCCCTTAATATATTTCTTTACACCGCAACCTTCTTTGGACGTTCAACAAACCGGCCACACTTGCACTTGATATAACACTCTCCGTTGTCAAACTCTGCAATCCCGCGCGTCTTTGTAAACCGATACCCTTCATCACGAGTAATAAGAGTTCCACCGCAACCAGGACATCTTCCGTCCGATGTTACGCTGCCGATAACCACAACACCTTTAATCTTTGCTACCATGCTTGCCTCCTTTCGCATTTTGTTTGACCACTGATTTAAGGGCCTTTACCTCGGCCTCTAATTTTTCGATCCGTTTAGATACTTCCTCTTTGGTAAAAATCTTCTCCTTTAATCCCATCTCAATTTGCTCCGGCGTAAGCTCGTCTATTGTTTTGTCCTTTAAAATAAAAACATACGGGTCCTTATTAAACGGATGCTGAGCAAAATAGCAAAATCCGTGAAGGTATAAAGTCAGGAAAGATTCTTTATTAAAGTACCTATTTACATAGGGTAGATACCTGTTACCCCAAATCCTCTTCCCATATTCCAGGTAAACAACGATGTCTGTAAATTCGGCCAGAAGGCCATAAATAATATCCTCTGTAGAAAAACCGATATAAGCCTCATCAGCCCCCTCTTTGGTATCAGTATCAGGCATAGGAAAGTTTTCCTTCACATTTTCAGTAAGCCTTTTTCTTAGACCCAGAAGGAAATTAATATCCAAATTCAACGTATCTTTAAAAATTTTCAGTAATGTTAAATAGTTCTGCAAGGTACCGGAGTCAGTATATTCAAAAACAGGAACGCCATTTTTTATAAGACACGGATATACTAATTTTCTCCCGAGTATTTCCTTTACGGTCTTTAGATCCTCTTTATCAAATTCAAAAGGTAATCGTTCAGACTTCCAAGAACCTTTAGTCTCTCTCACAACATCCTTTATAAATTCTTCCTCAGAAGTTATTTGTGAATCCCAAGCAGGGCTTTTCGACACAAGATAATATTTATCGCCTTTTTTAAGATAGCTACGTTCCCTTTCTTTTTGTTGCTCTATCCAGGCGTCAATCTCTTCCCTCTTGAATCGGACTGCCTTCAGGCCTATCTTGTGGAAAGGGATTTGGTTATTATGTATCTTGTTATAGATAGTCTGCTTCTCAAAACCAAGGTACTGAGCAAGTTCATCGACCGTCATATATTTATCTTCCATACATCCCCTCGAATACTTACTTTATTATACTTCTAAATACTACATGCTTTAACATGATAGCAATCGAAAAGCCTTTGTCAACAAAAAAATCTAAAATATTTCCAAGCTCGCCCCTACCCGCTTTCCGCTTCTTTCCCCCGTAACTGCTTCAGATACCTCATACACTCTTCTTTCAGTTCCCGCGCCTTTTCCTTATGCTCGCCGTCCCTGTCAATAACCACGCTGAGGTTTCCTAACGCCTCACGCAAGGCGTTGATAGCGGCGTCCTTTGTGGTAAAGGCGCCCTGATCTATCATCCCGATGAGGTACTTCGACCGCCGCACCAACTCGTAATCGCTCTTATGGTATTGCTCCACATAGCCAGAAAGGATACTCTCCTGGTGCGCCAGGTACAGGTCAATAATCTGAGAAAGCCCCCATCGCAGGTTTGCCGTCTCGAAGTCACCCGATTTAAGGGTATCTGATAAGCCTTGATCTGCAAAATCAGCAAGATCGGAACTTCTCAGCAATGCGGCAAACGCCCTCAGTGCATAGTTGTGGCCCGATAACTTATCGTAGATATCCGCAACACACCGGGGATCAAAACTCCCTTCCTTTTCCTTCTTTATCTCTGACATACTCATTTCCCTCCTTTTGTAGAGACGCATTGCTATGCGTCTCTATGGTTTCGAAGAAAGACGCATAGCAATGCGTCTCTACATGGCGTCCTCCGCGTCCTCTGTGGTGAAAGCCTTTACAAAGCAAATTGCAGCCGCGCTACTGCGTCCATCTTCTTTTCATCCGAAGTGTGCAGATACTTCTCCGTGGTTCGGATATGGCTGTGCCCAAGCAGCTCTTGCACCGTCTTCAGGTCAACCCCCTTATCCAGGAGCGTCGTGGCAAAGGTATGCCTCGTAGTGTGTGGCGTAACCCTCTTCGTAATAAGCGCAACCTTCTTTACCCGCCGCAAGAGGCAATCCACCGCCTTATGCGTAAGCGGCCTCACCGTACAATTCCCATGCTCCCCCAGGGTATAAAACAGATATTGTCTCTCTCTATCAAGAGGGATTGTGGGTGTGTTATTCCCCTGAAAATCCGCATTCCGCAATCCGAAATCCGCATTCCCAAGCGCCTTCTGGTAATCCAGCACCGCCTCCATCACGTCCTTATTAAGCGCAACGCGCCGGTGTTTCTCCCCCTTGCCCATCACATCAACCACCGGTTGATTCCGGTACGTGGTCACATGTTCCACCCTCAGGCTGCACACCTCCGCTTTCCGGAGTCCCGTGGAGAACATCAGGAGCAAAATGGCATAGTCCCGCTTGCCCTGTAGCGTCCTCCTGTCCGGTACCCGAAGGATTGCCGTAATTTCGTCCTCCGTTAGAAATTCCGATACCCGTTTTGGCTTCATGGCTGCTTCACCTCACGATTTGAACGGTAATTCAAGCTGTCTGTCTTCAGGGATAACGACACCCGTAATAGCCGTAAACTCGGTCTTTAACAGGGGCGGTATCTTTGCGCCCACGGCCTTTATAAGAGAGAGCCTTTCCTTAAGCATTTTGACCTTGTGTATCTCCTTTTTCATCAAGAGTTCTTCCGCCTTTACCTGATCAACGGTTACCGCATTGATCCTGGCCTCCCGTTCCCGGCGAAGGAGGTAGACAAGCACATCGTCTGCATGTTCGCCTTCACCTTTTACACCGCCGATGAGGAATCCCGTCCAGTCTACCAGGAGCGAACTGCCATCATTTTCGCTAAGGTCAAGCTTTTCCCGGGTGAACCTTCGGTATTCACTACCGAAGCCCCCCAGGGTTGGGGTATAAATTTCCCACTTTTTGAGTAACCTCCCGTAAGAAGAGGGGTCAAGATACCCAAGCTTCACTGAAATTTCAGCCAAGCTTCCATATACTTTTTCGTAAACTTTTACGGTTTTAAACCCAAACTTCTCTCCCGCCTTAACCATTTCTTCGTTGGCGGTTCTTAAGTCCAACTCATCAAGATAACCCGATACAATGTCCTTATCCTCCGTCAAAACCCCTTCTTGCAAATAAACTAAACTTCTCATATCAATTACCTCCGTTTGTTCTAAGTTAAAAGTTATAAGATGGTCCCGGGACAGCTTTATTTCTCACCCCCTTTCCCTGCCCTGGTTGTTTGGTCTCCAATCGCCTTTTTTAATAAGGCGATAACCTGTTTATTGAAACTGCGCTCTTCGTCTTTAGCGATAGCTAAAATCTGTGTATACAGACTGTTTGGCACTATGATGGTAGCCCTTTTGTTTTCCATTACACGCCTCCGGTATGAATAAGTATGATAATATCATATATAATAATACTTGTCAAGATATTGTATTTGCATATAATACTAAGTATGAATAAAGATACCCCCAAGAAAACTGAACGGTTTACCATAGTTACAACTCCAGTCGTGATGGAGCTTCTTAAAGATGTGGCAAAGAAAAACGATCGTTCCCTTAATTGGCAAACCGAACGCATCCTGAAAGACTGGCTCATAGATCACGGCCACTTGAAAAAAGAGCAATAAGCGCGGGCGTATTTTGCTTCATTGCCCCTTTTGCCTCCGTTATTGACAAACCTTCAAATATATGCTAACTTAAGCACCATGTCCATCATTGCTATACCAAGAATACTACAGGAAAAGCTCACCGATGAGGGCGCAAACGCCCTCGTAGAAATACTCGACAAGGTTGAAGACCGTAGCCAGACGCATACGATAGAGACCGTTGAGCTAAAATTTGAAAAACGCCTGACGGAAGAAATCACACGCCTGGAAAAAAAGATTGAGTCCACCAGGGCCGATCTCATCAAATGGATGTTTATCTTCTGGATCGGGCAATTCGCCTCCATCGTTGGCATATTGACCGCCATCCTCTTTGCCTTTTTCAAGCGGTAAACGGCAACCCAAGCTGTTTTATCACCTTTTCCATTGCCTCGCTATCAGAGATAACAATATCCGGGTAAACCTTCTGTAACGTCTTCTTTAAAAGCTGGTATGTATTGGCGCTCCTGGTTTTCTCGTAATACTTGATCATTTCAAAGATAGCGTTCATCTCCTGGGCGGTCAGTGGGATCCTGTCAGAATCCAGGTGGTACCTTTCCTGGAACATAATCTTTCGTAAGGTAGGTATCGCCCACTTCTGAAATGCCAGTATCCTCTCTTGCCTTTCGAAATTTTTCACCCTTTTTGGATTGATTTTAACCATCAAACCGATAAAACCATCAATGGTTAAGGCCATAACTTCATAGTTTTTGCCGTCAGTCATGGTCATTATGACCATAACTGACCACTCTTTTAGAAGCATATCTTCGTCAATTAATCTCCAAAGCCCCTTTTTATCATGCCCTAAATATTCAGAAATGTCCGATAGTGATACGACTGGCACCCTCTCACCGTTTATTACCACAATAGCGATCCGCAACGGTTTACCGTTAAACTCTTCAAACCTCACATCCACCGGCTTCAGCGCCTTTTGCCTGTTAAACCCTTCCATAACGTCTTCAAGCTTTACTAGACTTTCCATAATTTTTTCCCTCCATAGTTAATATATAATTATCAATGTTAATTATATGGTATTTAATTGATATATAATTGTCAAGTAATTTCTATTGAATGTTTAAAATATTTTTGATAGTATTATTTCCATGAAAAAAGCAACGTACAGCATAGTTTTAACTCCTGAAATAAAAGACGCATTAGAAAAGGCAGCCCAAAAGGATCGCCGGTCTATGTCATCCTTTCTTGAAAAGCTCATTATTGAATACTTAGAAAAAGAAGGGATAGCTTGGGAAAGCGGTTCTATTGAAAGCAAACCCGTAAGAGCTGGACGCCCCAAAAAAGAACCATCAAAAAACAATAGTCTTTCCCGGTGACACGGTGAATCCACCAGCCGTACCGTCCCCCGAAAGAGGGATTGGAGTTGAGGGGAACTGGAGGTCCCTCCGCCGGGATCCTAAAGGGATGTTCTGGAAAGGGGAGGCTTACTCCGCCTAACTACATGACCATATCGGTATGTGAGCCGTGACCGGTCATCGTCCTTGCCTGGGAACGTATATGGTGCGGCGGGGACGCCCGATCTTTGACGGCTATATACGGGCTGCAAGTGCGTCCGCTTCGGCCACGTCCCAGCGTTTTCATACCTTATTTTATCTCCAATAGATACCGCCCAAAACCATCCCAAATTTTTCAACCGCTCTTGATTCATTAGTTAATATATGGTATTATAAGACCATGATGAAAGCCGAACTTGTCTATCACGAAAAGAAATATTTTGCTGAAAATGCTTTTCGGGAAATAAAGATATGGAGAGTACCCGAAAGCGAAGATAAACCACATGGATACAAATATTCATTGGTTTACATCGTTGATGGTAAAAGGGTAATTGGCTACGATAACGCAGAAGGCAAAGGAGACCACAGGCATTATATAGGAAAGGAATATCCGAATAAATTCCATGGGTTAGACAAGCTCTGGAAGGATTTCATGAATGATATTAAACAATTCGAGGGAGAAAGCCATGAGGGTGAGAAACATAAAAATAGCGATTAAATCCGATGAGGAACTTTTCAAAGAAGTTAAAGAAGTATGTGAAGAACTGGAGAAGGGAG
>CAYJPZ010000073.1:0-17804 GCA_964372185.1 uncultured candidatus Brocadiaceae bacterium
CACGTAGAGGGCGTATTGCAATACGCCCATGCAATGGCATTGAAATCAAACTCATGCAGGCCGGAAGCCTGCGCTACTCATGGAGTCCTGGTATAAAACATGTACGACACACCGATGATGCGTCAATATAGCGATATTAAACGGCAGCATAAAGACGCCTTGCTGTTTTTTCGCATGGGAGATTTTTACGAATTATTTTTTGAAGACGCCAAGCTTGCCTCTAAAATACTGGGGATCACCCTCACCTCCCGTTCCAAAGGCGAAAGCGCCATACCGATGGCCGGGGTGCCTCACCATGCCGCCGAGTCTTACATCCGAAAGCTCATCAAGGCGGGGTGCCGGGTGGCAATCTGCGACCAACTGCAAGACCCCCAGGACGCCAAGGGCATTGTCGACCGCGGCGTAACCAGGGTAATAACCCCCGGAACCGTTACAGAAGACGCCTTGCTGGAGGACAAGAGCAACAACTATCTGGCCGCGGTGCTGGTGAAAGACGACCTCCTGGGATTATCATGGATTGATTTGTCAACGGGCAGATTCGAGGTGGAAGACGTAGAAAACGGGCGTCTTTTTGATGAATTTGCCCGGCTGAACCCGTCCGAACTGCTGCTGTCCGAAGATACGGCAAGGAACAACACCACCTTTATGGACAGACTTCGGGGAGAGTGCAACGTGATGATTACCTCCCGACCCGACTGGGAGTTTTCGAGGGACGCCGCTTACCGGGCGTTGCTGGAACACTTTGGCACAACCTCCCTGGAAGGATTCGGATGCGAAGAACTGGGGCCGGCCGTTGGCGCGGCAGGCGCGGTAATCCATTATTTGAAGGAAACGCAAAAGACGTCGCTGAATCATATCGTTAAAATCCAAAAATATCAGACCTACAACAGGGTGCTTATGGACAAGGCTACGCAGCAGAGCCTTGAACTGATACAGACCATGAGGGCGCGCGACAGGGAAGGCTCCTTGCTGGGTGTAATCGACCAGACGAAGACGCCTATGGGTGCACGCCTGCTCAAGGAGAGCCTGATCAGCCCGTTAAAGATATCCGCTGAAATCAAATACCGGCAGGCGGGCGTCTTTGAATTTGTGGAAAAAGCGGAATTGAGAAAGGAAGTACGCGCACTCCTGAACAGCATCTACGACGTCGAGCGGATTTCCACGAAAATAAGCTGCGACAGGGCAAATGGGCGCGACCTTGTCACCTTAAAGCAATCACTCTTAAAACTACCGGCGCTCAAGGAAAGAATGGGATTTTGCGGTTCTGAAATCCTGGCAAACCTTGAACAGCAGATAGAAACCCTCGAAGATGCCTGCGCCCTCATTGGCGCAGCGATTGTGCCGGATCCCCCCCTCACGATAAAAGACGGCGGGCTGATACGAGAGGGCTACCATGCGGAGCTCGACGAGCTGAAATACATCAGTAAAAACGGAAAGAGCTGGATTGCCAATTTCCAGGCGGAAGAAATAACGCGCACGGGAATCAGTTCCCTCAAGGTGGGATATAATAAGGTGTTCGGGTATTACATCGAGGTTACCAACACGCACAAAGACAATGTCCCTCAGTCTTATATCCGGAAACAAACCCTGAAGAATGCGGAGCGGTTTATCACCCCGGAACTCAAGGATTACGAGACAAAGGTGCTGACGTCCGACGAACGGGCGAGGGACCTGGAATACGACCTGTTTGTCCAAATCCGCAAACAGATCGCGGCCTTTACGCCGCAACTGCAAAAGACGTCAGCGGCAATCGCCATGATCGACGTCTTATCCTCCCTTGCCAACCTTGCCGTGGAAAACCGATACGTTATGCCTGAGATTACCGACGGACTGGAACTGAAGATTATTGATGGGCGGCATCCCGTGTTAGACCGAAGACCAGGCGGTGACGGCTTTGTCCCCAATGACATCCGGTTAGACGGCACCCAGGACTGCATTATGGTAATTACCGGACCGAACATGGCGGGAAAAAGCACCTACATCCGCCAGGTGGCACTTCTGGCGCTGATGGCGCAAATGGGCAGTTTCGTCCCTGCAAAAGAGGCGATTATCGGCGTTGTGGACAGTATTTTTACACGGGTAGGCGCGTCCGATGAACTCTCAAAGGGACAGAGCACCTTTATGGTGGAGATGAACGAGACGGCAAACATCCTGAATAACGCCACGGAACGCAGCCTGATCATCCTGGACGAGGTGGGGCGCGGCACCAGCACGTTTGACGGGGTCAGCATCGCCTGGGCCATTACCGAATACATCTATCAGCACCTCCACGCCCGCACGCTATTTGCCACCCACTATCACGAACTTACGGAACTTGCGCTGCTGTTCCCCGGAATTAAAAACTATAACATCGCCGTGAAGGAGTGGGGAGACGAGATTATCTTTTTAAGAAAGATTGTGGAAGGCGGAACGGATAAAAGCTACGGAATACACGTCGCCCGGCTCGCGGGCATACCCAAAGAGGTGATTCAAAGGGCGCGTACCATCTTAAACAACCTTGAGGCTGCAACGCTTGATATACACGGCAAACCAAAATTTGCCCCGCTAAAAACGGCTCAGGACAAAAAACCAACACAGTTAAAGCTGTTTACGTCAAAAGAGGACGTGGTCATTAACGAAATTAAAAAACTCGACATCTCCGCACTTGCCCCCTTGGATGCCCTTAACAAGCTCAACGATTTCAAGAGACGGCTAATGTAGCTCAAACCTTCGGGTTTAATGGACGCTGCACCCGAAATGAAAATTCCCATGCAATATAAATCAGGCCTTTCGACGACTTTTCAATACACACGCGGGTGTAGAGACGCATTGCAATGCGTCTCTACATTCCTTTGAAATTCCTATACATGAACGTATCAAAACACCCAAAACATAAAAGCAAACAAGAATTAAATTCCGTTGAATGCCTTGGAAAGGCTGGTAAAATAAAGACACATCAAAGGAACGCTATTAGGATAAAAACAGGCAAAAAAATTGGCCTGTCCATTCAATTCATTAACTTTGTCGGCACGAGACGGGAGAAGATATGTCAATAAAGGAAAACCTGGAGCAGGTGAAACAAAACATTGCTCATGCAGCAATAAAGGCAGGGAAGAGGCCGGAAGATATTATCCTGATTATGGCCACCAAAACGGTGGATCCGGATCGCATACGCGAGGCCATCAAGGCAGGGGGGCGCATCATCGCGGAAAATAAGGTACAGGAGGCCTTGAAAAAATATGACGCGCTTAAGAACGATGGCGCTGAATGGCATTTTATCGGACACCTTCAGACCAACAAGGTCAAAGACGTCCTGAAATTTGCCAATATGATCCATTCCGTAGACCGGTTGCCGCTGGCAGAAAAACTTGACCAAAGGCTCCAGCAGGAGGGGCGTTCCCTGGACATCCTAATCCAGGTTAACACCTCTCATGAAGAAAGCAAATACGGCGTTGCCCCGGAAGAGGCTATTCCATTAATCAGGCAGGTGGCAAAATACGACACCTTACACATACGCGGCCTTATGACCATCGGCCTGTTCACCAAGGATGAAGTAAAGATACGGAAGTGCTTCAAGGTGTTAAAAGAAATATACGACAACAGCGTCAAAGCGGGTATCGATAAGGTGGTAATGCAATACCTTTCCATGGGTATGTCGGGGGATTATCAAATAGCGATTGAGGAGGGGGCGAACATGGTGCGCATAGGCACGGCCATTTTTGGCGCCCGCAACACGCCGGACGCCTACTACTGGCCATCTGAGAAGACGGATAGAGATCGGGTTTGAGCGGATTTCAGGTTTCGGTGCGTTGAGTAGCGCAGGCTTCCAGCCTGCTTTTGTTTGGTGAATGGATACCGGCAGGCTGGAAGCCTGCGCTATGGCATTTACGTTTGGTTGACGTCCGGTTTTTAAGGAATAATATATGCTGGCGAAAGTTAAGAGTATCGCGGTGTTTGGAATCGATGCGTATTTGCTGGACGTTGAGGTGTACGTTACCGGCGGCGAGATGCCTTACACGGTGATTGTCGGTTTGCCCGACGCGGCGGTTAAGGAGAGCCGTGACAGGGTAAGGGCGGCGCTCAATAACAGCGGCTACATCTTCCCGGCCAAATGCTACACGATCAATTTAGCCCCGGCAGACCGGAAAAAGGAAGGCCCGGTCTTTGAATTGCCCATAGCCATTGGCGTGCTTATGGCAACGGGCCAGGTTGAAATTCCGGATATACAATCATATCTTATAGTCGGCGAACTGTCCCTTGACGGCAAAATACGTCCCGTGAAGGGCTGTTTGTCGATGGCATACCAGTGCAGGGAACTGGGCATAAAGAAATTTCTGGTACCCGTTGAAAATGCGTCGGAAGCCGCCGTGATTGACGGCATCGACGTCATTCCCGTAGAAACCCTTGCAGATACCGTAGGCATCCTCACCCAATCCATCACGGCCACCCCTTACAGGGTAAAGCAAGAGGAGCTATTCAGGGAATATTCCAACTACGACGTCGACTATGCAGACGTGAAAGGGCAGGAGCACGCCAAGAGGGCGTTAACGGTTGCGGTGGCGGGCAACCACCACGTCATCATGGTGGGACCGCCCGGTGCGGGCAAGACCATGCTCGCTCAACGCATACCCACTATCATGCCGCCCCTGACTATTGATGAGGCGTTGGTGACAACGAAGGTTTACAGTGTCGTGGGGCTTCTCCCCCCCAAGCAGTCATTAATCGCAACCCGCCCCTTTCGCTCGCCGCATCACACAATCAGCACCGCCGGTTTGATCGGAGGCGGCTCATTTCCAAGACCAGGAGAGATCAGCCTCTCGCACAACGGCGTGCTATTTTTAGATGAGCTTCCGGAGTTTGACCGTAAAACGTTGGAGGTGCTGCGGCAACCGCTCGAAGCAGGCAACGTAACAATTTCCAGGGCATCGACCTCGGTCACCTATCCTTCAAGTTTTATGTTGGTCTGCGCCCTCAATCCCTGTCCGTGCGGTTATCACACCGACAAGCAGAAGATATGCCGCTGTTCGCCCTATCAAATTCAAAATTATTTGTCAAAGGTTTCCGGCCCATTGTTGGACAGGATGGACATTCAGATAGAAGTGCCTGCCGTGCGGTACAGCGATCTTATCAGCGAAAGGGAAACGCAATCATCCGACGCCGTCCGGAAAAAAGTGACAACGGCGCGCGCCATGCAAAAAGACCGGTTTAAGGGTCAGGCAATTCCGGCAAACGCCCAGATGCACTCGAAGTATGTCAAAAAATACTGCGTGCTGGATAAGGCCGCCGAATCGATCTTACATCAGGCAATGACGGGACTGGGCGTCTCCGCGCGCGGACACAGCAAGATACTCAAGGTGTCACGCACCATTGCGGACATGGATGAAAGCGAAACGATAAAGGTAGAACACGTGTCGGAGGCGATACAATACCGGAGTTTGGACAGGACTTTGTGGAAATGATGCATATTTCATACCATTTACTCAAAATCATAACACCCCATATCCCTCCCCTCAAAGACCCAGACATTGGCTGCACATTGCAGGAAAATGGCTCACCAGTTTACAGGTGGCTGAATAATACGGGTTCATATCAGCCACTAGCAATTCTTGAGCCTAAACACACTACATATTATCAAATAATACGTATAACCAATTACATTAAATACATGCGATATATTTGATACATAATTAACATATTAGGCATCTGTTGTGCTGCTGTACACCATGTATGAAATATTCATAAATACTAAACTATCGGCTGGTAGCAACCTTCCCGATATCCATTAAGTTAGTGCTCTGATGGCTGGTATTGAGTTGCCCAACCCACTCCGTCTCTCCCCGTAAAAGAGGAGGATGGGGTGTGTTTGAATTTCCTTAAACATCGAATTGATAAAGGGGAAGTCTATGCGGATGCAAAATGATTGGTTGCGTAACGACAAGCTCCATTCCGGTTTCCTATTCCTGGCCGTATTTCTCGCAACCGTACTGCAGCCCTCCTTCCTTTTTTCACAAAATTACGTCATTAATGGCGTACCGGAAAATAAAGGAAGGGATACGGAGGTCAAGGACAGCATCGTTCGGACGGAGTCTTTAATTATGAGAGACAAACGTGTCTTGATACGTGTCGTATTTGACGAAGGAGCGAGAAATATTACAAACCACAAGAGATACAAGGAGGCTATGTATCTGTTGCCCGACAAGGTTGTTTACGATGATGCAAGCAAACACATCTTTTATTACGCCGACAACACCGAGATAGAGATTGGAAGGGTAAAAAGTTTTCTCGGTCTCATGCCATACATTGCGCTGGCTGATGGTGTAACGATAGTCAGCTCTCCTACGGACGCCAAATTGTTAGTCTCGCGGAATAGTGACGTGAAAACGGCCACAAAACTACCGATTCCCACGGAAAAAGCGGGCATGGAGGCGACTTTGAGCAAAAAGTGCAGCCAGTGCCACGTCCTGGATTACATATATTCCCACAAAAACTGGGTTGAAGAGGACATGCTTCACGCCTTTAACAGGTTACAAATTGAAAAAGAGGAACCATTTACTGCCGACGAACAGAAGATAATTGAGTTATTTAAACGATATCAAAGGGGTGAGATCGACAAAGGAAAACTTGCTGAATTTGAATCGTTAAAACAACTGGGAGAAAGAGACGTGGCAGGTGTTGCAGAAAACGTATATATGAACAATTGCGTGCCTTGCCACAGTCCCTCAAAGATAAAAGACGTTTCCATCTTATACTCGAAGCGGAAGTGCAAGAGTATCGTTGACCGGATGAAGGAAAAAGAGCCGACACTCTTTTTACAAACGGACATGGACAGTCTGGCCGGCTATTTATGGGAGATAAAGTTGAGACCATATAATAACTAAATTTTTTTCAGGAAAGGAGGTGGTAAGGTTCATGTTTAGCCGCACAGTGGGTGTTTTGTTTAGCAGAAGGCACATTGTTGAGCAGTATCGTACAAAAAATAGTTTGCAGTATTGAAGACTGGTATTTATCATTCTAAAGGAGACGACCATGAGAAAGAAGGTATTTTTAGGTACCTCATCGATCTTTGCATTGTCGATGATCGTACTATTTGCATCAACTGCGATGGCGGCAGATGCGCCGAAAATCGACACGGGAGACAATGCATGGCTGCTTGCATCATCGGCGTTGGTGTTGATTATGACGCCCGGTTTGGCTTTGTTCTATGGGGGTATGGCACGGGCAAAGAACATGGTGAATACCATGTGGATGAGTTTTATTGCTATCTGTATTGTAAGTGTGCAGTGGGTGCTTTGGGGATACAGTCTATCGTTTGCCCCGGGATTCTGGTTTATTGGCGGTCTTCAATGGTGCGGATTAGGATTAGGCGCCGTTGGGCAGGCGCCGAGCGACCTCTATGCCGTCACCGTGCCTCACCTGTCTTTTATGATATTCCAATGTATGTTTGCCGTTATTACCCCGGCGTTGATCACGGGAACGTTTGCAGAACGATTTAAATTTAATGCCTGGTTGTTGTTGATATTCTTATGGACGAGCATCGTTTATGCCCCAATGGCACATTGGGTATGGGCTACGGATGGCTGGTTGTTCAAGCTGGGCGCATTAGACTTTGCCGGTGGAACGGTCGTTCACATCTGTTCCGGGGCATCAGGCGCGGCAGTAATGTGGATGGTGGGAAAAAGAAAAGGGTATCCAAAAGAGGTAAAGCCTCCCCACAATTTGCCTTTTGTCATGCTGGGCACCGGCTTGCTATGGTTTGGCTGGTTTGGTTTTAATGCCGGCAGCGCTTTGGCCGCCAATGGACTTGCCACGAGTGCATTTGTCGTTACCAATACGGCAGCGGCAGCGGCAGGTTTTGTGTGGACGGTTCTCGAATGGATACATCACAAGAAGCCGACGATCCTGGGCGCTTGTTCGGGCGCGGTGGCGGGATTGGTTGCCATCACCCCGGCATCAGGTTTTGTTGGCCCTATGGCATCCATTGCTATCGGCGTTGGCGGTGGGTTGATTTGTTTCTATAGTGTCACAAAAATGAAAAAGGCCTTTGGCTATGACGACGCCCTTGACGTTATCGGGGTGCATGCAATGGGTGGAACGTGGGGGGCATGCGCAACGGGTATCTTCTGCAGCGCCGCGGTAAATCCAGCCGGTTTTGACGGGTTGGTTTACGGGAACATTGTGCCGCTTGGCAAACAGTGGGTGGGCATCCTTGCCGCCTGGGGATGGTCATTCGGTATAACGGCATTGTTGGCATGGTTTGTCGATGCCGTAATCGGCTTAAGACCAACCGAAGCGGAAGAAATTGCCGGTATGGATATTTCTCAACACAAAGAAATGGCTTACCATTATTACGAAACTGAACAGGCTTAAATATCCGGTAGGTATCCGTTAACGACAAAGGATCTCGTCCTTACTTATGTTTAATGGAAGCCGGAAATCTTTAATTATGAAGGAGGTTTGTCGTGAAAAAAATAGAAGCAATCATAAGACCTGAGCGATTGACCATCGTAAAGGATTCGCTCGAAGAACTCGGTTACCCCGGCATGACCGTAACTGACGTAAAAGGTCACGGCGCGCAGCGTGGGATAACGGAACAATGGCGCGGCAGGACGTTCCGGGTGGATTTGTTATCAAAGGTAAAGGTAGAACTGATTGTGGCCGACCACGACGTGGAGAAAATCGTTCAATGCATTACCAAGGAGTCGCAGACGGGCAGTATCGGTGACGGGAAAATCTTTATCTCGAACATCGAAGACGTCCTTCGGATCCGCACGGGCGAGCGTGGCGAAAAAGCCGTCTAGCGGCTTGTCGCACGCATTATAAAAAGGTATGGTATAACAACGGGGCGTTGATGCGCTTTACGGCGTCAACGCCCTTGTTTTTTCCCTAACAGTTCAGTGCTTTTGTTTTCATAAAACCCCCTTTCCATGTTCCTAAGCGGGAGATTTGGAACGAGGCAATAGGGTTCAACTTAACACGTACGGGGTTTCCCCGCCCTTTTCCGTGCACATCCGTATAGGTACAACTCGAAACCTGAAACCTGAAACTAAAGTACAAATTCCCCACATTCCCCCTCAATAAACAAAGGCCGGTAATTTGGTTGCAGCATGGCGTACTCTGTGATATATATGACGTATTCCTTTGCGAATTTATCAAACTAGAGGAGGGTAAAATTATGGATGGCAAAAACTACATCAACGGGGCGTTTGTTAACGGAACCACAGGCGGACAATTTGAAAGTAAAAATCCTGCGAATTACGACGAAGTACTGGGCACATTTCCCCTTTCTTCAGAAAAGGACGTAAATGACGCCGTCAGCGCCGCACAGGGGGCATATAACAACTGGCGGCGCTTGTCACGCATTAAGCGCGGCGAGTATTTAGACGAATTTGCCCAATTGCTGAAAAAAGATAAAGAAGAACTCTCCCGCCTGGTAACAAGGGAGTGCGGAAAGGGGATCGTGGAGGGGCGCGCGGACGTGACGGAAGGGATACACATGGTGCAATACGTGTGTGGCACCGTCAGGATGCCGCATGGCGACGTGATTGATTCGGAAATTCCGGAAAAAGACGCCTTTTTGCGCAGGAAGCCGAAGGGTGTCGTCGCCGCAATCACCCCGTGGAACTTTCCCTTTGCCATTCCCCTCTGGCTTATTTGCCCGTCGGTGGCAGAGGGCAACACGGTAGTGCTTAAGCCTTCCCGCGAAACGGCGTGCACCGCAAACAAGATCGCCGAATACGCGCACAAGGCGGGGTTTCCGCCGGGCGTTATTAACATAGTACACGGCGGTTGTGGGGATTTGCTGGTAAAACACCCCGATACCCAGGTGGTACTGTTCGTTGGTTCCAACGACGTGGGATCGGAAATAAAGAGGGTGGTTGCAGGGCATCACAACAAGATGTGCGCCTGTGAGATGGGAGGAAAAAACGCCCTGATTGTGCTCGACGACGCGAATCTGGAGATTGCGGTAAATGCCGCTGTCATTAGCACCTTCAAGACGTCGGGGCAGCGATGCACCTCCGCCAGCCGGTTAATTGTGCATGAAAAGGTGTTGCGCGAATTCGAGAGAAGGTTTATCGAAATAACCAAAAGGATTAAGATTGGCAATCCTTTGAATGAAGACGTTTTTATGGGCCCCGTGATTAATCAGGCAGCAACGGAAAAGATCACCCGGTACAATGAACTTGCCAGAAAAGAGGGCGCCGAGGTGCTGGTGGACGGCGGGCGGCTCACGGATGAGAAGTATAAGAAGGGATATTTCATGTCGCCCTTTGTCTATCGTATGAACAGCAATCCCAATAGTCGCGTACTACACGAAGAGGTATTCGGCCCCCACGTGGCAATCATCCCGGTGAAAAATAGTGAGGAGGCCGTCAAGGTATACAACGACACCGATTACGGCCTTGCCTGCGCGGTAATTACTGAGGATTTCAGGAAGGCAAAGGTCATCCGGGACGATTGTGAGTACGGCCTGGGCTATGTGAATCTCCCAACGATAGGAGCGGAGGTGCATTTGCCGTTTGGCGGCGTAAAGAAGAGCGGGACAGGACTGCCATCGGCCAGCACACTGGTAGACGTGGTAACCCATCGCACCGCGTGGACGGTAAACCACGCCCTCGAAATTAAGATGGCACAGGGATTAACCATTAAGTGGTAACGCGGACAATGGTAAAATATATTACAAAACACCTGCCTGGCATTTGTCTATCCCTTGTCTTGATTACGCCGGGTTTCATGGGGAACGTTTTGGGTGGAGATGATGAGATGGCCTCATCAACGCTATCTTCCGCACCACCAACCGCTATTGAAATGGACACAGACCTGAAACTCCTCAGCCTGAGCCTGAAGGACAGCATTGTTTACGCCCTTCGCAATAATTTTGACATTGTGGTTTCTCAACTAAATTCGCAAATCGAAAACAGCAACGTCACCATCGAAAAAGCAAAGTATGACCCCACCCTGCAACTAACGGGAAGCATAGAAAACACTGAAGTTCCTATTAACAGCCAGTTGGTGGGGGGATTGCAAACGACGTCCATTTCCCCTTTTGTGGAACAGGGAAAGACGGCCGACGCCATAATCCAATCTATGATTCCCACCGGCGCAACGGTATCTCTGGGATACAATATATTCCGGGATTACGTCGAGCCAAACCCCTTTCGGCTGATGAATCCGTCATATCAAAACTACGTAGAGGCAAAGATTACCCAGCCGCTGCTGAAGGGAGCAGGCTGGTTTTACAACAGAAGCCTTATTAACATTGCGAGAAACAATAAAAAAATATCCCTGTCCCAGTTTAAGAGCAAGGCGATGGAGGTCTCAAATTCCGTTCAGGAGGCATATTGGAATCTCGTCAAGGCAATCGAGGATTTGAAGGTGGCGAAAAAATCGATGGAACGCGCGGAAGACTTACTGCACAAGAACCAGATACAGGTGGAGACCGGCACGCTTGCCCCGATTGAAATCGTTGACGCGGAGGCGGGAGTGGCTTCACGGTTAGAGGCGATCATTACCGCCGAAAATGAAATTAAGAATAAAGAGGACGAGTTGAAGAAGATAATGCATTTTACGGATAATAACGTTATCTCGGACGCCGCCATTCTTCCCACCGACAAACCGGTATCTGAACAAAAAAAAGTGGAGATGCAGGATACGATCAGGATTGCTATGGAGAAACGTCCCGAACTGCAGGAACTCCAGTTGAAGACCGAAAATGCCGGCATGCAGACCAGGAGGCGTAAGAACGAATTATTTCCATCGTTGGACTTAACGGGAGGAATGCGCTACACCGGACTTGGCGACGAGGTATCGAGCGCGAATGATTCCACATTTTCAGAAAGCTTTCAAAGCGAGTATTTTGCCCTTAGCATGGGGATACCGATAGGAAACCGGTCGGCGAGGAGCGAATACAACAAATCGAAACTCGAGATGCGGCAGGCGGACATCAACGTCAAAAAGAAGGAACTGGATATCGTTGTGGAGGTACGCGTAGCCGTCAGGCAGGTGATGACCAACATCGAGAGGGTTGCAGCCACGAAGAAGGCAAGAGAATTGACGCAAAAAAGGCTCGATATGGAGGAGAAAAAGTACAGCGTCGGCAGATCGACAAGCCTGGAAGTCTTGCGCGCGCAGGAAAGCCTTGCCATTGCGGAAGGTAATGAGATAAAGGCAATGGTCGATTATGAGATATCGCTGGGGAGTCTGGATAAAGCCAAGGGGATGATCCTTGATGCTTATGATATCAGGCTTGAAGAGGAAAAGATCTAGTCCTTATTCAAGCGTGATTTTTTTACAAAGAGAGGCAAAGTAGGTTGAAATGCCCGAATTTGCTGGTTAAAATATGGATGCGCGTAGTGGGCTGATAAAACGAGCAGAGGAGTTGCCGGATGGTGCATGGGAGAGACTCAATCATGAATCGTGATCGAAAAAGCGAATAACAACTATTCTGCATACTCACCAGATTTGCCGGGATGTGTGGCTACTGGCGCAACCCATGAAGAAGCAGAGCACAATATGTATGAAGCAATCGAGTTACACTTACAAGGGTTGAAGGAAGATGGACTGCCTATCCCCCATTCAACTTCCTTATTTAATATTTAAGATATGACCCTCTTCGCTCCCCTTTTCGCTCCCTACGGGGCTAAAATAATAAGTATTTTCCCTTACCCACCACTGGCGGATTTCTTCTGCCGCGGCTGCTGATAAAGTCTTTAATGCAATATTGAATTCTGTTGTAATGTGCTTTGACAATGACGATCACAGTGATGACACCCTAAACTGAATAGTAATATACCTAATAAAAATATTGTAATACCAACCCTCTTCACCATCCTAAATCTCCCTTCAACTCAATAAAAGTAATAAAGCGCTGTAAAAACTATCACACGTTTGCATCTTGATTTTGTATTCTTGTAGATGATTGGAAATTGCCTTTTTCTACAAGAATAACAGTAAAGTAAAAAACGAAGAAAATTGCAAGCTTATTTTACAGTAATGTTAAAAATTAATTGCTCGTTTGGAAAAATACTTTAAAAATGGGAATGCACCCAATGGACATTTGTCTATTTACTATCAGGAGTAGTTTGGTCAGCGGGGATGTAAGGGATGATGCCTTTCTCGTAAGCTATGACTTGCGCTTCACGAGGCATGTGTCGAATATCCACGACGAAGCCGTTGACCGTCACCACCCACAGCATGGGGTTGCTGTCCAGTTTGCTCCGTACAGTCCAGCCGGGATCGAACGGATTCATTTTGAACAGGGTACGGATTTGTTTGGATTTGTTGCCTACGGTGCTGGAAGAGGCCTCGAAAAATTGACAGACTTGCGCGTGTGAGGTGTGCGGCGTTTGGGAACGGTCATACCAGAAGTTGACGAAGGCAAGTGCGCTGATGACGCCTGCCGCCCAGATACCGGGCTGGCCGCGCACCATGGGCGATGGGCGTTTGCGTGCGAGGGCAGCCGCCAGTTCACGGCAAAGCACGGCACATTCCGCATCGAGATGCGCCTGGCAAAAGGCGTCCGTCTGCGCAATGATAGCGGTGTACACGGGCAACATGATATCGGGTACGGTTTGGGAGCGTTTGGGCAAGAGCCTTTATAACCTCTTAATCTGAAAAATTATTTTTTGTATTACTTTCGTTCGATTAGTTTGCCAGTTTATCAAAAACATTGAAAATTGCAACGTAAATGTGAGCATGTATAGCCAAAAGCTTCCGGTTTTCGAAAAATACAGGGCGAATCCCCGGTATTCGCCCGTTTAAGCGTCGAAAACCTGACTTGTTTGGCTATATTACACAACAGCAAACACGTGTCCATAGGACATGCTACGTAGTTAATGTGTCGCCGTACTAGTTCCGTTAGGAACAAAATACTGGTAGAAGACAAACAAAGAAACCGTATTAGTTCCGTAGGAACGAAATATTTTCAAGGTTCTGCGCGACAATCGGAGCGCCCTTTTCCTTCACAAGCATGTTCGAAATAGCCCATCAGCACGCAGTGCGTTTGCAACACAGTCAATATTCGAATGATGGCCCGTAGTATACCACTACCTGATTTCTGCCGTTATTCTTTGCCTTATACAGGGCGCGGTCCGCGTTATTCATCAACGTGCCGGCTTCGCTGCCATGTTCGGGAAATGTTGCAACGCCAATACTCAGATTCATTTTGATACCTTTTCCGGTAACGACGTGGTCGAAGCCGGAAGATTCTATCCGTCGGCAGATTTCTTCTGCCTTGCTTAATGCGTGATCTGTGTCAGTGGTGGGCATGATAATGGCAAACTCCTCTCCGCCGTACCTGGCCATAATATCTGAAGAACGGATGGCGCTTTTCATGAACTTCGCCACCTGCTGAAGCGCACGGTCTCCTGCCGTATGCCCGTAAGTGTCATTGATGTTCTTAAAGTGGTCGATATCTGCAATGAGGAGGCTGAGCGGTTCATTGCGCCTCTTTGCCAGAGCCAACTGCTTTTCCAGTATCTCATTGAAAAACCGCCGGTTATATATCCCGGTAAGCACGTCTGTCACGGACGCGTGCTTTGTCATCTCCATAAGCCGTATGCGATGCAAGGCTGATGAGGCAAGTCCTACATACGTGGACAAGAGATTATGCGTGTCTTCTCCATAAGAGTGTACCATGTCTTTTTTGGCCGTGAGGATTGCGCGGATACCCGTTCCACCAGCCGGCAATGGATAACAGGCGCATCCACCATCTTCAATAGGAGGGGAAACACATTCACAGTACGGTTCCTTCCTGACATCTCTTGCAAGGAACTTCCGCCCCGTCCGTATAACACGGCAGAGTGTGGGATCGATCAAAACTTCGTTTTTGATGAGGGAGTGCGCAAGTTCCGGTGGGAAAACGAGGGGTGTATTGATCACGTGCTTTTCCTTGTCTATAAGAAATACCGCAAAGATATCGGGACGGAAACGCTCCTTCAGTATTATGAACATGTGATTTATTAAGTTTTCTTCCCGTACCTCGTCATTCATCATATTTGAAAAGAACATGAGCTGTTTCATCTCTTCGATATTCTTGTCCCTTTCATCAATTGCGTCTTTCAGCTTATCTTTCACAAGCTTCTCTTCAGTAATATCTTCCTGAATTCCAACGTAATTGATGATGTCACCCCCTTTTTTGCGTACCGGCGATATCGATGCGGACGCCCAAAAATAATCACCGTTCTTCTTTTTATTACGGAATATCCCGTGCCACTCCTTCCCGGAAGTAATGGTATCCCAAAGATGTTTGTATTCTTCCGGGGGCGTCATATCAGATTTTAAGAAACGAGGGTTTTCCCCCAGTATTTCATCAGGGGTATACTGGGTTACCTGGGTAAACTTCGGGTTTACATATTCGATGTTGCCATTGATATCGGTTATAATAACCGCCACGGGGCTTTGCTCGACGGCGTATGATACTATGCGTTTTTCGAGCGCAAGCTTATCGGCCATGATATTAAAGCTACGGGCAAGGTCTCCTATCTCGTCACTTCGCGGGATGTTGACGCGGTATTCCAGGTCTCCCGCCATAAACTTTTCTGCCGCCGCCTTTAAGATGTTAATTGGCTGAGCCGTCGAACATGCAAAAAAAATCCCCATTCCGGTAACGGCAATGGCGCAAATGATTCCTATGGTTAATGTAATAAGGCCGAGTGTCTTTAAGGGCGTAAATGCCTCCGCCTTATCGATTTCCGCAAGGACTATCCATCTGTATTCCTTTATATATGCCGATGCGCCTACAATGGGGACATTTCTGTAATCGGGATATATGTCCGTTATTTCCTTGCCGTTGTCGATAATCTGGCGGACAGGTTCCGTATCTACCATCTGCTTGAGGGGGGCATCTTCCAGAAATCTCGATCCGGTAATCATGGTCTTATCCTTGTTTACCAGGTATATCTCCCCAGTCTTGCCCAATTTCGTGCGGTCTGTAGTGATATTGTTCAGGATGTCAAGGCCATAGCAGTTGATGATAGTCCCCAGGATTTTCCCCTGCATTGTAGCGGACAAAATTGGCGCGCTGATGCTTATACAAGGGGTGTTTAAATAAGAACTGTAATGCGGCGGGCTGACGCGGACACAAGCAACATCGGGATCTTTACGGCTATCCGGGGTGGTTGTTGCGCCGGTTGCTATATTCGCGCCGATAAAACGTTCATGTGTCGATGCGATTATCGTGCCGCCCGTATCGGCAATGGCGATTCCCAGGAGATCAGGATCGAGGGTTCTTTTGTTTCTCGAAAGATGCCTGTTCAATGCAGAAACGGTTTCTCTATGAAGGGTTCCTTCGCGGTGAGCAGCCGCAAGCCTCTTCGTAATGAAACCGTCTGAACTGAAGTCCATGGTACGTTCCTTTTTTGCCTCAATGCAGGAAATGATGTGTTGTTTCTTTGCATCCGCAAGGGCTGTCAGTTCATCCAGCACGTGCTTTTTTATGATATACCTGGTGTTGAAGTAATATATGGATGTTATAACGGCGCTGGGAATAAGTGAAATACAAAGTGAAAAAAGGAGCAGCCTGTTCCTTATCGAAGATTTTTTCGTAACATTATTCATAGGTATAGTCCGTTCGTTATTGGATTTCTCAATCAGTTAAAAACTACGAATAAGTTTTATCGGCAAAATTGCCGATAGGTATAGCCAGATAAATTAGGCCTTCGGCGACTTTTTCATGTAGAGCGAAGAGCCTCTTCGCTCTACTATATTCCCAAAAATTTCCGGTCGCTATAAGAGCAAGTACAGCGCAAGCAAGCCCAGCGTGCCGCCGAGGAAGTATTGTGAGACGTCTTTGACAATGGTCTTCTTTTTTACTCCGATAACATTTTTGTGGCGCTCGATGATTTGTTCAAAAATCTGCCTGAGTTCCTCGCCGGTGGCGTCGTGCCGGTATTCACCGCCGATGATGTTTGTTATTTCTTTGAGAAATTTGGGGTTTGGGCAGGTGTAAATCGTCTCCCCTTCTTCCGTGGTCTCCATGCCGATTACATTTCCAGACTTATCCTTTTTAGGTATGGGTGACGCCTTTTGCGGATCGCCTATGCCGATGATGTAAATGGCAATATCCTTTCGTTCCAGCAGGAGTTTAACCGCCTCCGCAACCTGGCTTCGCGTGATGATCTGCTCTTCGCCGTCGGTCAGAAAGATCATTACCTTCTTTGCCTTTTCCTTGCTGAACGAGTCCATTGCCAGGATGAAGGCGTTTCCAATGTTTGTGCCGTACGGCACAAAGCGCACGTAATGTTCGTTGATCATATTTAGTATGCGCAGGAAGACGGTTTCGTAGTCGTTTGTGGGATAGGGCAGGAGTGAGAATGCCCTGCCTGCAAATACGACGAGACCCACGCGGTCTTCATCCAACCCCCGCACGAGATTGGATATCTCCATTTTTGCGCGTTCCAGCCGATTAGGCTTTACGTCTTCTGCCAACATGCTAACCGACACGTCAAGCACGAAAACGATCTCCAACCCTTCTTTTTCATAATGATCGTAGGTTGTTTGCCATAAAGGCTGCAGAATTACCAGGCCAAGCGCGCAGCAGGCGGCGCTCATACTCATCCCTTTCAGCAGATTTCGGCAGAGGGTGGGGATTTTACTGAAGCGGTTTATGAAGGCCTTTTGCCCGAAGGCCTTTAACCATACGGCCTTTCTCCGGTAAAGAAATAGATAAAGGAGAAAGACGATGCCGGAAAGTGCGTAGACGATGCCTTTATATTCTTCGTAGTTGAAGAACAACATAATCTCTTGTCCGTAAGAAAATGGTTATGAGAAATATATCCGATTTCAAGGTAAATAGGCTGTCAACCGAGGCGGTTGGCCCGGCTTTGCCA